>NZ_LXSD01000291.1:0-2151 GCF_017168095.1 Lysobacter enzymogenes | reverse complement strand
AGACTTCAGCGTCATGCATCGATGAAGCCCTGGATGCCCGCCTTCGCGGGCATGACGACAGGTTGGTTTCGCCGTAAGTCGGTTTCACCGCGCCGCTCCATACCGTCATCCCCAGGTGGGTTTCGCCGTAAGTCGGTTTCACCACGCCGCTCCAAGCCGTCATCCCCGCGCAGGCGGGGATCCAGAGACTTCAGCGTCATGCCGCGATGTAGCGCCGTGCGCCGCTCGCCATCGGCGCGGCTCGAACCGTTTCGGCTTCAGCCATCGCGATCTCAATCGATCCGGTACACCCGCGCCTTGGGCATATCCTCATCGACCTGCAGGAACCAGCGTCCGGCCACGCCGGGCACCACCACGATCTCCGGCTTGATCATCGGCTTGTTCAGGCTCATCCGGCCCTTGAGCACCTTCCACTGCTGGCCGTTCTCCAGCTCGAACACGGTGCCGGGCTCCCATCCCGACACATCGTGCCTGAGCCGGCTCTTGATCGGCTCGTCGTTGAGGCCGATGAACTGGCCCGCGCCCGGGCTGCGCTCGCGCGGCGCGCCGGCGCCGACCTGCGGGCCGGCACTGTCGGTATTGCCGGCATCGGCCGCGGCGACGGCTTCGGTGCTGCCCGGCGCGCCTTCGTCGGCCTCGCGCAGCATGCGGTTGAGCTTGGCCAGTTGTTCGGCGCTGAGGCCGACCTCCTGCAATTGCTGCGCGCTCAGCTTGCGCTCGATCTCGATATAGGGTTTGCGCGCCTGCGCGGCGAAGGACAGCGCGAGCAGGATCGGCAGCAGGGACGCGAGCTTGAACGGACGCATGGGGGATCGCCTGGAAATCGCTTGGGAAGGAGGGGCGGCGCAGACAGGTCCGTCAGCGGGACCGCTGCCGCGCGGCTTTGCGCAATTTATGGCTGTTTCGTGACAGTGACGCGACAGCAGCCTGAGTATCCCGCGCGCGGCGACGCAAGCATCGGCGTGGAACGGACCGCGCCGGCGCGGGCGGGGCGACCGCAGCGGCCGGCGGGCGGCTGCCGCAGCGCCGCGCGTCCATGCGACCATCGCCGCCCCGGCGGTAAAGGAACGAAGCGACATGAGCGAAGCCTTGCGGCGCCTGCTCGACGGACTCGGGCACCACGACGACTGGTTGCGGCCGGAGCGCTGGCGCGAGCGCGCGCAGTTGCAGGAGCGGATCGAGCGGCTCGGCCTGGCGCTCGGCGACGATGCCGGCGCCGCGATCCTGGCCGCGCGCGCCGATGCCGCGCAGGCGATCATGGAGGCGGCCGACGCAGACGCGGCCGCGGCCATGCGCGCGCGCATCGTCGCCGGCGAGGGCGCGCAGCTGCTGCGCGAATGGCGGTCGGCTGCGCCGGCCGACGCGGACGGCGACGGCTACGACCCGCTCGATGCCTTGCTCGCCGCGGTGCTCGGGCTGGCCGAACCGCGCGGCGAGATCGCCGCGCCCGCGCCGCAGACGGTGTTCTATCAGCCGACGCCGGCGCGGCATCTGCTCGACTTGCTGGCGCGGCTGGAGCTGGGCGCCCACGACGTGCTGATCGACCTGGGCTCAGGCCTCGGCCATCTGCCGCTGCTGGCCGCGGCGTGCACGCCGGCGCGCTGCATCGGCATCGAACACGAAGCGGCATATGTCGACAGCGCGCGCGCCGGTGCGCAGGCGCTGCGCCTGCACCGGGCGCAGTTCGTGCACGCCGACGCGCGCGTCGCGGACCTGTCGGCGGGAACGGTGTTCTATCTGTATACGCCGTTCACCGGCGAACTGCTGGCGCAGGTGCTGGCGCGTGTGCGCGAGCGGTCGTTGCAGCGGCCGATCCGCGTCGCCAGCCTCGGCCCGTGCACGCGCAGCCTGGCGGCGCAGCCGTGGTTGCGCTTGCTGCAGCCGGCATGCTCGCCGGATCGGATCGCGTTGTTCGCCGCCGGCGCGGCGTAAACGCGGCGATCAGCGGCCCGCGGCAGCCGCAGCGGCGGCCGGCGCCGGCGCCGCGCGCACCGGCGAGACCAGTGCGGCGGCCACCAGCAGGGCCAACGCGAACCAGCACGCCAGTTCGTGCAAGGACCGCCGGCGGCGCCTGCGGCGCTCGGGATCGCGTCCGGCGAGCTTGAGCCGGTACAGCCGATCCAGCCGGCTGGGATCGCGCGATTGCGCGCG
>NZ_LXSD01000290.1:0-15710 GCF_017168095.1 Lysobacter enzymogenes | reverse complement strand
GCCGCCTACGCCCGCGGCGCGCTCGGCGAAACCGCCGCCGGCGGCTTCGCTCCGCTGCCGCCGCTGCCGGCGGGCGCCGCCTCGGTCCAGCTCGGCGGCCCGGCGATCAAGACCCTGTGCGTGTTCGGCACCCGCCCGGAAGCGATCAAGATGGCGCCGCTGGCCAAGATGCTGGCGCAGGATCCGCGCTTCGACGCGCGCGTATGCGTCACCGGCCAGCACCGGCAGATGCTCGACCAGGTGCTGCAGCTGTTCGAGATCCAGCCGGACTTCGACCTCAACATCATGAAGCCCAAGCAGGACCTCACCGACGTCACCACCGCGATCCTGACCGGGATGAAGACGGTGCTGGCCGAGCTCAAGCCCGATGTGGTGCTGGTCCACGGCGACACCTCGACCACGATGGCCGCGACCCTGGCGGCGTATTACCAGCAGATTCCGGTCGCCCACGTCGAGGCCGGCCTGCGCACCGGCAACCTGTATTCGCCGTGGCCGGAAGAGGCCAACCGCAAGCTCACCGGCGCGCTGGCGGCGATCCACTTCGCCCCGACCGAACTGTCGCGCGGCAACCTGCGCGAGGAAGGCATTCCCGACGAGCGCATCGCGATCACCGGCAATACCGTGATCGACGCGCTCAAGGACGTGCTGGTGCGGATCGAGCGCACGCCGGAACTGCGCCGGGAGATCGCGGCCAAGTTCGAATTCCTGCGCGACGAGCGCAAGGTGGTGTTGGTCACCGGCCACCGCCGCGAGAGCTTCGGCGGCGGCTTCGAGCGCATCTGCGAGGCGCTGCGCGACACCGCGCTGCGCCATCCGGAGATCGACATCGTCTATCCGGTGCACCTGAACCCGCAGGTGCGCGAACCGGTCAACCGCGTGCTGCGCGGGATCGCCAACGTGCATCTGATCGAGCCGCTGGACTACCTGCCGTTCGTGTACCTGATGAACCGCGCGTACATCATCCTCACCGACTCCGGCGGCATCCAGGAAGAAGCGCCGTCGCTGGGCAAGCCGGTGCTGGTGATGCGCGACACCACCGAGCGGCCGGAAGCGGTCGCCGCCGGCACGGTGCGCCTGGTCGGCACCGACCGCGAGTTGATCTGCGACGGCATCAGCCAGTTGCTGAACGACCGCGCCGCCTACGAAGCGATGAGCTTCGCCCACAACCCCTACGGCGACGGCCTGGCCTGCCAGCGCATCGTCGCCGCCCTGGCGCAGTTCCGCCGCGAAGACTCGCTGCTGGCCGCGTAAGTCCCCCACCCGCGCCGTCGCCGCCCTTCGCGGGCGCGACGGCGCGGGTTCATGCATCCCTGAGCACCCCTGCCCCACGCAGGACCACTGGAGCCTTTATGAGTTTCGACACCGTCTCGGTCATCGGCCTGGGTTACATCGGCCTTCCCACCGCCGCCGCGTTCGCCGCGGCGGGCAAGCGCGTGATCGGCGTCGACGTGACCGCCTCGGTCGTGGACACGATCAACCGCGGCGAGATCCACATCGTCGAGCCCGCGCTCGACGTCGCCGTGCGCGCCGCGGTCGACGCCGGCCTGCTGCGCGCCAGCACCACGCCCGAGCATGCCGACGCCTACCTGATCGCGGTGCCGACCCCGTTCAAGGGCGACCACCAGCCCGACCTGGGCTACATCGAAGCCGCGGCCAAGGCGCTGGCGCCGGTGCTGCGCAAGGGCGACCTGGTGGTGCTGGAATCGACCTCGCCGGTCGGCGCGACCGAGCAGCTCGCGCATTGGCTGGCCGAGGCGCGCGCGGACCTGAGCTTCCCGCAACACGTCGGCGACGCCGCCGACGTCAACGTCGCTCACTGCCCCGAGCGCGTGCTGCCGGGCCAGGTGATGCGCGAGCTGATCGAGAACGACCGCGTCATCGGCGGCATGACCCCGCGCTGCTCGCAGCGCGCCGCCGAGCTGTACCAAAGCTTCGTGCGCGGCCAGTGCATCGTCACCAACGCGCGCACCGCCGAGATGTGCAAGCTCACCGAGAACGCGTTCCGCGACGTCAACATCGCCTTCGCCAACGAGCTGTCGATCATCTGCGACAAGCTCGGCATCAACGTGTGGGAGCTGGTCGGCCTGGCCAACCGCCATCCGCGCGTCAACATCCTCCAGCCCGGCCCCGGCGTGGGCGGCCACTGCATCGCGGTCGACCCGTGGTTCATCGTCGACAGCGCGCCGGAGGAAGCGCGGCTGATCCGCACCGCGCGCGAGGTCAACAACGGCAAGCCCGGCTGGGTGATGGACAAGATCGACGCGGCCATCGACGAGGCCAAGGCCGCCGGCAAGCAGGCGCAGGACCTGAAGATCGCGGTGTTCGGCCTGGCCTTCAAGCCCGACATCGACGACCTGCGCGAAAGCCCGGCGCTGGGCATCGCGGTGGAACTGGCGCAGCGCCACGCCGGCACGGTACTGGCGGTGGAGCCGCACATCGAAGTCCTGCCGGCCAGGCTCAGCGCGCCCAACGTGGTGCTGTCCGACCTGTCCACCGCCAGCCGCGAGGCCGACATCGCGGTGCTGCTGGTCGACCACAAACCTTTCAAGGAGCACGTCATGCCCAAGCACATGAAGATCGTCGACACCAAGGGCATCTGGACCTGAGCGCGACCGCGCCCGGTTCCAGGCCCGTTCGCGGAAGCCCTGCACGATGATGCGGCGTCTGATCGGCACCGCCAGCCTGTCGGCGGTCAGCGCGATGGCCTCGCGCGGCGCGCTGTTCGCCGGCGTGCTGGCGGCCGCGCATTACCTCGGCCCGGCGGCGTTCGGCCAGTTCACCCTGATCCAGACCACCGCGCTGCTGTTCACCACTTTCTGCGCGCTGAGCCTGGGGCAGATGGCGACCAAGATCGTGGCCGAGGCGGTCGCGTCCGGGGAGGGACGCGTATCGGCCGCGCTGACCGTGTCGTACGGCTCGGCGCTGCTGGCCTCGCTGGTGTTCGCCGCGCTGTTGCTGGCGTGTTCGTACCCGCTCGCGGTCAAGCTCGGCGGCTCCGGCGATCTGGCCGTGGTCTACGCCAGTTCCTCGCTGCTGGTGCTGACCGGCTTCGTCGGCGCGATCCAGAACGGCGTCGCGCTGGCGCTGCACAAGGTCAAGCAGCAGGCGGTGGCCAATCTGCTGACCGCGCCGGTGGTGTTCGCGATCATGTGGGGCGCGGCGACCCAGCGCGACATCGGCTGGGCGGTGTACGGCTCGATCGCCGCGCAATGGCTGATCGTGCTCGGCCAGGAGCGCGTGCTGCGCCGCTACCGGCGCGAGCACGGCGAACGCCTGGCGTGGTCGGCGGCCACGCGCGAGGACTGGGCGGTGGTCTGGCGCCTGGGTCTGCCGTCGTCGTTGTCGGGCCTGCTGACCATGCCGGCGATCTGGCTGTCGATGGCGATGCTCGCGCACAGCGCCCACGGCGACGCCGAGCTCGGCCATTTCGCCCTCGGCAACCAGGCGCGCTCGATCCTGCTGTTCGGCATGGGCGTGGTCGCCAACGCGGCGCTGCCGATGCTGTCGGCGGCGATCGTGCGCGGCGCGCGCGACGAAGCCGCCGCGACCCTGCGCCAATCCATCGCCCTGCTGGTCGTGGTCACCGCCTGCATCGCCGGCGTGCTGGCGATGGCCGCGCCGATCGCGGTGGCGCGCTTCGCCCCGGCCTATGCCGAAGCGATCGTGCCGCTGCAATGGCTGCTGCTGTCGGCGGTCGCGACCGCGCCGACCACGATCCTGATGCGCAAGGCCACGGCCGACGGCCGGCCCGGCGTGCTGCTGATCGGCAACGCCGCCTTCGCCGCCAGCCTGATCGGCGCGGCGGCGCTGGCGCTCAAGCTCGGCGCCGGCGCCACCGGCGTGGCCATCGCCTACGCCATCGCCTCGAGCGTGCAGCTCATCGTTTTCGCCACCTGCAACCGCCGCGAACTGCGTTGGTCCGCGGCGCCAAGCAATACTCGATAGGAGCATGCCCATGAAAGTCTTCCGCCTGCTCAAGAAGGCCGTCGTGCTGAGCCTCATCCGCCTGGGCTGGTTCATCAAGCCCGGCCTGGTCACGCGCCTTTACGCCTGGTTCCTGCGCTCGGAAGGCGCGCAGATCGAGGAGCGGCCGAACTATCTGTCGGCCAAGATCTGGTTCGACGGCACCGACTATTCGCTGATCCGCCTCGGCAAGGGCTGCACGATCTCCAGCAACGTGCGCATCCTCACCCACGATTGGGCGATCCATACCGTGGCCAAAGAGCTGGGGCTGAAGTTCGACCGGCCGCAAGGCCGGATCAAGCCGATCTCGATCGGCCGCCACGCCTTCATCGGCACCGGCTCGATCATCATGCCCGGCGCCGACATCGGCGCGGGCTGCATCGTCGGCGCCGGCGCGGTGGTGCGCGGCACGATCCCGCCGCTGAGCATCGTGATCGGCAATCCGGGCCAGATCGTCGGCTCGGTCGCCGAGTACGTCGAGCGCGCCACCCGCGGCGCCGGCGTCGGCCCGGTCGAGCAGGCCGCGTTGAAGCAGGCCGCGCAGGCGCACGCCGCCGCGCTCGCCGGCGCGCGCGCGGGCTGAGGACGGAGCGGCCGCGATGCGGATTCCCGCGCCCAAGCTGTTGCTGGCACCGGCCTGCCTGGGCCTGTTCCTGCTGTCGGGCTGGGCCTCGGTGTTCTTCGCCGTGGACACCGATCTGGTCCAGTACGCGGCGATCGCCGCGACCATCGTGCTCGGCGGCCTGTCGCTGTCCTACAGCGGGCTCAACCGCTTCGCCTGCCTGCTGCCGGTGATCGTATGCCTGGTCGCGTTCGCCCAGATCGCCTACCTGGACACCCACATCGGCCACCGGCCCAAGGAACTCAAGTTCTATCTGATCCTGGTGTTCTGCGCCTACTGCGCCTGCTTCGTACTGCGCGGCGCGGCGGCCGAGCAGTTCGTCAAGATCTACGTCGCGCTGTGCTTCTTGCTCAGCGTGGCCGCGCTGGCGATGAACAAGGGCGCCGACACCGGCGCGCAGCGGCTGATGCAGGGCGACGGCAATCCGATCTGGATCGCGCGCGCGGCCGGCACCGCGATCATGTTCCTGGCCTGGCGCCTGCTCACCGATCCGCGCCGGCAGGCGCTGCGCATCGCGTTGATCCTGCCGTGCGTGGCGGCGCTGGTGCTGGCCGGCTCGCGCGGCCCGATCCTGTCGCTGCTGCTCGGCCTGGGCGTGCTGCTGGTGCTGACCAACCGCGGCGCGCTGCTGCTCTCGCGCAAGGTGTGGGCGGCGGGGCTGGCGGTGGTTTTGCTCGCGGTCGCCGCGGCGGTGCTGGCGCCGGACGGGATCAAGGATCGCCTGGCCAGCCTGGTGGTCAGCAACTACAGCGGCAGCGACGTGCTGCGCATGAACCTGTACGAAGTGTCGTTCTCGATGCTGCGCGACACCCTGTTCGGCCAGGGCTTCGGCGCGTTCGAGGCCAGCGGCGCGCTGCAGCCCTACCCGCACAACCTGCTGATCGAGACCCTGATCGAACCGGGCCTGGTCTTCACCGCGTTCTTCTTCGCCCTGATCGTCTACGCGATCGCGCGCCTGTACCGCAGCGCCAAGCGCAGCCAGGGCCGCGACCTGGTCGCGACCTTCCTGTGCGCGCTGTCGCTGTACTCGCTGGCCAACGCCATGTTCAGCGGCGACATCACCAGCCCGAAAGAACTGTACCTGTGCGTGTTCTATGCGCTGTCCACCGCGTTCGTCGTGCGCACCGCGAACGTCCAACGCCGCTTTCCCGCGTCGTCCCAGCCCATCGCCCACTGACCCGGCGCCACTCCCGAATCCTCGATATGCAAGCGATCATCCTCGGCCAAGGCAATCCCTATCTGAAGAACCCGTACCTGGCGAAGCTGTCGAAAGTGCTCGACAGCGCCCAGGTGCCGTACGAGTTCTGGATCTGGAGCCGCGACAAGCAGGCGCGCGACCTGCCCAAGGTGCGCGTGCTGCTGAGCTTCGGCTCGTGGGGCGGCGGCGCGGTCAATGCGCTGGGCTATGCGCTGTGGGTGCTGTGGCTGACCGCGCGGGTGTTCGCCCAGCCGCGCGCCGGCGTGTACTTCTGCTCGCGCCTGGACGCGGCCCTGCCGTGCGCGCTGGTCTCCAGCGTGCGCCGCTGCCGCTACGTGTTCCTCGACCGCGACAAGCTGTCCAAAAGCTACGCCTGGCCGGCGCCGGTGAAGCGCTTCATCGAGCTGCTGGAGCGCTTCGTCGGCCGCCGCGCCGCGCTGCACGTGGTGCCCGGCGATTCGCGCACCGAAGGCAACGACAGCGACAACGTGCGGGTGGTGCGCAACACTCCGCACACCGACACCATCGCCCGCGCCCGCCAGATCGCCGCGGCGCTGCCGCCGCGCGACGGCCGCCTGCGCGTGCTGATCAGCGGCCTGATCTCGCCCGAGCGCGGCGCCGCGATGATGCGTGAAGCGGCCGAGGCCTGCGCCGGCAAGATCGACTTCGTCGCCGCCGGGCGCCTGCTCGGGCCCGACGCGCAGCGCCTGGCCGGCGGCCTGGGCGAGCGCTACCGCGGCATCGTCAGCAACGAGGAGGCGCTGGCGATGCTGCTGAGCTGCGACGTGGTGCTGGCCTTCTACGACCCGGCGCTGGAGATCAACCGCCTGGCCGAACCGAACAAATGGTTCGACTGCGCGGCGCTGGAAATCCCGTTCTTCACCAACCCCGGCTTGTTCACCTCGGCCCCGTTCGAGCAGCACCAGGCCTGTTTCCTCGCCGATTACGGCGACGGCGCGCAGCTGGCGCGCGAACTGCTGCGCATCGACGCCGACCGTTCGCTGCTCGACGCCCGCCGCCACGGCCTGCGCCAGATGCGCTACGAGGCCTGGGACACGGCGATGGCGCGGGTGATCGCCGAATGCGCGGAGCTGACGCCATGACCCTTGCCTCCGTTTCGCCGATCCTGCGCGCGCTGTCCGCCGCCGCGCTGCTGTGCGCGCTGGCGCTGGCGCCGGCCGCGTCCGCGCGCGATTTCAAGCTCTACAACAACACCAAGTACACCGACGGCGACGACCGCCGGCTCGACATCGCCCGCTCCAACCTGCTCGGCGAGCCGCAATTGCCCGAGCTGGCCAAGGGCGTGATGCCCGACGAACAGCGCTACAAGGACGCAGTGCGCGCGAGCCTGGGCAACCCCGGGCCGCTGGTGCTGGATTTCGAGCACATCAACCTCGCCAAAGACCCCGAGCTGTCGGCGACCAACCTCGACAAGCTGCAGACCCTGGCGCGCTGGACCCGCGAAGCCGCGCCCGGCCGCCCGATCGGCTACTACGGCTTCCCCGGTTCGATCGACAAGAACGACCCCGCGCGCGGCAAGGAGCTGGCCAAGTCGGTCGATCTCTTCTTCCCCTCGCTCTACACCGTCGACGACGACCGCGACCGCTGGCGCCGGCGCCTGGACAATATGATCGCCGCCGCGCGCAAGCTCGACCCGTCCAAGCCGGTGCTGCCGTTCGTGTGGCCGCAATACCACGACAAGACCCCGCGCGACGGCGAGTTCGTCGCCTCCGATTACTGGAAATTCCAGCTCGACCAGTTGCATCGCGCCGCCGACGGCGCGGTCATCTGGAGCAAACGCGTCAGCGGCGGCGAGCGCGACTGGGTGCCGGTCACCCGCAGCTTCATCCAGTCGGCCAAGCCCGCTTCGGTTGCGCCCGCATCGAACCGGCCTGGGTCGAACCGCCCCGCCCCGCCACGCCCCTGAGCGCGCCGCCCCCGAGCGTTCCTCTCCCCCGCATCGATATCCCGGAACCGCCATGCATCAAGTCCTGCAAAACCTGCGCGACGGCAGCACCGAAGTCGCCGACGTCCCCGCCCCCGCGCTGCGCCGCGGGCAACTGCTGATCCGCAGCCACGTCACCCTGGTTTCGGCCGGCACCGAACGCATGCTGGTCGAGTTCGGCAAGGCCAACCTGCTGCAGAAGGCGCGCCAGCAGCCGGACAAGGTGCGCATGGTGCTGGAAAAGGTCCGCACCGACGGCCTGGCGACCACGCTCGACGCGGTGCGCAGCAAGCTCGACCAACCGCTGGCGCTGGGTTATTGCAACGTCGGTACGGTGATCGGCGTCGGCCCGGGCGTGAGCGGGTTCGAGATCGGCGACCGCGTCGCCAGCAACGGCAAGCACGCCGAAGTGGTCGCGGTGCCGGTCAACCTGTGCGCCAAGATTCCCGACGAAGTCGGCGACGAAGCCGCCGCCTTCACCGTGCTGTCGGCGATCGGCCTGCAGGGCATCCGCCTGGTCCAGCCGACGCTCGGCGAAACCGTGGTGGTCACCGGCCTGGGCCTGATCGGCCTGATCACCGTGCAGTTGCTGCGCGCGCACGGCTGCCGCGTGCTCGGCATCGACTTCGACCCGGCCAAGCTGGCGCTGGCGCGCGGCTACGGCGCGGAAACCGTCGACCTGTCGCGCGGCGAGGATCCGGTCGCGGCCGCGCACAGCTTCTCGCGCGGCCGCGGCGTCGACGCGGTCATCATCACCGCCTCCAGCAAGAGCAACGAGCCGGTGTCGCAGGCCGCGCACATGTGCCGCAAGCGCGGCCGCATCGTCCTGGTCGGCGTCACCGGCCTGGAACTGTCGCGCGCCGACTTCTACGAGAAGGAGCTGTCGTTCCAGGTCTCGTGCTCCTACGGCCCGGGCCGCTACGACCCGTCCTACGAGGAGCGCGGCAACGATTACCCGGTCGGCTTCGTGCGCTGGACCGAGCAGCGCAATTTCGAAGCGGTGCTGGACATGATGGCGGCCGGCGCGCTGCAGGTGCAGCCGCTGGTCTCGCACCGCTATCCCATCGCCGAAGCCGAAGCCGCCTACGGCGTGCTCGGCGGCGGCGGGCCGTCGCTGGGCATCGTGCTCGACTACGGCCGCGGCGAGGAAATGGCCGATCACCTGATCCGCCGCCACATCCCGCTGAGCGTGGCCAGCGATGCGCGCGAACACAGCGACAAGGCCGACCGCAACGCGGTGGCCTTCATCGGCGCCGGTAACTACGCCGGCCGCGTGCTGATCCCCGCCTTCGCCAAGGCCGGCGCGCGCCTGCACACGGTGGTGACCGCCAACGGCGTGGGCAGCGTCCACTTCGGCAAGAAGTTCGGCTTCGGCCACGCCAGCACCGACACCAGCGCGGTGCTGCGCGATCCGGCGGTGGGCTCGGTGGTGATCGCCACCCAGCACGCCAGCCACGCCGAGCTCACGTTCAAGGCGCTGCGCCGCGGCAAGCACGTATTCGTGGAAAAGCCGCTGTGCCTGACCCTGGAAGAGCTGCAGACCATCGAGAAGGCGCACGGCGAACAGGCCGTGTACGGCGCCCCGCCGGTGCTGATGGTCGGCTTCAACCGCCGCTTCGCCCCGCAGGTGCAGAAGATGCATCAGCTGCTGGCCGGCGTGCGCGAGCCCAAGAGCTTCGTCATGACCGTCAATGCCGGCGCGATTCCGGCCGAGCACTGGACCCAGGACCCGCAGGCCGGCGGCGGCCGCCTGATCGGCGAGGCCTGCCACTTCGTCGACCTGCTGCGCTTCCTCGCCGGCGCGCCGATCGTCGGCCATCAGCTCACTGCGGTCGGCAACGTGCCCGGCGTCGGCATCCGCAGCGACCGGGTCAGCTTCAACCTCAGCTTCGCCGACGGTTCGTTCGGCACCGTGCATTACCTGGCCAACGGCCACAAGAGCTTCCCGAAAGAACGCCTGGAAGTGTTCGCCGCCGGCCGCGTGCTGGCGCTGGACAACTTCCGCAAGCTGCGCGGCTACGGCTGGCCGGGCTTCTCCAAGATGAACCTGTGGAGCCAGGACAAGGGCCAGGCCGCGTGCGCGCAAGCCTTCATGCGCGCCGCGCGCGGCGAGGCGCCGCCGCCGATTCCGGCCGAGGAGATCTTCGAAGTCGCGCGCGTCACCATCGAACTGGACGCCTCGGTATGACGCCTCGCCGCCGCCCGGAGCCGAGCGCATGAGCCTGGCCACGCGCCTGCCGCGGCTGTGGCACACCGTGCGCCATCTGCGTCCGGTGCAGATCTACGGCCGCGCCTGGCACCGCCTGCACCGACCGCGGGTCGCGCACGCGCCGGCGCCGCAGATGGCCGCGTTCGAGCGCGGCTGGATCGCCTGCGCGCGCGAGGCCTCGATGCTGGGGCCGACCCGCTTCCGCTTTCTCAACGAAGAACACGAGATCGGCGCCAACGACTGGAACAGCGCGCGGCTGCCGAAGCTGTGGCTGTACAACCTGCACTACTTCGACGATCTCAACGCCTGCGGCGCGGCCTCGCGCGAACACTGGCACCGCGACCTGATCGCGCGCTGGATCGCCGACAACCCGCCGCCGGCCGGCAACGGCTGGGAGCCGTATTGCCTGTCGCTGCGCATCGTCAACTGGATCAAGTGGCGCTGCGGCGGGCAGCTGTTCGGCGACGCCGCGCGCGCGCGCGCCGCGCTCGACAGCCTCGCCACCCAGGTGCGGTTCCTGCGCGGCCGGCTGGAGCGGCATCTGCTCGGCAATCATCTGTGGGCCAACTACAAGGCGCTGCTGTTCGCCGGCGCGTTCTTCGAAGGCTCCGAAGCCGTGCGCTGGCGCGAACTCGGACTGCACGGCCTGCGCGCCGAAATCGGCGAGCAGATCCTCGCCGACGGCGGCCATTTCGAGCGCAGCCCGATGTACCACGCGATCCTGCTCGAAGACCTGCTCGACCTGGTCCAGCTCGCCCTGGTCTATCCCGGCGCGTTCCCCGAGCGCGACGTGCAGCTGTGGCGCGACAAGGCGCAGGCGATGCTGAGCTGGCTGGCGGTGATGACCCATCCCGACGGCGGCATCGCCTTCTTCAACGACGCCGCCCACGGCGTCGCCCCGACCCTCGCGCAGTTGCGCGACTACGCCCGCGCGCTCGCGATCGAGCCGCCGCCGGCCTCGCGCGAGCCGCTGCAGCTGCTGCCGCAGTCGGGCTATGCGCGGCTGCAATGCGGCGAGGCGGTGCTGATCTGCGATGTCGGCGAAATCGGCCCGGACTACCTGCCCGGCCACGCCCACGCCGACACCCTGAGCTTCGAACTGTCGCTGCGCGGGCGGCGGGTGCTGGTCAACGCCGGCATCTCGCGCTACGACATCGACCCGCAGCGGCTGTGGCAGCGCGGCACCGCGGCGCACAACACGGTCGAGATCGACGGCGAGGATTCCTCGGAAGTGTGGAGCAGCTTCCGCGTCGCCCGCCGCGCGCGGCCGCAGGCGCTCGCGCATGGCCGCGACGGCGAAGCGCTGTGGCTCAGCGCCGCCCACGACGGTTATCGCCGGCTCAAGGGCCGGCCGCTGCATCGCCGGCGCTGGGTGCTGACTCCGCGCGGGCTGCGCATCGAGGACCGCATCGAAGGCCGCTTCGGCGAGGCGGTGGCGCGCTTGCGCGTGCACCCGGACTTCGACGCCGACGGCCACGACATTCGCGGCCGCGACGACGGCAACGAGGTCCGCCTGCGCTGGCGCAGCGAAGCCGCCGGCGACGCGCTGACGCCGAGCCGCTACCACCCCGGCTTCGGCCTGAGCCGCGCGTGCACGGTGATCGAAACCGCGCTCGACCCGCGCGTGGGCACCGCCACGCTGGTCCTGGACTGGGAGCGCTGAGTCCATGCGCATCTTGTTCCTGACCGACAATTTCCCGCCCGAGGGCAACGCCCCGGCGACCCGCACCTACGAGCACGCGGTGCGCTGGGTGCGCGCCGGCCACGAGGTCACGGTGATCACCTGCGCGCCGAACTTCCCCGAAGGCAAGCTGTTCGCCGGCTACCGCAACGCCTGGCGCAGCGTCGAAACGCTCGACGGCATCCGCGTGGTGCGGGTCAAGACCTACATCACCGCCAACGAGGGTTTTCTCAAGCGCACCCTGGATTACCTCAGCTTCATGGCCGCCGGCACCGTCGCGGGGCTGTTCGAGCGCCGCCACGACGTGGTGGTGGCGACTTCGCCGCAGTTCTTCTGCGCGCTCGGCGGCTGGGCGCTGGCGCGGCTCAAGCGGCGGCCGTTCGTGTTCGAGCTGCGCGACCTGTGGCCGGCCTCGATCACCGCGGTCGGCGCGATGCAGCGCAGCGCGGCGATCCGCGCGCTGGAAAAGCTCGAAATGTTCCTGTACCGCAGCGCCGACGCCATCGTCCCGGTCACCCAATCCTTCCGCGAGGAACTGATCCAGCGCGGCGTGGACGCGGACAAGATCCATGTCGTGCTCAACGGCGTCGACCTGCAGCGCTATCGGCCCGCGCCGCGCGATGAAGCGATGGCCAGGCAGTACGACCTGGACGGCAAGTTCGTGGTCGGCTACCTCGGCACCCACGGCATGGCGCATGGCCTGGAGCACGTGATCGAAGCCGCGCAGCGCCTGCGCGACGACCCGCGCATCGTGTTCTTCTTCGCCGGCAGCGGCGCGCAGCGCGCGCGGGTGGAGCAGATGGCGGCCGAACGCGCCCTGCCCAACGTGCGCATGATCCCGCGCCAGCCCAAGGAGGCGATGCCCAAGCTGTGGGGGTTGTGCGATCTGTCGCTGATCCCGCTGCGCGACACGCCGGTGTTCGCCTCGGTGATCCCGTCCAAGCTGTTCGAAGGCATGGGCATGGGCATTCCGGCGCTGATGGCGCTGCCGCGCGGCGAAGCGGTGCGGATCGTCGAAAGCACCGGCTGCGGGGTGTGCGTGGCGCCGGAAGATCCGGCGGCGATGGCCGACGCGATCGCCGCGCTGGCCGGCGATCCCGAGCGCATGCGCCGGCTGCGCGAGGCCAGCCTGGCCGCGGCGCCGGCGTACTCGCGCGACCGCCAGGCGCGGCTGATGAGCGATGCGCTGGCGCGGCTGGGCGACGACGACGGCGCGCGCGGGCTGCTGCGCTCGTCGGAGTGAGCCGCTCATGTCCGCCGCCCTCGCCGCCGCGTGGTTGACCCAGCCGCTCAACGCCAGCGCCGTCGCGCTGGCGCTGGCCGCCGTAGTCTGGTTGCTGCACTGGCGCCGCTGCGCGTTCGCGCTCGGCGCGCTGGCGCTGGCGTGGTCGCTGCTGTGGTCGCTGCCGGCCGCGACTGGCGCGCTGCGCGATTCGCTGCAAGACGGTTATCTGGGGCAAAGCGCCGAAGGCTTGCCGCAGGCCGACGTGATCGTGGTGCTCGGCGGCGGCATCGGCCGGGTCACGAGCTTCGACGGCGGCGACGCCGAGGCGCCGGAACTGGCCGGCAACCGCGTCGCCGCCGCCGCGCGCGCCTGGCGGGCCGAGCGCGCGCCGGCGATCCTGGTCAGCGGCGGCGCCAGCACGAGCACGCGCGGCATCAGCGAAGCGGCGATCATGGCCGATGCGCTGGTCAAGCTCGGCGTGCCGCGCGAAGCGCTGGTGCTGGAAGACGGCAGCCGCGACACCCGCGGCAACGCCGAACGCAGCGCGCGCATCGCCGCCGAACGCGGCTGGAGGCGCGCGATCCTGGTGACCTCGGCCCTGCACATGCCGCGCGCGCTGCAGTGGTTCCAACGCGCCGGTTTGCCGGCGTTGCCGCTGGCGCCGCCGCCTGAGGACGCGGCGCCGGTAACGGGAGCCTGGACACCGTCGATGCGGACCCTCGACGACAGCGCGCAGGCGCTGCGCGAGTACGTCGGATTGATGGCGGCGACGTTCGACTGAGCCTTGGGGTGTGTTCGTCGCCGGCGGGCGTGAGCTGAAAATCAAAATGGATTCCGGCGTTCGCCGGAATGACGGTGGGGACGTGGCGCCGGCTGAAGATCGCCGCACTTCCCCCTACCCCGTCATTCCGGCGAACGCCGGAATCCATTTTGATCTTGCTGTTGCCGTCGCTGTTGCCGTCGCCGTCGCTATCCCTTCCGCGACCACAGCAAGCGCCGCGAGCCCGAGCCCGCGGCGCCGCCGCGACGGTTATTCCACCGTCACCGCCTTGGCCAGATTGCGCGGCTTGTCCACATCCGTCCCGCGCGCCAGCGCCGCGTGATACGCCAGCAACTGCACCGGAATCGCATGCACCACCGGCGACAGCACGCCGACGTGGCGCGGGGTGCGGATCACGTGCACCTGCTCGGATTCGCCGAAGTGGCTGTCCAGGTCGGCGAACACGAACATCTCGCCGCCGCGCGCGCGCACTTCCTGGATGTTCGACTTCACCTTCTCCAGCAGCTTGTCGTTCGGCGCGATCACCACCACCGGCATCGCCGCGTCCACCAGCGCCAGCGGGCCGTGCTTGAGCTCGCCCGCCGGGTACGCCTCGGCGTGGATGTAGGAGATTTCCTTGAGCTTGAGCGCGCCTTCCAACGCGATCGGGTAATGCACGCCGCGGCCCAGGAACAGCGCGTGGTGCTTGGGCGCGAAACGCTCGGCCCAGCCGGCCACCTGCGGCTCCAGGTTCAGCGCGTGCTGCACGCTGCCCGGCAGGTGGCGCAGCGCGTCGAGGTATTCGGCCTCCTGTGCGTCGCTGAGCGCGCCGCGCAGCTTGGCCAACGTCGCGGTCAGGGTGAACAGCGCCACCAGCTGGGTGGTGAAGGCCTTGGTCGAGGCCACGCCGATCTCGGCGCCGGCGCGGGTGTAGTACACCAGCTGGCTCGCGCGCGGGATCGCGCTCTCGGGCACGTTGCAGATCGACAGGGTCTTGTCGTGGCCCAGCGATTTGGCGTACTTCAGCGCTTCCATCGTGTCCAGCGTTTCGCCGGATTGCGAAATCGTCACGATCAGCTGCTTCGGGTTCGCCACCGCGGCGCGATAACGGTATTCGCTGGCGATCTCGACCTTGCACGGCAGCCCGGCGATGGCCTCGATCCAGTAACGCGCGGTCAGGCCGGCGTAATAGCTGGTGCCGCAGGCCAGGATCTGCACGCCCTCGACGCCGGCGAAGACTTCTTCGGCCTTCGCGCCGAACAGCGACGCGCTGAAGCCGTTGTTGTCCATCACCGCCTCGATGGTGTCGGCGATCGCGCGCGGCTGCTCGTGGATCTCCTTCTGCATGAAGTGCCGGTACGGGCCCAGCTCCAGCGAGGCCAGCGACACGTCCGACAAATGCACGTCGCGCTCGATCGGCGCGCCGTCCGCATCGAACACCCGCACCGCGGCGCGGGTGACCTCGGCGGTGTCGCCCTCTTCCAGGAAGATCACCCGGCGCGTGGCCTGCACGATCGCCGACACGTCGCTGGCGACGAAGTTCTCGCCCTCGCCCAGGCCGACCAGCAGCGGGCAGCCCATGCGCGCGGCGATCAGGCGGCCCGGCTCGTTGAGGCTCACCACCGCGATCGCATACGCGCCGACCAGCTCGCGCACCGCCGACTGCACCGCCGCGAGCAGGTCGTGGCCCTGCTTCAGATAAGAATGGATCAGGTGGGCGATCACTTCGGTGTCGGTCTGCGATTCGAACGCATACCCGGCCGCGCGCAGGCGCTCGCGCTGCTCGTCGTGGTTTTCGATGATGCCGTTGTGCACCACCGCCAGTTCGCCGAAGCTGATGTGCGGGTGCGCGTTGGCTTCGGTGACTCCGCCGTGCGTGGCCCAGCGGGTGTGGCCGATGCCGACCTGCGCGCTGAACGCCTCGGACTGCGCCGCCGCCTCCATCTCCGCCACGCGCCCGGTCCGGCGCACCCGGCGCAGCTGCGCGCCGTCGAACACGGCAATGCCGGCCGAGTCGTAACCGCGGTATTCCAACCGCTTCAAGCCGTCGATCAGGACCGGCACCACATCGCGATCGGCGATCGCGCCTACGATTCCGCACATGCTG
>NZ_LXSD01000289.1:0-5197 GCF_017168095.1 Lysobacter enzymogenes | reverse complement strand
CGCGGCGGGCTCGGCCGGCGCCGCGGGCGCGGGACGCACGCCGGCGATGATCTGATTGAGGTTGAGCAAGCGTCCCAGCGGCATGTATGTCTCCCTTGTCGGCGCAAAGCTTCGCCGTCGCCGCGCCGAAGGCGCCGCGTCCGTGTCCTTGTGGTCGTCCCTGTGGCCGGAATCGACAGCGCGATGCGCGCCGGCCACCCCCGATCAAACGCCGCTGCCGCGGCGCTCAGGACATTTCAAGAATGAAACATGCCGCCGGCGGCGGGGTCGGCTCATCCGGCCCCGACCAGGCCGTCGATGTGCTCGCGCAAGGTGGTCGGCCCGCGCCACGGATCCTGGGCCAGTTCCAGGCCGTCGACGGTCGCCGCGGTCATCGCCGCATACGATTCGGCCGCCGCCTGCGAAAAGCCTTGCTCGCGGAAGCCCTCGACCCAACGCTCGCGCGGCACCTGCTCGACCCGCACGTCCCGGCCCAGCGCGCTGGCGTAGCAGGCCGCCACGTCCTCGGGCGAATAACGCCGCGGCCCTTCGGCGTAACGCACCACCGATTCGACGGCCGGCGCCGTCATCAGTTCGGCCGCGGCCCGGCCCAGGTCGCGCGACGCGACCATCGGCAGGCGGAAGTTCGCGGGCAGGAAGCTGGTCACCACGCCGCGTTCGCGCGCGCTGCTCAGCGCGGCGTCCCAGTTGCTCATGTAGTACGCGGCGCGGATCACGCTGCACGGGATCGGCTGCGATTCCAGCGCCCGTTCCATCGCGTACAGCACGCCCAGGTCGCCGGCGCGCTCCAGCGGCTGCGCGCCGTAGGTGGATTCGGCGACGATCTTCTCCAGGCCCGAACCTTCCAGCGCGGCCAGAATCGAGGCCACGCCGGCCTTCTCGACCGCATCGGTGTCGCTGGCCGGATCGGCCGGCGGATTGAGCAGGAACAGGCGCCGACCGCTGCGCAGCACCTCGCGCAAGCCGGCGCTGTCGCGCACGTCCGCCACCGCCACCCGCGCGCCGCGCGCTTCCCACTCGCCGCGCTTGTCCGGATCGTGGGTCACCACGGTCACCGGCTCGCCGCGCGCGATCAGTTCGCGGGCCAGCGCGGAGCCGACATGTCCGGTACCGCCCAATACGATATGCATGCGAGCCTCCGTCCGGCCGAAGATGCGCGTCAGCTTAGGCGTGCCACGGTAAGGCCGGCGGCACAGACGGGTGAAGAGAACGTAGCGTGCGCGTACGCGCGGCGCGGCCGTGCGCGCGCCGCTGCGCAGCGGCAGCAGCCCGCAGCGGCGGCAAACGCGAGTCTCGCCGCTTACCGCCCCGGCAGCAGCGGCAGCTTCGGCGGCGGACCGTGAGACCAGACCGGACGCGCTTGGTAGTGCGCCTTGAACAGGCTACGTCCCTGCGCTTCGGCGGCGTCCCATTGCGCGGAAGTCAGCTCGGTGCCGTAGCGCTGCGGGCCGTCGGCCCACAGCGCGTCGAATTCGCCGCTGCGCCGTCCTTGCACCAGATCGCGGACGTAACGATAGGCCTGTTCCTGCAACGGATCGCGCGCGTACAGGCCGTTGCGGCCGGCATAAGCGTCGATGTACAGGTCCAGCGCCTGTTCCTCGCCCGCGGCGCGGCTCTGCTCCAGCCATTCGCGCGCCAGCGTGCGGCGCGCCGCGATGCGCTCGATGTCGGCGATCAGCGCCTCGCGGTCGCCGCCGCTTTGCCGCGCCCAAGCGCTGACATAGGCCAGGCGCGCGCCTTTGGCGTCGCCGCGCCCGGCGCGCTCGAGCCAGCTCATGCCCTCCTCCAACGCGGTTTGGCCGACGCGGGCGCAGGCATCGTGCTGGTCGAGATCCTGGGCGAACTGCCGCTGCACGCTGGCCTGGCGCGCGAGCGAAGCCGCATCGGTTCCCTCGTCCGCCATTACGATGTCGAGCATTTCCAGCAGCTTGGCCGGCGATTGTTCCTGCAACGTGCGCAGGCAACCGTTCAAGCGCTGGCCCAGGACCGCGGCGGCGTCGAGATCGCCTTGTTGCGCCGCCGCCAGCAGCTCGGGATAGATCCGGTCGATCGGCAGCATCCGCCGGCGCAGCGACGGATCGCGCTGCATCATCTCGGCGTTGCGGCGTTCGGACTCGGCCAGCATCGCCGGCGACTGCCTGGGCAGCGCGGACAGGCGCTGACGCAACCGGGTCGCGGCGTCGTCCACGCGCGGGGCGGGGCTTGCACCCGTCGCCGGCGTCGTCAGCGGCGCGGGGATCGACGCGACGCGATCCGACGCGCCACGCGCGTACCACCACGCCAACGCCGCCAGACCCGCGCAAGTCAGCGCCGCCGCTATCGCCGCGCCCCTCATCGCGGCGCCCTGCGCTGCCGGAACGCCTGCAGGATCTGCGCCGCGCGACGGTCTGTCTCGGCCGCCTGCGGCGCATCGCCCGACGCGATCAGTTGTTGTTCGACGAAGCCATGTACGCCCGCCGGCATCCTGCGCCCCGCCTCGGTGCCCCGATACGCCTTGAAATAGGCCAATGCCTCGGTCATGTCCCGCCCCAGATACGGTTTGCTGCCGTGCGCGACGGCCAGCGCCAGCAGCGATTCGGGTTCGCCCGCCTGGAACGCGCGATGCAGGTAGGCGCGGGCGAGCTCGCGCCGGCGCGCCACCTCGGCGGCATGGTCGAGCAGGTCGCCGTCGGACGGCAGGTCTTCGAAAGCGAATTCGCCGTAATCGACCATCGCCCGCGCATGGCCTCGCTCGGCCGCCAGTTCCAGCCATGCGCGCGCATCGCCCGCGCGCGCCGACGCCGACAGGTCGCCGACGTCGCCGCAGATCGCATCGGCCCTGTCCTTGAAGTACAGCACCGCATCGAGCAACTGCGGGTCGTCCAAGCTGCGCCCGCCGATGCGCACTTGCGTCGTGCCCTTGGCCGTCGCGCGCGCGAGCATTTCGGCGAATTCGCCGCCGGGCATCGGCTGATAGTTGCGGCAGCGGCCCAGCACCTCGCCGAGGCGATACGCGGCCTGCGCATCGCCGGCGCGGGCGCGCACTTCCAGCTCGGCGCGGATGTCCTGGAAGCGGCCTCGCGGCAGCGGCGCCTGGCGCGATGCGGCGGCCGGCGCGGACGCGCCTGCGAACGTCGAGGCCTTGGCGGCGGCCGGTGCGCCGGCGCCGTCGCGCGGCTCGACGGGCCGTTCGCGGCCCCACATCCACCACCCCACCAGGCCCGCCGCGAGCAGCAGCAATGCCGCGATCCCAACGACGCCGGCGCGGCGCTTGCGCGTAGTCGGTTCCATCTGCCTGCCCTCGGCGATTCCCTCGCCCTTCGTCCTTGCGACACTCGTTGGATGCGGCGGAACCGGCTCAGCCGGTTCCGCCGCCGCGGCTCATTCCACCGTCACCGCTTTCGCCAGATTGCGCGGCTTGTCCACATCCGTCCCGCGCGCCAGCGCCGCGTGGTAGGCCAGCAACTGCACCGGAATCGCATGCACCACCGGCGACAGCACGCCGACGTGGCGCGGGGTGCGGATCACGTGCACCTGCTCGGATTCGCCGAAGTGGCTGTCCAGGTCGGCGAACACGAACATCTCGCCGCCGCGCGCGCGCACTTCCTGGATGTTCGACTTCACCTTCTCCAGCAGCTTGTCGTTCGGCGCGATCACCACCACCGGCATCGCCGCGTCCACCAGCGCCAGCGGGCCGTGCTTGAGCTCGCCCGCCGGGTACGCCTCGGCGTGGATGTAGGAGATTTCCTTGAGCTTGAGCGCGCCTTCCAACGCGATCGGGTAATGCACGCCGCGGCCCAGGAACAGCGCGTGGTGCTTGGGCGCGAAACGCTCGGCCCAGCCGGCCACCTGCGGCTCCAGGTTCAGCGCGTGCTGCACGCTGCCCGGCAGGTGGCGCAGCGCGTCGAGGTATTCGGCCTCCTGTGCGTCGCTGAGCGCGCCGCGCAGCTTGGCCAACGTCGCGGTCAGGGTGAACAGCGCCACCAGCTGGGTGGTGAAGGCCTTGGTCGAGGCCACGCCGATCTCGGCGCCGGCGCGGGTGTAGTACACCAGCTGGCTCGCGCGCGGGATCGCGCTCTCGGGCACGTTGCAGATCGACAGGGTCTTGTCGTGGCCCAGCGATTTGGCGTACTTCAGCGCTTCCATCGTGTCCAGCGTTTCGCCGGATTGCGAAATCGTCACGATCAGCTGCTTCGGGTTCGCCACCGCGGCGCGATAACGGTATTCGCTGGCGATCTCGACCTTGCACGGCAGCCCGGCGATGGCCTCGATCCAGTAACGCGCGGTCAGGCCGGCGTAATAGCTGGTGCCGCAGGCCAGGATCTGCACGCCCTCGACGCCGGCGAAGACTTCTTCGGCCTTCGCGCCGAACAGCGACGCGCTGAAGCCGTTGTTGTCCATCACCGCCTCGATGGTGTCGGCGATCGCGCGCGGCTGCTCGTGGATCTCCTTCTGCATGAAGTGCCGGTACGGGCCCAGCTCCAGCGAGGCCAGCGACACGTCCGACAAATGCACGTCGCGCTCGATCGGCGCGCCGTCCGCATCGAACACCCGCACCGCGGCGCGGGTGACCTCGGCGGTGTCGCCCTCTTCCAGGAAGATCACCCGGCGCGTGGCCTGCACGATCGCCGACACGTCGCTGGCGACGAAGTTCTCGCCCTCGCCCAGGCCGACCAGCAGCGGGCAGCCCATGCGCGCGGCGATCAGGCGGCCCGGCTCGTTGAGGCTCACCACCGCGATCGCATACGCGCCGACCAGCTCGCGCACCGCCGACTGCACCGCCGCGAGCAGGTCGTGGCCCTGCTTCAGATAAGAATGGATCAGGTGGGCGATCACTTCGGTGTCGGTCTGCGATTCGAACGCATACCCGGCCGCGCGCAGGCGCTCGCGCTGCTCGTCGTGGTTTTCGATGATGCCGTTGTGCACCACCGCCAGTTCGCCGAAGCTGATGTGCGGGTGCGCGTTGGCTTCGGTGACTCCGCCGTGCGTGGCCCAGCGGGTGTGGCCGATGCCGACCTGCGCGCTGAACGCCTCGGACTGCGCCGCCGCCTCCATCTCCGCCACGCGCCCGGTCCGGCGCACCCGGCGCAGCTGCGCGCCGTCGAACACGGCAATGCCGGCCGAGTCGTAACCGCGGTATTCCAACCGCTTCAAGCCGTCGATCAGGACCGGCACCACATCGCGATCGGCGATCGCGCCTACGATTCCGCACATGCTG
>NZ_LXSD01000288.1:44667-53685 GCF_017168095.1 Lysobacter enzymogenes | reverse complement strand
GGCGCGAACCGCCACGGCCGCGCCGGCCGCATCCGCGCCGCGCGCGCCGTCCGCGCGCCTGTACAACTCCGAAGGTCTGGTCGCGGTGCCCGTGACGCCCGACTTCAACCCGATGAAGCGCAAGACCTACATCCCGGGCAGCGACGAGGATCCCAACGCGAACAAGGTCAGGAACGCGTTCGAGCGCGCCCCGCCGGCGCTGCCTTTCGCCGGCGGCGGTTTCGCCGGCTTCGCCGGCGAGGGCACCCTCGGCGAAGCGCTGATGGAAAACGCCAACAAGCGCCTGAAGAAAATCGTCGACAAACTGCCGGGCCGCAAGCAGGTGCAGGAAGCCGTCGCGCGGCCGCCGCCGCCGGTGCGCTTCAATCCGGCCTATCACGAGCGCCCCTCGGACCTGGGCAGCGAAGCCAGCGGCGATGCCTACAAGGCCGCGCCGATCGCGTTCGAGCCCGCGCCGGGCCTGAAGGGCGACGCCAGCGCGCGCATCCGCGCGGCCATCGGCGAACTGGAGACCCGCCGCGGCAGTTGCGGGCTGGAGCGCCTGCGGCAATGGCTGGCGCCGGCGCTGTCGGGCCTGGACGAGCTGCAGCGGATCGAGCGCGCCTACGCCAGCGGCGCCGACCCGGTCAACGCCCAGCAACTGCTGCCGCGCTCGGCCGACATGGCCTACGACCGCGCGCGGCGGGCGATCTGGTACGCCGACAAGCAAGGCGAGAGCTGCGCGAAGACCTAGCCGCGGGGCAGGGCGGGCGGCTGGAAACGCGCTTGCGGGCGAGTCGGTTTCGACGAGCCGACCGCGAACCCATCGATCCGGACGCGCGACACTTGCCGGCCGCGCGCATCGGCGCAAGATGAGCGACCGTCCCGCCATTGGCCGCGCATGCCAGCCACGCCCGCCGACTACCCCGATCCGGTCGTCAAGCGCATCGACATCGCCGCCGCGCCGCACGCGGTGTGGCGCGCATTGACCGACCCCGCGCTCGCGCCGCGCTGGATGTCCGACGAACCGCTGACGATCGACACCGACTGGCGCATCGGCGGCCCGATCCGGATCAGCGGCACGCTGCACGGCCGCTTGCGCTTCGTCAACACCGGCCAGGTGCGCGCCTTCGACCCGCCGCGCCGGCTCGAATACACCCACTACAGCTCGCTGTCGCGCCGCGCGCTGCCCGACACGCCCGAACGCCACGCCGTGTTCGCGTTCGAACTTGAGCCCGACGGCGCCGGCACGTTCTTGCGGCTGAGCCTGAGCAACCTGTCCGACTACGCCGTCTACGGCCATCTGAATTACTACTGGGAAATCGCCCTGGCCGCGCTCAAGCGCGAATGCGAACGCGCGCCGGCGCCGGCGTCCAACGCCGACGCATAGACCGCGCGCCGGCCGCCTTATCACTCGCCGCCGCCTGCCGTATGCTTCGCGCTCCCACCCAGGAGCGAAAGACACGTGGATCTGGAAACGATCGGTGAAGTGGTGCAAATCGACGACGTGCAGGAAGTGAACCAGCGCCTGCAGGACGGCTGGGTCGTCCTCGCCGTGGCCCCCGGCACCAAGGCCGGCGGCGAGCCGTGGCTGCGGTACTCGCTGGGCCTGCCTTACGAGGATGAGGACGAGGAAGACGAGGACGAAGAAGAAGGCGACGAGGAAGAGGAAGACGAGGACCAGTAAGGCCGCGCCGGCGCCATCGTCTTGCAACCGCAAAGGCCGGCGTTCGCCGGCCTTTGCGTTGTTGCGGCCCGCGTACGCGAGCCATCGTTCAAGGCAGATAGGCCGATTCGTTGCTCACGCTCAGCCGCACGCACTGGCCGCTTTCGTCGGCCGAGAACGCCACGAACGAGGTCGGCACGATGGCGCGGGCGATGTCGATCACCACCGGATCCACCGAAATGCAATCCACCCGGCCTTGCGAATTGCGCGCCACGCAGGTCACGTAGGCCTGGGTCAGGCCGGGGTAGGGATAGGTCGAGGTCGGCACGCCGTATTTGATCGTGCAGCCGATCTGCGCATTCGGATCCGGGCTGCGGCGCGCCGCGTTCAAGATGCCCGAGGCGCCGCGTCCGGGCAGATAGACCGACACGTCGCTGTCGTAGTACTGATGTCCCGCACGAGCGGCCGGGCAACACGCGAACGCGACCGCCAGCGCCAACAGCGCCGATCCCATTTTCATACCGTCTCCCTTTTAGAGTGCGCCCGGTCGCGACCGGGCTTGCGCTTGAGCGGACCTCGGGCCGCAGCCGCGATCGGATGCGGCGGTCCGATGATGGACTCGCAGGGCGCGGGGAAAGCGGCTCATGTCGGGTGCGATGGGGCCGGGGCGCGCGGATGACCGCGGAAGACTCAGCGGAGCTTGTGTCGCAAGTTCCCGCCGGCTTGGCGGGCGAGTTGGCGAAAATGGCGGCCTAGCAAGCCATTAGGAATGGAAGCCTTAGCGTTGAAACATTCCCAACCGTAATGCGAAAGCCCCTGGTCAAACGCCGGGGCTTTTCAGTGACTAGCGGCCCACTACGGAGCGACCGGTTCGCATTCCCTCTGCAACCGCTCCCTCTGCAGTGTCAAAGGTATGGTCATGATCCTTGATCGTGGGGAGCCACTTGCCGCTCGGGGTTTGAATTTCCACGGTGTACGCCCATGCATTGGGGCCGAGTTTTCGCGCATTAGATACGATCAAATGATCTTTGTATGTTTCTTGGTCGCAAGTGCTTGGTGAAACGCTCATGTGTTTTCCTTCTATTCGGTAGAGTCAAAAAGGTCTCGGTTGCCTATTACAGCGAAATCCCTTGGGGCGATTACGTGCGCGGATCGGGGGGTGACTACTACGTCGCCGGTTACGCGCACATGGACCTTATTTTCGTGGGCATGAATTGCATCCGGGTAGTTTTCTGCAGAGAGTTGAACTTCAACGCTGCGTTGCGCGCCGCTGGATAGCGTTGTTGCAATTCGAATTGAGCCATCTTGCTGTTCCGCTCGCCGTGACAACCTTTCGATGACACCCGACACGGTTTCATTGTGAAGCGTATATGTTTCTCTGAAGTAGGCCGCCGCTGCGCGTATACCAGTTTGGTGTATAGGCAGAAAGGTTACCGTTGTTCTTTCCGGTGATATCAATCTATCTATGGCGCTCGGCTGTAGTGATATTTCTACTGTACGGCTACGGTCTTTGCCCGAAAAATTGGCAATTGCTTCGCATAGGTTCGCGCTTGCCCCCTGGCCAAGTGCTACTTGGAACGCAATCGGGTTTCCTGAGTCTTCGTACACCTCCACCGCATCCCGCAGGCTGACCAAAGCGGTGTGAAGGGTTTCCGTGGTGATTCTTGCAAAGCTGACCTGTTGATCGGCTAGCGTGACTCCATCTTTGCAGAACACGTGGATGACGTAACTGCCATGCGTTGTTTGGCCTAGGCGAGCGCTTTGGATGAGTGAAGATACAGGAGCGGGTAGTCGTCCCTGATAGAGGGGGCGTCGTTCAATTGCTGCGTTCGCTGCGGCAATGAGAAGGTCCTTGGCATTTGCATTTAGCAAAATGCCATCATCCAACGGAATGCTGCCGTCACTGACATCGTGATGGGCAACTCTGATTGAAATTGTGTTGTCGCAGTGCTCGCGAATGATGCGTTCTAGTTCTTCGAAGGTTGCCTTGTTTAATTCAGCGAGTTTCGATAGCGCGTAATGGGTGGCGAATTCTTTGTCGGCCGCTTGCTCTGTCGGCAAAAGAAGTTCGCTGCCTTCGATTCTTTCGGTCCGCCAAACCTCGACGAAAGCGTCCGGCGCAGCAATCAATCGCCATCCTTGTGATGGCAAGAAGTCACGCAATTGAGCTAGCTTGATGGATGCCATTAGGCGTCCCTCCTTTCGCTAGCAAGAGTCAGAATCTCAAGAAGGGAAGCGCTGGTTAAGCGCTGAGTCAATGGCACGCTTACTGTGACTGTGCCTTGATCTACCTTCGGCAGACCCTTGAGCGACACCCAGTAGCACTTGGATTTCAGTAGCATTCCATCATCTAGGTGATGGGCCCATTCGTCACACAACTCAGGTACCTCTAGAACGGCGAGGTAACGTGGGTTGCTCAGGTTGGTCGCGCGAAGATCGTCGTAGTTCTTCCGATCCAACGGATAGCGGATGTTTTCGCCAACGCGGAAGTCTTGATGCGTGCACTTGAGTTGGAAGTTTACTTGCGGGTCCCGAAAGATTCCGGGGAAGTCCTTCCCAGCGAAGAGAATGTCTACGCTGTCGTTATCGACAGCCATCTTTGCTGAGTTAATGCCCGCTTGGGCAGCTAGAGCACCGACATATGCAACATTGAACTGTTCTTTTCGCGCAGTGATATGCATGCCGTCGTCCCTGGACACCTGAGGTAAGTCATGGAACAACTCGCCGGAGTAGGCAGGGGGCGAGCACGCTGACCAGTGCGCACAATTGGCAGTTCCCTTCCGCCTTGAGCCAACTGTAGCCCATGGCGCGAACGTATGAACTCCCGTCCGATGAGCTGATAGTGGCAAGAGGGTATACATGGTGAAATGTTGTTGGCTGCTGGTCTAGGAAACTGCGACACCGGCTTCACCATCGCTGGACCGCGCCAAGGTGGGTTCACGCGGCAGGCTAAAACGAGTATTCGTAAGCCCATCCACACGAGAAAAGGCCGCCCGGTGAGGCGGCCTTTTTGCTGATAAATCAGCAGCTTAAATGGTGGAGGTGGGCGGAATCGAACCGCCGTCCGAAGGCACTCCATCCCCGGCACTACATGCTTAGCGCTCCGTTAGATCTCGTCCCGGGACAGCACGGCGCGCGAAGCGCATCCAAGGACCAGCCTGCTATAGGTTGACCGGAAGCTGGCAGGCGGCCGCTCCCGGCGATTCCGTGATAGTGACCCTACGCTGCGAGCACGGACACAAGCAGTTTCGGGGCTTACGCCTTAAGCGGCGAGAGCGTAGTTGTCGTCGTTGGCAACTAGAGTTTTGCAGCTGGATTTACGAGGAAAGCTACCCCCTCGGCATGCGCCAAGCGATTTTGCGACCCCCGTCGAAGCCAGTGCACCCCCGGGAACTGCGTGTTTCGCTGACGTGTTCAGTATAGGGGCTGCGCGCCGGTTCTCAAGTCCGCGATGGCCGGCGGTGGGGCGGCGCTCAGGTGGGATCGATTTGGGAGGGGCTTTCGGGCGCGATGTTTCATGCCCGATCACGGCGCGATCTGGAACAAGAGCGTCGGGCCAGAAGGCCCTCCCACAAGCAGCGCAGCGCTTCAGTTGCCGTCGAGCAGTTCGATCAGCGCGCGGCGCTTCTTGCGCGAGAGCTTGCGCATCAGGCCCATCAGCCGCAGTTCGTCGGGGTCGCTGTACTTGGCGGCGTTCTCGCGCACCGACAGCGATTTGCCTTCGATGGTGCCGCGGCCGGTGGCCAGCCATTCGAAGCTGACGTGCTGCTGCACGGCGATCTGCAGCATCCGCTCCAGTTCGGGCAGGGCCAGGCCGACCAGCCATTTGCGCGCGGTCTCGCGGCTGACGTCGTAATAGGCGGAAAGCGCGCCGGTGCGGGCGCGACCCTTGGCGAAGCCGGAAAAATCCAGCGCCTGGTGCAGCCGGTTGGCGAATTCTTGATGGGGCGCGTTGGTCATAGGTCTCGCCGGAGCATCCTGCAGGGCTAGAACGTGGGCGCCAGGGTCCGGGCCGGCCGGCTGGGCCGGATACGCGGAAGGAGAGCGCAACTCATTGTTGCGTATTCTCGCGTAAAAAGATCACTCTTTTTGCTTGTTGAAAAGAGCAATTTACGATGGTAATTTTTCCCGGCACGGATGCAGGGAAGGAAGGGGCCATGGAACGGCTGAATCGCAGCAACGGCAATACCTGGGAACAAGCGCACCGCAGCGGGGCGGCGCAGCCGGGCACGGCTTCGCGGCAAGATCCGCAAAACGGAAGCGGCGTCACGAACGCGCCGGAATCGCAGGTCGAAAGTGCGGTGGAAAACGACTCCGGGGATGATAACGGCCGCGATCGGCGGCGGGCTCCGCCGAGCTCCCGGCCCAATCCGATCGAACGCTACATCGCCTGCTTTCCGACCGTGCGCGCCGCGGCGGCGGCCGCCGGGGTGTCCGCCGCGATGCTGCGGCGGATGCGTTCGTGCGGGTACGTTTCGACCCGGCAGCGGGCGCTGCGCATGGCGCGCGCCTGCGGCCTGCGGCTGACCGCGGCCGAGCTGCTGGCCTTGGGGTCGCCATGAGCGCGGTCGCGACGACGGCGCGGGTCGCGGCGCAATGGCCCGAGGGCACGGGGTGGTGGCTGATGGCGCTGGCCGCGGCGCTGTTCGCGCTCGCCGCGGTCGCCGGCTGGCTGTGGGGCGCGCGCTGCGCTTCGCGTGCGCACCTGGCCGCACGCGCGGACCGCAACGGCCGGGCGCTGCTGGAGCTGGCCGACGAGATCGAACAGCACCTGTGGCAGCAGCGCGCCGGCGGCGCGGCGGTGTGGGTGCAGGCGCATTGGCCGCGGCTGTGCCGGCGGGCGGCGCTCGATCATCTGGAGTGCATCAATCGCCTGATGATCGAGGATTCGATGCGCCGCTAGCGTCGTGCCGAACCGGGCTCGCCGGCGATGCGGCGCGCGCCGCGGCTGAATCGCTGCGGCCCGGGCGGCTGCAACTGGGCACGCCTGGGCGCAACGAAGGTGGCGTTGCGCCGCTGTGATGTGGCTGTCCGGGTGCGGCTTGTATGCTTAGCCCGATGACGACGACCGATCCGGCCGCCCGTGCCGCTCCGCCGAACGAACCGGACCCCGTGCCGGATTTCGCCGATGTCTCCGGTTTGATGCCGCGGCGCGGCTACGTGCTGGCGTTCATCGTGTTCATCGTCGCCCTGGTGCTGGTGTTCACCGCCTGGCGGGTGGCGCGCGATCGCGAGCAGCGCTCGGCGCAGATCGAATTCATCGGCCGCACCGCCCAGGTGACCGAGCTGCTGCAGCAGCGCATGGTCAATTTCGAACTGGTCGCGCGCGGCGGCGTGTCCTTGTTCGCCTCGGTGCAGCGGCCGACCGCGGCGCAGTGGAAGGCCTATGTCGAGGGCATGAACCTGCAGCGGCGGTTTCCCTCGACCCTGGGCCTGGGCTTCACCGGCTATGTGCCGCAGCGCCTGCTGGTGCAGTTGCAGAACGAATGGCGCGACGCCGGCTACGGCTTGCTGACGGTGCGCCCGTTCGGCCAGCGCGAGGTGTACGGGCCGATTCTTTATCTGGAGCCCAGGACCGCGGCCAACGTCGAGGTCATCGGTTACGACATGTTCGCCGAGCCGGCGCGCCACGCGGCGATGGAAGCGGCGCTGGAATCCGGGCAGGCGCGGCTGTCGGGCAAGATCGAGTTGCTGCAGGACAAGCACGACGGCATCGACAGCACCGGTCTGCTGCTGGTGCTGCCGGTCTATCTCGGCGGCGGCCGGCCGCAGAGCCCGAGCCTGCGCCGGGCCGAGATGCAGGGCTGGGTGTACGTGCCGTTCCGGCTGCAGAAGTTCGTCGACACCTCGCTGGCCGAAGGCCACAAGGACCTGCGTTTCCGCATCTTCGACGAAAGCGGCGGCCACGACACCTTGCTGTTCGAGACCCCGGGGCCGAAGCCGGCGCAACCGGCCGCGTTCCTGCACAAGACCACCTTCGAGGTCTATGGCCGCACCTGGCGGATCGAGTACGAATCGCCGCCGATCGAGCAGGCGGTGCCGCGCATGGAAGGCTTGCGCAACATGTTCGCGCTGGGCATCTTCACCGCGCTGCTGCTGTACGGCATCGCCCTGGTGCTGGCCCACACCGAATCGCGCGCGCGCCAGATCGCGCTGCGCATGACCGAGGATTTCCGCCGCTCCGAGGCGCGCTTCCGCAGCGCGATGCAGTATTCGGCGATCGGCAAGGCGTTGCTGGACAGCGAGGGCCGCATCGTCGACGCCAACCCGGCGCTGGCCAACATCGTCGGCCTGTCGCGCGCGCAGTTGCTGGACCAGCGTTTCGACAGCCTGCTCGAAGACGAGGAAGGCGAGGCGCAACAGCCGCCGCCGGCGCGCACCGACGAGGACGGCGTGCACCGCGCCACCCGCCGGCTGCTGCGCCAGCACGGCGTGGCCCGGCAGGTGCAGCTGACCTATTCGCCGGTGCCGGGCAAGGTCGGCCAGGACATCACCGGCCTGGTCCAGGTCGAGGACGTGACCGAACGCCTGCGCGCGGAAGCGCGCGTGCATGCGCTCAACCGCACCCTGGAGGCGCGCGTGGCGCTGCGCACGCGCGAGCTCAGCCAGGCCAACCAGGAGCTGGAAGCGTTCGCCTACAGCGTCTCGCACGACCTGCGCGCGCCGCTGCGGGCGATCGACGGCTTCAGCCGGATCCTCGGCGAGAAATACGCCGACCGGCTCGACGAATCCGGCCGCGGCTATCTGGCGCGGGTGCGCAAGGCCGCCGCGCGCATGGGCGACTTGATCGACGCGTTGTTGAAGATGTCGCGCCTGACCCGCAGCGAGCTCAAGCACGAGAACGTCGATCTGAGCCGCTTCGCCGGCGAGCTGATCGAGGAGCTGCGCATGGGCGAGCCGCAGCGCGCGGTCGAGGTGCGGATCGAGCCGGGGCTGAAGGTGGTCGGCGATGCGTCGTTGCTGCGCAACCTGCTCGGCAATCTGCTCGGCAACGCCTGGAAGTTCACTCGCGACCGCGCGCCGGCGCGGATCGAGTTCGGCCTGGCCGAAGCGTCCGGCGGCGGCCGCGAGTTCTTCGTCCGCGACAACGGCACCGGGTTCCCGCAGGCCTATGTCGACAAGCTGTTCCGGCCGTTCCAGCGGCTGCACAACGTCGAGGACTTCGCCGGCCACGGGATCGGGCTGGCGTCGGTGAAGCGCATCGTCGAGCGGCATGGCGGCACGATCCGCGCCGAAGGGTTCGAGGGCGAGGGGGCGGCGTTCTATTTCACCTTGCCGGGCGGCGGGTGACGGGGCGGCTCGGGTGAGCTTGCGCCGGGAGTTGCGGTGGCGCGGTCGCGGCTCGCGCCGCTCCTACAGGGAGCCCATGTAGG
>NZ_LXSD01000288.1:0-44525 GCF_017168095.1 Lysobacter enzymogenes | reverse complement strand
GCGGCGCGAGCCGCGACCGCGAAACCCGGTTGCCGCGAACCTGTCGCCTGGGCGTGCGCACGCCCAGGCTGCGGCGCGCGCGTCTCCCGCGCCGCCGCTGCCGAGCCTGCCGATATCCCACCGCTACCGCGCCGCGCGCGGCAGCCGCCGTCACGCGTCGCGGTTATGCCGACGCATGACCCGCTGCTTCTCGCGTTCCCAGTCGCGTTCCTTGCTGGCTTCGCGCTTGTCGTGGCTCTGCTTGCCCTTGGCCAGCGACAGCCCGGCCTTGACCTTGTTGCCCTTCCAGTACAGCGAGGTCGGAATCACGGTGTAGCCGTCGCGCTGGACCCGGCCGATCAGGGTGTCGATCTCGCGCCGGTGCAGCAGCAGCTTGCGGCTGCGGCGCTCCTCGGCGACGACGTGGGTGGAGGCGGAAATCAACGGCACGATCTGGGCGCCGATCAGGTAGAGCTCGCCGTGCAGCACCACCGCGTAGGCGTCGGTGATGTTGGCGCGTCCGGCGCGGATCGACTTGAGCTCCCAGCCCTGCAGGGACAGGCCGGCCTCGAAGTTCTCTTCCAGGTGGTATTCGTGGCGGGCGCGCTTGTTCTGCGCGATGGTGCCGCCGGCGCCGCCCTTTCCTTTATCCTTGGCGGTCTTGTTGTTTGTCTTGGCCATGCGGCGATTGTCTCCGATCCGGAGGCGGTTTGAGTAGCCGGCCGGCGGGGCGGGAGCGGCGCCGGGTCGCCTTGCCGGCCCGCGATCGCCGACAATCGCCTCACGGCGGCGAGCGCCGTTGCCGATGCGGGCGGTCCGGGCGAGACCGGTTGAAACCCGCGCCGCGATCCCAATTAGCGAGAACGATGCCTACCATCCGCCGCTCCGCCTTGGTCGAACACTCCGCCGCGCGCATGTTCGCGCTGGTCAACGACGTCGCCGCCTATCCGCGCCGCTTCGATTGGTGCGAGGCCGCGCAGGTGCTGGAGGCCGACGACGCGCACATGGTCGCGCGGCTGGATCTGGGCCTGGGCGCGCTGCGCACCTGGTTCACCACCCACAACACCTTGTCGCCGCCGCACCACATCGAGCTCAAGCTGGTCGACGGGCCGTTCCGCAAGCTCGGCGGGCGCTGGGAGTTCCACGCGCTGGACGAGTCGGCGTGCAAGGTCACGCTGACGCTTGAGTTCGAGCCGGCGCTGAAGCTGCTGGGGCCGGCGATGGCGCTGGGCTTCCAGAGCCTGGCCGACCGCATGGTCGACGATTTCGTCCGCGTCGCCGATCGCGGCGCGGAGCCGGCGGCCGCGGTGGCGAGCCCGGCCGGGGCCGGCCCGGCGTCGGGCGGGACGCCTGCGTGAAGATCGAGGTGGTCCGCGCCTGGCCGCGCCGGTTCGAGGCGGTGACGCTGGAACTGGACGCCGGCGCGACGCTGGCCCAGGCGGTCGCCGCGGCCGGCTTCGCCGACGATGCCGAGACCAGCGGCTACGCCGTATTCGGCGTGCGCGCGGGCGCCGAGACCGTGCTGCGCGACGGCGACCGGGTCGAGCTGCTGCGGGCGCTGCAGATCGACCCGAAGGAAGCGCGGCGGCGCCGGGCCGAGGAGCGGCCGCTCAAGAAGAAATAGCCCGCCGCTGCGATTTTGCAGGAGGGCCTTCAGGCCCGATGCGCTTGTGCCAGCTCGCCAGGCTAGGGCCCGAGAGCATCGGGCCTGAAGGCCCTCCCACAAGTAGGCCCCGCACGAACGAAACAGCCGCCTTTCGGCGGCTGTTTTCGCGGGACCGGACGCGCGCCTCAGCGGCGCTTCTTCTTGTCCTTTTCCTTGGCCAGGTTGCGGCCGAACTGCTTGACCGAGGCGGCGGCGATTTCCTTGTCCTGCTCGGGGAAGTAGTCGCCTTCCCACTTGGTCAGGGCGTCGTTCTCGAACCACAGGGTCAGGTTCTTGCGCGCGGTGTGGCCGAGGCGGTCGACGCGCTGGGTCGAGGTGTAGTCCCAGCGGTTCTGGTGGAACGGGTCTTCGATCGACGGCGTGCCGATCAGCACCTGCACCTGCTGCTTGCTCATGCCGGCCTGGAGCTGGTCGACCGCGGTCTTCTCCAGCAGGTTGCCCTGGTAGATGGGCTGCTTGTAGATGATGCCGCAGCCGGAGGTGACCAGGGCGAGCGAGAGAACGAGCAGGACTTTACGCATCGGATAGGAATGTCGGCGGCAGTCGAAGGCAACGGGCCCGATGATACACTGAAGGGCGACCCCACCAAGGGCGGATCGCGGCGCGGGGCGGACCCTCGCGTTCATCCGCCATTCCGGCCCGCCCGCCCTGTACGCCCTTCGCGGCGACGGCCAGCCGGTCTCCACCCGGGCCGGTTCCACCGGCCCACGTCATCGAAGGGACAACGCCCTCATGGAATCTCAGGACCTGCGCAACGCCGGACTCAAGGTCACCCATCCGCGCATGCGGATCCTCGAGTTGCTGGAAAGCGCCAAGCCGCGCCACATGACCGCGGAGGACATCTACCGGATGCTGCTGGAGAAGGGCGAGGACATCGGCCTGGCCACGGTCTACCGGGTGCTGACCCAGTTCGAATCGGCCGGCCTGGTGCTCAAGCACAACTTCGAGGCCGGCCAGTCGGTCTACGAGCTCGACCGCGGCCACCACCACGACCACATGGTCGACATCGACACCGGCAAGATCATCGAATTCGAAAGCACCGAGATCGAGGAGCTGCAGCGCAAGATCGCCGCCGAGCACGGGTACCTGATCGAAGAGCATTCGCTGGTGCTGTATGTGAGGAAGAAGCGGTAACGCGGGAGCGGGGAAAGAAGGCAGCGGCGAGCGGGAGTGTCTTCGCTGCGTTGGCGTCCCGGTTCCGGCGAAAGCGCAATCCCGATAAAAAAGCCCGCGTGAGCGGGCTTTCTTGTGGGCGGCGATGCGGCGGTGGGTCAGCAGACGCGCGTCCGCCGACGCGCGGGCGCCATCGTTCAGACCACGTCGGCCAACAGCCGCCGCGCCGCCGCGCGCACTTCCTTGGTCAGCTCGACGCCGCCGAGCATGCGCGCCAGCTCTTCCTCGCGCTGCTTGGCCTCCAGCACCTGCACCGCGCTCTGGGTGACGCCTTCGCTGGCGGCCTTGGCGACGCGGTAATGGGCGTGGCCCTGGGCCGCGACCTGGGCCAGGTGGGTCACGCACAGCACCTGGCGGCTGCCGCCGAGCGCGCGCAGCTTTTGACCGACAATTTCGGCCACCGCGCCGCCGATGCCGGTGTCGACTTCGTCGAACACCATCGTCGGCACCGCGTCCAGGCCGAACGCGGCCACTTCGATCGCCAGCGAGATGCGCGAGAGTTCGCCGCCGGAGGCGACCTTGCGCAGCGGCCGCGGCGGCTGGCCGGGGTTGGCGGCGACCATGAACTCGACGCGTTCGGCGCCGTTCGGGTCGGGCCGGTCCTGGTCCTGCGGTTCGATCTCGACCGCGAAGCGGCCGCCGCCCATGCCGAGTTCGCCGATCAGTTCGGTGGTGCGCGCCGACAGCGAGGCGGCGGCCTCGCGGCGGGCGCGGCCGAGCGCGTCGGCGGCCTGGCGCCAGCGCTTGCGCGCCTGGTCGATCTCGCCGTCGAGCTTGTCCAGGCGCTCGCCGGCGCCGCGCAGTTGTTCCAGCTCGGCGCCGACGCCGTCGCGGGTGGCGGCCAGTTGCTCAGGCGCGACCCGGTGCTTGCGCGCCAGTTCGTGCAGGCGGCCGAGCTTGGCTTCGATGCGTTCGAATTCGGACGGGTCCAGGTCGAGGTCGTCGCGGACGCGGTCGAGCAGGCTCAGCGCTTCGTCGATCTGGATCGCGGCGTTGTCGAGCATCGCGTCGACTTCGCTCAGCCGCGGCTCGTGCTCGGCCACGCGCTGCAGGTCGCCGCGGACCTGCTGCAGGGTGCGGGTCAGCGACGGGCCCTCGTCGCCGCCGATGCGCGCGAACGCGCTTTCGCAGGCGGCGATCAGGCCGGCGGCGTGGGCGTGGCGGCGGTGGTCGGCGTTGAGCTTGGCGATGGCGTCGGGTTCCAGCGCCTCGCGTTCGAGTTCGGCGTGCTGGTGTTCGAGCCAGCCGATGCGGTCGGAGACGTCGCCCTGAGCGACCAGGCCGTCGCGCTCGCGCAGCAGCGCGCTCCAGGCGCGCGCGGCGGCGGCGACCGGCTCGCGCGCGGCCTCGTGGCGGCCGTAGGCGTCGAGCAGGTCGAGCTGGCTGGCGCGGGTGAGCAGGGCCTGGTGTTCGTGCTGGCCGTGGATTTCGACCAACCGGGAGGTTAGATCCGTCAGCTGATTCAGGGTGACGGGCCGGCCGTTGACCCACGCCCGCGAGCCGCCGTCGGCGCGGATCACCCGGCGGATCTGGCAGACCGGGGCGCCGCCGTCGCCGGTTTCGTCGAGTTCGTTCTCGGCCAGCCAGGCCGCGGCGAGCGGCGCGTCGTCGAGGGTGAAATCGGCGACCAGCTCGGCGCGATCGGCGCCGTGGCGGACCACGCCGCTGTCGGCGCGCAGGCCGCCGAGCAGGCCGAGCGCATCGACCAGCAGCGACTTGCCGGCGCCGGTTTCGCCGGAAATGACGGTGAGACCCGGACCGAAGCTGAGTTCGGCGGCGGTGACGACGGCGAATTGCTTGAGCGAAAGATGGGCGAGCATGCGGCGGCGATTGTGCCTGGGCGGGGCGGCGCCTGGGAATGGGCGCGCGGCGTGAGCGAGCGTAAGGGGAGGGTGGATCAGCAGGTGAGACGCGGGACGCTTCGGGTTGGGCGGTGCGGCGATGGGCCGCCAGTATGATCGCGACGGATGACGCGCGGTCGCGCAGCGGGGTGTCGCCTCGCTTTTCCTTCTCCCGCTGGCGGGAGAAGGTGCCCCGCAGGGGCGGATGAGGGTGCGCGGGGGCTCGGCCCTCACCCCAACCCCTCTCCCGCAAGCGGGAGAGGGGCTTTGAGCGGAGGGTGGCTTCGAACGGGCAAGGGGCTGATCTGGGAGCAAAGGAGCGATGGCGGTCCTTCCCGGCCGTCATCCCTGCGCAGGCGGGGATCCAGAGACTTCAGCCTCATGCCGCGGTGAAGCCCTGGATCCCCACCTGCGCGGGGATGACGATAGGCAGGGGGCGCGGTCGCCCCCGGCTTCGCTCAGAGGTCCGACGTCCAGACTGCATTTCCAACCTCTCACCTCCACCTCCTACCTCTAACTCCTACCTCCTATCCCCTAGCTCCTACCTCCTATCTCCTACCTCCTACCTCTCTACTACTCACTTCCCACCCCCAAACCCCGCCCCCCGCTTGCCCCCAACCCTCCCCGCGCATATATCGCCCCCATGAACCGCCGCCCCAACGACCCCGCCCTCGACCCGCGCGCGCGCCAGCTGTTGCGCGCGCTGATCGGCCGCTACATCCACAGCGGCGAGCCGGTCGGTTCGCAGACCCTGGCCCGGCACGCCGGGCTCGACGTCAGCGCGGCGACGATCCGCAACATCCTGTCGGACCTGGAAGAGGCCGGCCTGCTCAGCGCGCCGCACACCTCGGCCGGGCGCATCCCCACCGCCCAGGGCTACCGCCTGTTCGTCGATTCGCTGCTGCAGGTGCGGCCGCTGCCCGACGGCGAAGTGGCGCGGCTGCGCAGCGAGCTGCCGTCGGGCTCCGGCACCCAGGCCCTGCTCGGCAGCGCCTCGGAGCTGCTGTCGGCGATGACCCGCTTCGTCGGCGTGGTCAGCGTGCCCAAGCGCGAGCAGTTCGCGTTCCGCCGGATCGAGTTCGTGCCGCTGGACGCGCAGCGGGTGCTGGCGATCCTGGTGTTCGCCGACCAGGAAGTGCAGAACCGCATCATTCAAACCCGGCGCCCGTTCGAGGCCGGCGAGCTGGAGCGGGTCGGCAACTACCTCAACGCCCACTTCGCCGGCCGGCCCGTGGCCGAGATCCGCGCCACCTTGCTGCTGGAGCTGCGCAACGCCCAGTCGGAGATGCAGGCGCTGCTGGCGCAATCGGTGGAACTGGCCGAACAGGCGCTGGCGCCGGACGGCGACGACATGGTCCTGGCCGGGCAGACCCGGCTGATGGGCGTGCAGGAACTGGCCGACCTGGACCGCCTGCGCGAGCTGTTCGAGGCTTTCGCCCGCAAGCGCGAGATCCTGCAACTGCTCGAACGCACCGTCAGCGCGCCAGGCCTGCGCATCTTCATCGGCGAGGAAACCGGGCTGGCGCCGCTGGAAGGCGTGTCGCTGGTGACCGCGCCCTACACCTCGGGCGGGCGCGTGCTCGGCGTGCTCGGGGTGATCGGGCCGACCCGGATGGCCTACGACCGGGTGATCCCGGTGGTGCAGGCGGCCGCCGATGCGCTCGGCGACGCGTTCCACGCCGGCGAGGGCGAGTAGCCCGAAGTTCGGTGTAGGAGGGCCTTCAGGCCCGATGCCTTCCGGCCCGATTGCCGCGATCTGGCCGGAAGGCATCGGGCCTGAAGGCCCTCCTACAAGGGCCAGCCCCGCTCCGATTGTCCCAAAACCGTGCCCGAACCCCGACGCTGCACGCCGATCCCGCACGATCGGCGCAGATCGCGGCCGTTGTACGGCGCCCGCCACTTGAATGCCGTGGCCACGGCCCCATAGCTGGCCCTGTCGCGGACGACCGCAAGGAACCAGCATGACTCAACACGACCCGAACCCCGATCTGAACCTCGACCCCCAGGACCCGGCCGGCACCGGCCCGTCCGAGGTCGAGGCGCTGCGCGCCGAACTGACCAAGCTGCGCGAGGACTCGCTGCGCGAGCGCGCCGAGCTCGACAACCAGCGCAAGCGCGTGGCCCGCGATATCGAGATGGCGCGCAAGTTCGCCAACGAACGCCTGCTCGGCGACCTGCTGCCGGTGATCGACAGCCTGGAAGCCGGCCTGGCCGCCGCCGGCGGCGACGCCAGCGCGCTGCGCCAGGGCATGGAGCTGACCCTGAAGCAGTTGCTCAAGGTCGCCGGCGACAACGGCCTGGTCGCGGTCGACCCGACCGGCCAGCCCTTCAACCCCGAGCACCACCAGGCCATGAGCATGGTGCCGGCCGCGGGCGTGGCGCCGAACCATGTGGTCCAGGTCTACCAGAAGGGCTGGCTGCTCAACGAGCGCCTGCTGCGCCCGGCCCTGGTCGTGGTCGCCCAGGACTGAGCCGGCGGGCCCGGCGCGCGCCGCGGCGGGGGCCGCGCGAACGGCGTGCGCAACCGGGCCTGAGCGAGCGTTTTCGAACCGATCAGGGGCAGGGCACGGGCGCTTGAACTGCCCGGCACCGGGCCCCAAATAGCGAACATCGGCGGCCCGCAGCGTTCCGCGCCGCCCCCACATTCCAGCATTGAGAGAGGGAGCACCACCTATGGGCAAGATCATCGGCATCGACCTGGGCACGACCAATTCCTGCGTCGCCATCATGGAGGGCGGCAAGGCCAAGGTCATCGAGAATTCGGAAGGCGACCGCACCACGCCGTCCATCGTCGCCTTCACCAAGGACAGCGAAGTCCTGGTCGGCGCCTCGGCCAAGCGCCAGGCGGTGACCAACCCGAAGAACACCTTCTACGCGGTCAAGCGCCTGATCGGCCGCAAGATGACCGACGCCGAAGTGCAGAAGGACCTGGGCCTGGTGCCCTACGCGATCGTCCCGCACGACAACGGCGACGCCTGGGTGCAGACCGCCGACGGCAAGAAGATGGCGCCGCAGCAGATCTCGGCCGAAGTGCTGGGCAAGATGAAGAAGACCGCCGAAGCCTACCTGGGCGAGCCGGTCACCGAGGCCGTGATCACCGTGCCGGCCTACTTCAACGACAGCCAGCGCCAGGCGACCAAGGACGCCGGCAAGATCGCCGGCCTGGAAGTCAAGCGCATCATCAACGAGCCGACCGCGGCCGCGCTGGCCTACGGCATGGACAAGAAGGGCGGCGACCGCAAGGTGGCCGTGTACGACCTCGGCGGCGGCACCTTCGACGTGTCGATCATCGAGATCGCATCCGTCGACGGCGAAATGCAGGTCGAAGTGCTGTCGACCAACGGCGACACCTTCCTCGGCGGCGAAGACTTCGACAAGCGCGTCATCGACTATTTGGTCGACGAGTTCAACAAGGACCAGGGCATCGACCTGCGCAAGGATCCGCTCGCCCTGCAGCGCCTGAAGGACGCCGCCGAGCGCGCCAAGATCGAGCTGTCGTCCTCGCAGCAGACCGAAGTCAACCTGCCTTACGTCACCGCCGACGCCTCGGGCCCGAAGCACCTCAACATCAAGCTGACCCGGGCCAAGCTCGAATCGCTGGTCGAGGACCTGATCAAGAAGACCATCGAGCCGTGCCGCATCGCGCTCAACGACGCCGGCCTGCGCGCCAGCGACATCAGCGAAGTGATCCTGGTCGGCGGCCAGACCCGCATGCCGAAGGTTGGGCAGGCGGTGGCCGAGTTCTTCGGCAAGGAACCGCGCAAGGACGTCAACCCGGACGAAGCCGTCGCCGTCGGCGCGGCGATCCAGGGCGGCGTGCTGGCCGGCGAGGTCAAGGACGTGCTGCTGCTCGACGTGACCCCGCTGAGCCTGGGCATCGAAACCCTGGGCGGCGTGTTCACCAAGATCATCGAGAAGAACACCACCGTCCCGACCAAGGCCTCGCAGACCTTCTCCACCGCCGAGGACAACCAGTCGGCCGTGACCGTGCACGTGCTGCAGGGCGAGCGCGAGCAGGCCCGCTTCAACAAGTCGCTGGCCCGCTTCGACCTGTCCGGCATCGAGCCGGCGCCGCGCGGCATGCCGCAGGTGGAAGTGTCGTTCGACATCGACGCCAACGGCATCCTGCACGTCAGCGCCAAGGACAAGAAGACCAACAAGGAACAGAAGGTCGAGATCAAGGCCGGTTCGGGCCTGTCCGAGGAAGAGATCGCCAAGATGGTCGCCGACGCGGAAGCCAACCGCGAGGAAGACCAGAAGTTCCACGAGCTGGTGCAGGCGCGCAACCACGCCGACGCGCTGATCCACAGCACCCGCAGCGCGATCAAGGAGCACGGCGAGAAGATCCCGGGCGAGGCCATCGGCCGCGCCGAGGCGGCGATCGCCGAGCTGGAGACCGCGATGAAGGGCGACGACAAGGGCCAGATCGAGGCCAAGTCGCGCGCGCTGGAAGAAGCCGCGCAGTCGGTGCTCGCCGCCGCCAGCGCCGGCCAGCCGGGCGACGACGCTGCGGCCGGCGACGCCGGCGCCTCGGCCAAGTCCGACGACGTGGTCGATGCGGAATTCACCGAAGTGAAGGACGACAAGAAGTAAGAGCGGGAACAGGGAATGGGGAATCGGGAAGGGCAGGCGCGGCTCGATCGCGGCCTGTCGCACCCCCGGTTCCCCGTTCTCGTATTCGCAGCTTCGATGCAACGATTTCCACTCTTGGTTCCCGACTCTTGACTCCTGATCTCCGCCGATGAGCAAACGCGACTACTACGAAGTGCTGGGCGTGCAACGCAACGCCAGCGACGACGACCTGAAGAAGGCCTATCGCCGCTGCGCGATGAAGTTCCACCCGGACCGCAATCCCGGCGACAAGGCGGCCGAGGCCTCGTTCAAGGAGTGCAAGGAGGCCTACGAGGTCCTGTCCGACGCGTCCAAGCGCCGCGTGTACGACCAGCACGGCCACGCCGCGTTCGAACACGGCATGGGCGGCGGTGGCGGGCCCGGCCCCGGCTTCGCCGACATGGGCGACATCTTCGGCGACATTTTCGGCAACATCTTCGGCGGCGGCGCAGGCGGCGGCGCGCGCGGCCCGCGCCGCGGCGCCGACATCGGCTACGTGATGGAGCTGTCGCTGGAAGAGGCGGTCGGCGGGGTCGAGAAGCAGATCGAAATCCCGACCCTGGACGAGTGCGAGAGCTGCAAGGGCTCGGGCTCGGCCGACGGCAAGATCGAAACCTGCACCACCTGCAACGGCCGCGGCCAGGTGCGGTTCCAGCGCGGCATTTTCTCGATGCAGCAGGCCTGCCCGCACTGCAACGGGCGCGGCCAGACCATCGCCAACCCGTGCGGCGACTGCCACGGGCAGGGCCGGGTCGAGCGGACCAAGACCTTGCAGGTCAAGATTCCCGCCGGCGTCGACAACGGCGACCGCATCCGCCTGACCGGCGAAGGCGAAGCCGGCCCGACCGGTTCGCCGCCGGGCGATCTGTACGTGGAAGTGCGCGTGCGCGAGCACGAGATCTTCCAGCGCGACGGCGACGACCTGCATTGCGAAGTGCCGATCCGCATCTCCCAGGCGGCGCTCGGCGACATCGTGCGGGTGCCCACGCTCGGCGGCGAAGTCGAGCTGCGCATCCCGGCCGAGACCCAGAGCGGCAAGCTATTCCGCCTGCGCGACAAGGGCGTCAAGTCGGTGCGCAGCCGCAAGCCCGGCGATCTGTATTGCCGCGTGGCGGTGGAAACCCCGGTCAACCTCACCCCCGAGCAGCGCGATCTGCTGGAAAAGTTCGAGGCCACCTTCGTCGGCGAGGGCGCGCGCAAGCATTCGCCGCGTTCGTCGACCTTCCTCGACGGGGTCAAGGGGTTTTGGGATCGGATGACCTCGTGAACTCGGCGCAGCGGTAACGCTTCGCTTCGCGCAACGAAGGCCTCGACCTCACGGTCGGGGCCTTTTCGCATGCGGCGAGCACAGACAACGATTATCGTGACCCTTGCCCAGGCCGGTGTCGGCGGCAAGGACGCAGAATCGGCGAGGATTGCCGCAGACCGCCGACGGTGTTCGGCTTCGACGACCGACAAGGGACCAACGATGAGAAACGGAAGGCTCGCGAAAACTGGGGGGTTGTCGCTGCTGTGCCTGTGCTTCGGCGCTGCCGCCGCGCAAGACAAGGCGCGCGCGGGCGACGCCGACGCGCAGGAGCGCGAGCCCGTCGTACGGGTGGAACTGGTCGAACCGCCGACGCCGGGGAGCGTGCCGGCGCCGGGGAGCGCGCCGGCCCCGGGTGCGCAGCGGCCGCCGGTCGAACCGCAGCCCGCGCCTGCGTTTCGTGCGATCGCGCCGCCCGAGTTTCCCGGAGGCGAGGCCGCGCTCAGGGCCTATCTCAGGGAAAATCTGCAATACCCCAGTCAGGCGCGGAAAGACCGAACGCAAGGCGTGGTGGTCGTGAGGTTCGACGTCGATGTCGACGGGACGCTCAAGAACGTCAATCTCCTGCGCGACATCGGCGGCGGCTGCGGCGCGGAAGCGACGCGGCTGGTGCGGAACATGCCGCCCTGGCGGCCGGCGCAGGACGCGGGCACGGCGGTAAAGCAGGAGTACACGCTCCGGATCGACTTCGAATTGGCGCAGTGGCTGCACGACGCGAAGGCGCGCAAGTGACGGCGCCGGGCGGCGGTGCGCGCAGCTTGCGCGGCCGGGGCCGCCCCGGATGGCGACGTCGGAATCGCCTGACGGCGACGGCGGCGCCGGCTTCCAACGGTCGAGGGGCGACGCGCTCGCGTCCTGAGCGGCCTCGTCGCAGCGCATCGGTTCCGATGGAAATTACAAACAAAAAGCAGCTTCGGCTGCTTTTTCGTTTGCGCCCGCGCACAGCCGCCGCAGCGATGTGATAGAAAACCGCGACCGGCGCCGAGGCGGCGCCGGGCCCAGGTCGATCCAAGGATTCGGAGGAAAGAAAGGATGCGCATCGTCATGCCGCGGCGTTGGGCCGCACTGTCTCTGGCGCTGGCCGCGGCGCTCGCCGCCCAGGCCGCGTTCGCCCAGCCGTCGTCCGCGCAGAAGCCTGCCGCCCGGAGTGCGGCCGCTCAGGGCGCGGCCGCGCAGGGCGCCGCCGACTCCGCCGACGAGCAGCCCGCGCGCGTGGAGCGCCTGCACTACACCTACACCGTGCAACCCGACGGCACCTACACCGAACAGCGCGAGTCGGCGCTGAAGGTGCTGCGCGAGGCGGCGGTCGAAGAAGCCAAGTACGCCGGGATCGGCTACAGCGCCAGCCTGCAGACCCTCGACGTGGTCGAGGCCTACACGCTCAAGCCCGACGGCCGCCGCATCGCGGTGCCCAAGTCCAACTACCAGGTGCTGACCAACCAGGGCCGCGGCAACGGCGGCCCGGCGTTCTCCGACATCGCCACCACCCGGCTGGTGTTTCCCGACCTCGCCGTCGGCGACACCGTGGTGCTGAACTACCGCCTGGTCGGCAAGCAGCCGATGTTCGAAGGCCAGTTCTCCGACACCAGCAGCTTCAGCGACTACGCCTACATGGGCGACCTCACGCTCAAGTACGACCTGCCGGCGTCGATGAAGATCCGCAAGGAGGCCTACGGCCGCCTCAAGAGCGTGCGCGACGAGGTCGTCGGCGACCGCCGCATCGTCGAGTGGAGCTTCAGCAACCGCCAGCCGCGCAAGGCCGGACTGCGCACCACGCCGCCGTTCGACCTGACCCGCACCAACGGCGCCTCGGTCTCCACCTTCGCCAGCTACGGCGACATCGCCCGCGTCTACGGCGAGCGCGCGCTGCCCAAGGCGGTGCCGACCGAGCGCGTGCGCAAGCTCGCCGACGAGATCGCCGCCGGCAAGACCGAGCCGCGCGAGGTCGCCCAGGCCCTGTACGAATGGGTGTCGCTGAACATCAATTACGCCGGCAACTGCATCGGCCTGGGCGCGGTGGTGCCGCGCGACCAGGACTTCGTGCTCGACAACCGCATCGGCGACTGCAAGGACCACGCGACCCTGCTGGAGGCGCTGCTCGCGGCCAAGGGCATCGAGGCGACCCAGGCGCTGATCAACTCCGGCACCGGCTACACGCTGGCGCCGGTGCCGGTGGCCTCGGCGGTCAACCACGTCCTCAACTACCTGCCGGGCCTGGACCTGTACCTGGACGCCACCGCCAAGGGCGTCGCCTTCGGCGAGCTGCCGTGGAGCGTGGCCGGCAAGCCGGTGCTGCGCGTCGACCGTCCGGACCTGCCGGCGCGCACCCCGGCGCCGGCCAGGCTGGCCAACCGCCAGAGCATGAAGACCGAGCTGACGGTGGCCGAGGACGGCAGCATCAAGGGCTCGATGACGGTCGAGCTCGCGGGCCAGCCGGCGATGGAGTTCCGCGCCGGGCTGCGCGACCTCAGCGACAAGGACGCCGCCGAGCTGGTCAAGAAGGTCTACGAGAGCGGCGGCATCCAGGCCATCGGCAGTTTCCGCCAGGACGATCCCAAGCCGCTGCGCAGCCGCCACAATTTCCAGGTCGATATCGAGGCCAAGCAGGTGGTGCCGATGCCCGGCGCGTTCGCCCTGGGCGCGTTCTTCACCACGCCCCTGCCGGTCGCCGCGCTGGTCGGCAGCGGTTCGGTGGCGCAGATCGAGGACGAAGGCGAAGGCCTGTGCATCGGCGGGCGGTCGGAAGAAACCTACCGGATCGAGTTCCCCAAGAGCGTCAAGGTGCTGGCCAAGCCGCAGGACCTGAAACTCGAATCCAACGGCTCGCGCTATGAGGCCAGCTATCGCCTGGAAGGCAATGTGCTGCACGCGCACCGCGTGATCGAAGACGTTTCCGTCGGGCCGGTGTGCAGCGGCGAATACAACCGCGGCTATTCGGAATTCGCGAGCAAGGTGTTGCCGAATCTGAAGGCGCAGGTGGTTTATCAGTAACCGCGTCGGCGTTGCCCGCTTCAAGCGCGGGCCGCAGATCGGCGGCCCGCGCGTCGTTCAGTCGCCGGCTGTGGCGCGTCCGCGCGCAGTCGGCGCGACAATGCTTGTGCAGCGGCAGGCGCGGCCTTAGCCTGCGCCCATGAACGACACCGCCAAGACCCCGATCCGACTCCTGATCCACGGCGCCAGCGGGCGCATGGGCCAGGCCCTGCTGCGGCTGGCGCGCGAGCGCGACGATGTGCGCGTGGTCGCCGCCTATTCGCGCTCGCAACCGGCGCAGCGGGTGAAAGACGAGGTGCCGCAGTTCGCCGCCGCCGAACTGGGCGGCGCGCCGGATTTCGACGTCGCCGTCGACTTCAGCCTGCCCGACGGCTTCGACCCGGTGCTGGCGCTGTGCGCGGCGCGCGGCAAGGCGCTGGTGTCGGGCACCACCGGGCTGTCCTCGGCGCAGAACGCGGCGATCAACGACGCCGCGGCCGGCATCGCCGTGGTCTGGGCGGCCAACTACAGCCTCGGCGTGGCGGTGCTGACCGAACTGGTGCGCCGCGCCGCCGCGGCGCTGCCGGGCTGGGACTGCGACGTGGTCGAGGCCCACCACACCCGCAAGCTCGACGCGCCCTCGGGCACCGCGCTGCACCTGGGCGCGGCGGTGGCGATCGGCCGCGGCAGCGAGCCGCATTACGCCAGCCTGCGCGCCGGCGACATCGTCGGCGAGCACACCGTGCAGTTCGCCGCGGCCGGCGAACGGCTGGAGCTGATCCACCGCGCCAGCAACCGTGACATCTTCGCCCGCGGCGCGCTGGAGGCGGCGGTGCGGGTGGCGCAGCAGGCGCCGGGGCGGTACGGGCTGGCGGAGTTGATGTTTCCGAATTTGTAGGCGGTTCGGCCGGGTAGGGCGGTGCGCCGGGCGGCGCGGGTTCGCGGTCGCGGCTTGCGCCGCTCCTACAACCGCAAACAAATCTGGCCGGAGCCCCTGTAGGAGCGGCGCAAGCCGCGACCGCGAACCCACCCGCCGCCGCGCCCGCCCGATTCAGGCGCCACCCCGCGCGCTGCGTTCAGCCAATCCAGCCCCGCCGCGCCCGATTCCGTTCAGCCAACCGCGCCGCCGCCCCCGCCGCATCGTCATCTCCCGGCCACATTAATACTGGCGTCCGGGGCCCATCGCAGATAGAATTCCGGCTCGCCTGAATCCCAACGCCGGACCGGTCCAGCACCGCGTCCGCGCTTTGCTGCAACTGCGTTTTGCCGTAGCCGCAACGGGATCAGTTCCTCCGGCAGCCAAGGCGACCCCCGTGACCCAACCCGCAATCCTCGCTCTCGAAGACGGCACCGTGTTCGAGGGCGTTTCCGTAGGCGCGCCCGGCCTCAGCGTCGGCGAAGTCGTATTCAACACCGCCATCACCGGCTACCAGGAAATCCTCACCGACCCGTCGTATGCGCGCCAGTTGGTGACCCTGACCTATCCGCACGTCGGCAACACCGGCGCGACCGACCAGGACGACGAAACCCGCCAGGTCTGGGCCAGCGGCCTGATCGTGCGCGACGTGCCGCGCCGCCCCAGCAACTGGCGCAGCCAGATCGCCCTGCCGCAGTGGCTGTCCGATCGCGGCGTGGTCGCCATCGCCGACATCGACACGCGCAAGCTGACCCGCCTGCTGCGCGATACCGGCGCGCAGAACGGCGCGCTGATGGCCGGCGCTGCTCCTGGTGAGCGTCTTGATGTCGAGAAGGCCATCGAAGCCGCGCGCAAGTTCCCCGGCCTCAAGGGCATGGACCTGGCCAAGGAAGTCTGCACGCGCGAGCGCTACGAGTGGACCGAAGGCCAGCTCGACCTCGACCGCAACGCCTTCGTCAACGCGCAGCCGCGCTTCCACGTCGTCGCCTACGACTTCGGCGTCAAGCTCAACATCCTGCGCATGCTCGCCGAGCGCGGCTGCCGCATCACCGTGGTGCCGGCGCAGACCTCGGCCGCGGACGTGCTGGCGCTGAAGCCCGACGGCGTGTTCCTGTCCAACGGCCCGGGCGATCCGGAACCGTGCGACTACGCGATCGCGGCCATCAAGCAGTTCATCGCCCAGAAGATCCCGACCTTCGGCATCTGCCTTGGCCATCAGCTGCTCGGCCTGGCTTCGGGCGCCAAGACCTTGAAGATGAAGTTCGGCCACCACGGCGCGAATCATCCGGTGCAGGATCTCGATTCCGGCCGGGTCATGATCACCTCGCAGAACCACGGCTTCGCGGTCGATGAAAGCTCGCTGCCGGCCAACGTGCGCGTAACCCACCGCTCGCTGTTCGACGGCAGCAACCAGGGCATCGCGCTGACCGACGCGCCGGCCTTCAGCTTCCAGGGCCACCCGGAAGCCAGCCCGGGCCCGCACGATGTGTCGCCGCTGTTCGACCGTTTCGTCGCCTCGATGGAGGCGCGTGCATGAAGCGATCGCTCGTCGCGATCCTGACGGCGACCGCCCTGACGCTGGCTTCGGCCCCGTCCGCGGCCGAACCGCCCGGCGACGTCCAGACCGGACGCCTGTTGGAAACGATAGGCCTGAATGCGGCGGTCGACCGCGTGTTCGCCATGTACTTCACCCAGCACCCGAAGTACAGCCGCTACACGCAGCAGCAGAAGGCGTGCGTCGAAGGCCTGTTGAAGCCGGAAATGCTGGCGGCGATGCGCCGCAGCATGGCCGCCAGCATCGGCGAGGCCGCCTATGTCGAGGAGTTCATGCGTTTCTCCACGACTTCGGCGGGACGCAAGTTCGTGTCCTATCAGCGTCGCGACCAGGCGAGCCGGGCGCCGGGCGATGCCCAGCCCGATCCGGGGCTGCCGAAATTCTTCAAGACCTTGTCGTCGTCGGAGCAGAAGGAACTGGAAGCCTACCTGTCCAGTCCCGCGGCGGACGCCCTGCGCAAGGCAGTGCCGGATTCCGAGCCGCCGGAGGCGGTCAAGCAGCGCCTGCGCAAGCAGAGCATCGCGCGCTGCGGCGTCGAGATGATGAAGCTGTCGTGACGGCCGCCGCCGGCCAACCCGCGCGCCGACGCCGCTGGCGTCTGCGCGCGCTGGCGATGCTGGCGCTGCTCGGCGCGTACCCCGCGTTCGTGCTGATCGCGGTGTACTCGCAGTGGTTCCCCGCGAACCTGCCCGGCGGACGCAACGGCCCGGGCGATGCGTACCGCCACAGCCTGGCCAGCGCGGTCGTCGCCTACACCTCGTCGCCGGTCTGCGTGGACTGGGTGACGAAGGTGATGGAGCGCGGCGGCGAAGGCAACCCGAGCCGGGCCATGGACGCCCACAACAACGCGATCGGCGCGCGCATCGGCGCCGCCGCTTCGACCTGGACCGCGATGCAGCGCGAGGTTCGCGCCGCGGTCGACCACGGCGCGATCGATGCACGATCGCCCGAGCAAATCACCTGGCGCGCCCCCGAGACGTGGCAGGACCGACTTTACTGAGGACCTCATGCCCAAGCGTACCGACATCAAAACCGTCCTGATCATCGGCGCCGGCCCGATCGTGATCGGCCAGGCCTGCGAGTTCGACTACTCCGGCGCGCAGGCGTGCAAGGCGCTGCGCGACGAGGGCTACCGCGTGGTCCTGGTCAACTCCAATCCGGCCACGATCATGACCGACCCGAACATGGCCGACGCCGTGTACATCGAGCCGATCAACTGGCAGACGGTCGAGAAGATCATCGCCAAGGAAAGGCCCGACGCGCTGCTGCCGACCATGGGCGGCCAGACCGCGCTGAACTGCGCGCTCGACCTGGCCGACAACGGCGTGCTGGAGAAGTACGACGTCGAGCTGATCGGCGCCAAGCGCGACGCGATCCGCATGGCCGAAGACCGCGAGCTGTTCCGCGTGGCGATGAGCGAGATCGGCCTGGAGTGCCCGAAGGCCGAAGTCGCGCGCAGCTTCGAGCAGGCGGTCGACATCCAGACCCGGGTCGGCTACCCGACCATCATCCGCCCCAGCTTCACCCTCGGCGGCACCGGCGGCGGCATCGCCTACAACAAGGAAGAGTTCGAGGAGATCGCCAAGCGCGGCCTCGAGCTCTCGCCCGTGCACGAGATCCTGGTCGAGGAATCGGTGCTGGGCTGGAAGGAATTCGAGATGGAAGTGGTCCGCGACACCGCGGACAACTGCATCATCGTCTGCTCGATCGAGAACTTCGACGCGATGGGCGTGCACACCGGCGACTCGATCACCGTCGCCCCGGCGCAGACCCTGACCGACAAGGAATACCAGCGCCTGCGCGACGCCTCGATCGCGGTGCTGCGCAAGATCGGCGTCGACACCGGCGGCTCCAACGTGCAGTTCGGCATCAACGCGCAGAACGGCCGCGTGGTCGTCATCGAAATGAATCCGCGCGTGTCGCGCTCCTCGGCGCTGGCGTCGAAGGCGACCGGTTTCCCGATCGCCAAGATCGCCGCCAAGCTCGCGGTCGGTTACACCCTCGACGAGCTGCGCAACGAGATCACCGGCGGCGCCACCCCGGCCTCGTTCGAACCGAGCATCGATTACGTGGTGACCAAGATCCCGCGCTTCGCGTTCGAGAAGTTCCCGCAGGCCGACGCGCGCCTGACTACGCAGATGAAGTCGGTCGGCGAGGTGATGGCGATGGGCCGCACCTTCCAGGAATCGCTGCACAAGGCGCTGCGCGGGCTGGAGACCGGCAAGGTCGGACTCGACCCGACCGGCCTGGACCTGTCCAGCGACGCCGACCTGGCCGTGCTCAAGCGCGAGCTCAAGGAGCCGGGCCCGGAGCGCATGTTCCACATCGGCGACGCCTTCCGCGCCGGTCTCAGCGTCGAGGACGTGCACGCGCTGTCGTTCGTCGATCCGTGGTTCCTCGACCAGATCGAGGAACTGATCGCGACCGAGCGCGAAGTGGCCGACGGCGGCCTGGCCGCGCTCGACGCCGCGCGCATGCGCGCGCTCAAGCGCATGGGCTTCTCCGACGCGCGCCTGGCCCAGCTCACCGGCACCGACGAGACCGCGGTGCGCACCCTGCGCCGCGCGCTCAAGGTGCGTCCGGTGTACAAGCGCGTGGACTCCTGCGCCGCCGAGTTCGCCACCACCACCGCCTACATGTACTCGACCTACGAGGACGAGTGCGAGGCCGCGCCGACCGATCGCGACAAGATCATCGTGCTCGGCGGCGGTCCCAACCGCATCGGCCAGGGCATCGAGTTCGACTACTGCTGCGTGCATGCCGCGCTGGCGCTGCGCGAGGACGGCTATGAAACCATCATGGTCAACTGCAACCCGGAGACCGTGTCGACCGACTACGACACCTCCGACCGCCTGTACTTCGAGCCGCTGACGCTCGAGGACGTGCTCGAGATCGCCGACCTGGAAAAGCCCCGCGGCGTGATCGTGCAGTACGGCGGGCAGACGCCGCTGAAGCTGGCGCGCGCGCTGGAAGCCAACGGCGTGCCGATCGTCGGCACCACCCCGGACAGCATCGACCTGGCCGAGGACCGCGAGCGCTTCCAGAAGCTGGTGCAGGAACTGGGCCTGGCCCAGCCGATCAACCGCACCGCGCGCAACCCCGACGAGGCGCTGGCCCTGGCCAACCAGATCGGCTACCCGATGGTGGTGCGCCCGAGCTACGTGCTCGGCGGCCGGGCGATGGAAATCGTCTACTCCGACGCCGATCTGACCCGCTACATCCGCGACGCGGTCAAGGTGTCGAACGATTCGCCGGTGCTGCTCGACCGCTTCCTCGACAACGCGGTGGAAGTCGACGTCGACGTCATCGCCGACCGCGAAGGCCGGGTGCTGATCGGCGGGGTGATGGAGCACATCGAAGAGGCCGGCGTGCACTCGGGCGACTCCTCGTGCTCGCTGCCGCCGTACTCGCTGTCGCCGGCAACGCAGGAAAAGCTGCGCGAGCAGGTGGTGGCGCTGGCCAAGGCGCTCAAGGTCGTCGGCCTGATGAACACCCAGTTCGCGATCCAGACCGACGCCGAGGGCAACGAGACGATCTACCTGATCGAAGTGAACCCGCGCGCCTCGCGCACCGTGCCGTTCGTGTCCAAGGCCACCGGCATGGCGCTGGCCAAGATCGCCGCGCGCTGCATGGTCGGGCAGACCCTGACCTCGCAGGACGCGGTCGAGGAAATCGTGCCGGACTACTACTCGGTCAAGGAAGCGATCTTCCCGTTCGCCAAGTTCCAGGGCGTCGACCCGATCCTCGGCCCGGAAATGCGATCCACCGGCGAGGTGATGGGCGTGGGCCAGAACTTCGGCGCGGCGATGGCGCGCGCGCAGGAGGCCGGCGGCATCAAGGCGCCGCCGGTGGGCAAGGTGTTCGTGTCGGTGCGCGATCCGGACAAGCAGCGCGTGCTGCCGGTGGCGCAGGAACTGCTGCGCCGCGGCTACAGCCTGGTCGCCACCCGCGGCACCCAGGCGTTCTTCGCCGAGCACGGCGTGGCCTGCGAAGTCGTCAACAAGGTCACCGAGGGCCGTCCGCACATCGTCGACCTGATCAAGAACGGCGAGATCGTCTACATCATCAACACCACCGAAGGCCGCCAGGCGATCTCGGATTCGTTCTCGATCCGCCGCGAGGCCCTGCAGCAGCGCGTGACCTACTCGACCACCGTGTCGGGCGCGCGCGCGCTGGTCAACTCGCTCGACTACCGCGGCCAGGGCCCGGTGTGGTCGCTGCAGGAACTGCACGCGCAGATCGGCGCGGCCTGAGCGGCGAGCTGAGCCGAGCGCAAGGCGCGGCCTCGGCCGCGCCGCGTCGTGCGGCAGGGCCTTCATCAGGCCCGCTGTTTTCCGTGGGAGGGCCTTCAGGCCCGATGCTCTTGTCTCAGATCGCCACGATCTGACCGGAAAGCATCGGGCCTGAAGGCCCTCCCACGGCCTTTCCGTCAGTTTTCAAGGGCTGTCTTCCGCCGGGCTTCCCCGGCACAATGCCCCCGGACACATCTTTGAAACATCCGCGCCGGGCCCGCACACCGCCCGGCGCCGTACTTTGCAGAGGAACCAAGGAATGAGAGCACCCATTACCGCCAAGGGCGCGCTGCGCCTGCGCGCCGAACTGGACGAACTCAAGTCGGTCAAGCGCCCGGCCGTGATCAACGCGATCGCCGAAGCGCGCGCCCACGGCGATCTCAAGGAAAACGCGGAGTACCACGCCGCGCGCGAGCAGCAGGGCTTCATCGAAGGCCGCATCAAGCAGCTCGAAGCCGAGCTGTCGCATGCGCAGATCATCGACACCAGCACCTTGAACGCCGGCTCCAAGGTCGTGTTCGGCGCCACCGTCGAGCTGGCCGACACCGAGACCGACGAGGAAAAGAGCTACCAGATCGTCGGCGACCTGGAAGCGGACATCAAGCAGGGCCTGATCGCGATCTCCTCGCCGGTGGCGCGCGCGCTGATCGGCAAGAACGAGGGCGACACCGTCGTCATCGAAGCGCCGGGCGGCACCCGCGAGTACGAGATCGTCGGCGTCAGCTACAACGGCTGAGCCGCGCCCATCCGCACCGATCCGGCCGCCATGAACCGCGTCGACCTGCTGCTGCCCGCGCGCGACCGCTTCGGCGGCCAGCGCCTGGGCGAGGAACTCGCCCGGCGCCTGGGCCGCGCCGACCGCTCGGTGGAGGCGGCCGATTTCGCCGCGCGCGCGTTCGACATCCTGCCGCGCGGCTGGCCGGTGGCCGCGGCGACCCGCCAGCGCGATGCCGGCGACGCCGCGCACGGCGCCTGGCTGCGCGCCGATCCGGTGTACGTGCGGCCGGACATCAACGGCGCGCGCCTGCTCGCTTACGGCCGCGCGTTGTCGTTGAGCGAACGCGACAGCGCCGCGCTGCTGCCGGCGCTCAAGCCGCTGTTCGGCGACGCCGGGTTTCCGATCGACGCGCCGGCGCCGGACCGCTGGTACGTGGCGCTGCCGCGCGAAACCCGGCTGCCGCGCTTCGTTTCGCCCGAGCAGGCGCTGGGCGAGGACATGTTCCAGCACCTGCCCGAAGGCGACGGCGCCGAAGGCCGCCGCTGGCGCGCGCTGCTGAGCGAGGCGCAGGTGGTGCTGCACAACCATCCGCACAACGCCGCGCGCGCCGCCGCCGGCCTGGCGCCGATCAATTCGCTGTGGTTCTGGGGCGCCGGCGCGCTGCCGGACCACGTGCGCAGCGACTACGCCGGCGTCTACAGCGACGACGAAGCGCTGACCGCGTTCGGCGCCCAGGCCGGCATCGCCGCGGACGCCTTGCCGCCGGGCTGGAGCGCGCCTGCGTTCGAAGGCGCGGCGCTGTTCGACCTGCGCGCGCAGCGCGACCTCGCGCTGATCCAGCGCGACTGGCTGCAACCGCTGGCCCAGGCGCTCGACCGCGGCGCGCTCGCGCGCGTGGCGGTGCTGTGCGCCGACGGCGAACGCTTCGAACTGGCGCGTTCGCAGCGCTGGCGGTTCTGGCGCAAGCCGCTGCGCTCGCTGCTGGATTGAACGCCGCCGTGCCCCTCGCGCGTTCGGAGCGGCGGCGTTGAAGCCGGCCGCACGCCTGCGCCGGCGCGAGCCGGCAATCGAAGGGCAGTGGCCCGACTCGATTCCGCCGCTGCTGCAGCGCATCTACGCCGCGCGCGGCGCGACCTGCATCGAACAGGCCCAGCCCCGGCTCGCCCAGTTGCTGCCGCCCGACGGCATGCTCGGCCTGGACCGCGCCACCGAACTGCTGGCCGCGGCGATCGCCGCCGACCGCCATATCCTGGTGGTCGGCGATTTCGATTGCGACGGCGCCACCGCCTGCGCGGTCGGCGTGCGCGGCCTGCGCCTGCTCGGCGCGAAGCGGGTCTCGCACGCGGTGCCCAACCGCATCGTGCACGGATACGGTTTGTCGCCGGCGCTGGTGGAAGAACTGGCGCAGCTGCAACCGGATCTGCTCGTCACCGTCGACCACGGCATCGCCTGCCACGCCGGCATCGAGGCCGCGCGCGCGCGCGGCTGGCAGGTGCTGGTGACCGATCACCACCTGCCCGGCGAAACCTTGCCGCCGGCCGACGCCATCGTCGATCCGAACCAGCCCGGCGATGCGTTCCCGAGCAAGATGCTGGCCGGCGTCGGGGTGATGTTCTACGTGCTGCTGGCGCTGCGCCGGCGCCTGCGCGAAGCCGGCGCGTTCGGCGCCGGCCACAGCGGCCCGGACCTGAGCCAACTGCTCGATCTGGTCGCGGTCGGCACCGTCGCCGACCTGGTTCCGCTCGACGCCAACAACCGCGCATTGGTCGCCGCCGGCCTGCGCCGGTTGCGTGCAGGGCAGGGCGGCGCCGGCCTGCGCGCGCTGATCGAAGTCTCGCAGCGCGACCATCGCCGCCTCACCGCGGCCGACATCGGCTATGCGCTGGCGCCGCGGCTCAACGCCGCCGGACGCCTGGAAGACATGGCGCTGGGCATCGAATGCCTGCTGACCGAAAACCCGGCGCAGGCGCGCGAAATCGCCGCCACGCTCAACGACATCAACGCCGAGCGGCGCGCGGTGCAGCAGCAGATGACCGACGAGGCCGAGCGCGCGTTCGCGCGCGTGGCGTTCGATCCGGCGGCCGCGCCGCTCGCGCCGTGCCTGTTCGACCCGGACTGGCATCCCGGCGTGGTCGGCCTGGTCGCATCGAAGATGAAGGAACGCCTGCACCGCCCGGTGATCGCGTTCGCGCCGGCCGAGCCCGGCAGCGCCCAGCTGCGCGGCTCGGCGCGTTCGATTCCCGGCTTCCATATCCGCGACGCGCTGGCCGACGTGGCTTCGCGCCATCCCGAGTTGATCGAGCGCTTCGGCGGCCACGCCATGGCCGCGGGCCTGTCGCTGCACCGCGACGCGTTCGAGCCGTTCCGCGCCGCCTTCGACGCGGTCGCGCGCGCGGCGCTGACGCCGGAGCTGCTGCAGGCCGACGTGCTCAGCGACGGTGCGCTGGCGCCGGCCGAGTTCGACCGCCGCCACGCCGAATCGCTGCGCGACGGCGGGCCGTGGGGGCAGGGCTTCGCCGAGCCGCAGTTCGACGGCGAGTTCGAAGTGCTGTCGTGGCGGGTGCTCGGCGAGCGCCACCTCAAGCTGGAGCTGGGCTGCGAAGGGCGCCGGCTCAACGCCATCGAATTCGGCGGCTGGGACGGCAACAAGCCTTCGCCGTGGGTGCGCATCGCTTATCGGCTGGAGCCGGACGATTACCGCGGCGGCGAGGCGGTGCAGTTGATCGTGGTGCATCGCGAGGCGCTGTAGCTGCGCATCGGCTGCGTCTGGCCCGCGTTGGCCCATGCCGGGCCGGCAACAACCGCATCGCACGCTCGCAACACGCATGAAAGAGCGGGGGCACGCACGCGCGGCGCCATGCCCCCGCGGCGGGCCTCGCTGGACGGAGCCGACGGAGGACGGCGCGGCCCACCCGCCGACGCCATGGTCCGGCGCGGCCGCCGGCGGATACGAGAACGGGTTGGAAGATCGGCGCTGATGAGCACGGCGCATAAGCCTGATCGGACCGGTCGGCGCGCTCGGCCGAACGCTTCGCGCCGACGACTCTTGCGCGGATAAAGTTCGCCGCCGACATCGCCGCATCGACGTTTTGCGTCCGGCCAGCGCTGCCTCCGGGCAGGCGCTGGGGTTCGCGCGCAAAAACTATGCAAAACATGAGCGTAAAGAATGTCTTCTGTCCTCGCAGTAGCGCGGAAGCGTGATCGCGCTGGGTGCTTCAGTGTGCAAATTTGAGCCGATCGGCATCACGGGTTGTGTAGCTTTTTGCTTATAAAAAATACGTATAAGAAACGCCGCGAGGTCGCGGGCGGCGTGCTTTCGGCGCGTCGCCGATGTAGGCGCCAATCATGCTCATTGAATGAGTATTTAGTGTGTAATCGCTTCGCGCTAAGCCTTTGAACGGCCGGCCGATGCCGCGAAACGTCGAGGGCGTCGTCGGCGCTTGCGGGATTTGATAATCGTTTTCGACTGCGTTTTTTCAGGCGTTTTTTAGGCACATAAAAAATCCCTGCATCCTTGCTGGATGTCGCACAAACATGCCGTTGGTGAGTATTTGCATGCTTGACAGGCGAATTCCTGCAGATATTTTTCCTGCAACCGACCTCGGTTCAGTTGCGTCAAACACTTGAGTCACAGGGGCGGTCGCGTTCGGCAGCATCGAGCGTGCCGGTGGAGTGACGAAGTTCTTGCAGTTCCGCCGTCCGGCCGAGGCCCGGGCGTTGCGGCAAAACGGGTTCCCGACACGATGCGCCCGACCGGCGCGCGGACCCGCGGGCGTGTGCACCGAAGACAACGATGGCTGGGCTGCGCGACCGCTGCGCGGCGTGTCTGTGCGTGGAAAAAAGAGGGATCACACCATGAATTCGAACGCTCTCGGCAAGCCTTGTAGGTGGTTCGGATGCATGCTGCAGGCGCTGCTATGCGTCATGGCGCTGGCGAGCCAGCCAGCCGTCGCGCAGACCGTGACCAACACCGCCACGGTGTCCGCGCCCGCCAACGGCGTCGATCCGACGCCCGCCAACAACAGCGCGTCCGACACCGACACGGTGCTGTCGCCGCAGTTGACGATGGCCAAGAGCCACACCGGCAACTTCACCGTCGGCAGCAACGGCACGTACACGCTGACGGTCAGCAACACCAGCACCGCCGCCGACGGCGCGCCGACCTCCGGCACGATCACGATCACCGACACCCTGCCTGCCGGGCTCGCATTCGTCTCCGGCACCGGCATCGGCTGGACCTGCAGCGCCAGCGGCCAGGTCGTGACCTGCACCAGCACCACGCCGATCGCCGTCGGCGCCAGCAGCGCGGTGACCTTGACGGTGTCGGTCGGCAACGCCGCCGTCGGCACCACGACCAACACCGCGCGCGTCAGCGGCGGCAACGATCCGACCTGTCCGGCCGCGCCCGCCACGGCGGCGGCGCGTTGCAGCGCCAGCGATCCGACCCAGGTCGCCGGCGCGGCCGACCTGTCGTTGAGCAAGACGGTCGACAATCCCAACGCGGCGATCGGCAGCAACGTCACCTTCACCCTGACGGTCGCCAACGCCGGCCCGTCCGATGCCAGCAACGTGGTCGTCACCGATCAGTTGCCGGCCGGCTTCACCTTCGTGTCCTCCACCGGCGCGGGCAACTACAACGCCGGCACCGGCGTGTGGCAGGCCGGCACGATCGCGGCCGGCGCCAGCGCCAGCCACAGCATCGTCGCCACCGTCAACGCGGCCGGCTCCCACGTCAACAACGCCGAAGTCACCAGCGTCGACCAGCACGATCCCGATTCCACTCCGGGCGACGGTAGCGGCGACGACTTCGGTTCCGTAACCGTCACGCCGTCGATCTCCGCGGACATCGCCACGACCAAGACGCTGACCACCGCCGGGCCGTACCGGGCCGGCCAGTCGGTGTCGTTCAATATCGTGGTCACCAACAACGGCCCATCGCCGGCGAGCAACATCGCCGTCGCCGACACGCCGACCAACCTTACCCTCGGCACGGTCGGCGGCGCCTGCAGCGCGCTGCCGTGCACGATCGCCAGTCTCGCCGCGGGCGCGTCGGCGACGATCACCGTCGCCGCCACGATCGGCACCGACGGCGCGTTCTCCAACGCCGCCACCGCGACCCTGCCGGCGGGGCAGACCGATCCCACCCCGGGCAACAACACCGGCACCGCCAGCGGCACCGCCGCGCCGGCCGCCGACGTCGCGGTGCAGAAGACCCTGACCACCGCCGGCGTGATCGTCGCGGGGCAGAGCGTGACCTACCAGATCGTGGCGACCAACCACGGCCCCTCGGTCGCGACCGGCTTCGTGCTGAGCGACACGCCGAGCAACATCGCCATCACCGCGGTCAGCGGCGCGGGCTGCACCGCGTTCCCGTGCACCTTGGGCAGCATTCCGGTCAACGGCAGCGCCACGGTCACGGTGACCGCGACGGTCGGCGCCACCGGCGGCGCGTTCAACAACAGCGCCACCGCGGCCGCGCCGGCCGGCACCACCGATCCGGTGCCCGGCAACAACAGCGACGATGCGCCGGCCACCGCCGGCGCGCGCCCGATCAACGCCAATCCCGATACGCCGCCGGCGGTCAACGGCGGCAGCGGCGGCACCACCGTCAGCGTCGTGGCCAACGACACGCTCGGCGGCCAGCCGGTGACCGTCGGCGCCGGCGGCAACGCGACGCTGACGCCCGGCACCCGCCCGAACCCGGGCCTGACGATGAACCCCGACGGCACCATCGCCGTCGCGCCCGGCACGCCGGCAGGCACCTACACCTATCCGTACACGATCTGCGAAGTCGCCAACCCGACCAACTGCGCCACCAGCAACGCCACGGTGACGGTGAATCCGTCCGACCTCGTCGCCAATCCCGACGACTACAGCGGCACGCCGATCAACGGCGCCGGCGGCGGCAGCACGCCCTCGGTGCTCGGCAACGACACGATCAACGGCCAGCCCGTCGCCGTCGGCAGCGGCGGCAACGCCACGCTGACGCCGGGCGCGAGCCCGAATCCGGGCCTGACGATGAATCCGAACGGGACCATCGCCGTGGCCCCGGGCACGCCGGCCGGCACCTACACCTATCCGTACACGATCTGCGAGCGGCTCAACCCGGGCAACTGCCGCACCACGACCGCGACCGTCGTAGTCAGTGCCGCGCCGATCGTCGCCAACCCCGACGATTACACCGGCACGCCGATCAACGGCGGCAGCGGCGGCAATACGCCGTCGGTGATCGGCAACGACACGATCAACGGCCAGCCGGTCGCGGTCGGCAGCGGCGGCAACGCCACGCTGCGGCCGGGCACCAGCCCGAACCCGGGCCTGACGATGAACCCCGACGGCACCATCGCCGTCGCGGTGGGCACGCCGGCCGGCACCTACACCTATCCGTACACGGTGTGCGAGGCGCTCAACCCGAACAACTGCGCCACCAGTCAGGCCACCGTCGTGGTCACCGCCGCGCCGTTGGTGGCGACGCCCGATACCGCGACGACGCCGCAGAACACGCCGGCCGTCACGCCGGTGCTGAGCAACGACACGCTCAACGGCCAGCCGATCGACCCGAGCAAGGTCGTGGCGACCGTGCCGACGCCGCCTGCCCACGGCACGGTGACGGTCAATCCGGACGGCACCATCGCCTACACGCCGAATCCGAACTTCTCCGGCACCGACACCTACACCTACCAGGTCTGCGAAAAGCTCAATCCGGCCAATTGCGCCACCGCCACGGTGACGGTGACCGTGCAGCCCAACCAGGTCACGGCCACCGACGACACCGTCGACACGCCGGCCAACACGCCGCGGACGATCCCGGTGCTCGGCAACGACACCACCACCGGCGCGCCGCTGGATCCGGCCTCGGTGACCTTGCCGACGCCGCCGGCGCACGGCACGGTGGTGGTGAATCCCGACGGCACGGTGACCTACACGCCGACGCCGGGCTATCTGGGCGACGACAGTTTCGTCTACCAGGTCTGCGACCATTCGACGCCGACCCCGGTGTGCGACACCGCGACCGCGACGATCCGCGTGACCGGCAGCCCGCCGGTCGCCAATCCCGACAACGAGGACGTCGCCACCGGCCACGCCGGCGAGCCGCTGGTGATCGCGGTGCTCGGCAACGACACCGATCCCGACGGCAACATCGATCCGGCCTCGGTCCTGCTGGTCGGCCCCGGCGTCAGCGGCGACGGCAAGACCCTGACGGTCCCGGGCGAGGGCGTGTGGACGGTGAACCCGAACGGCACGCTGACCTTCGCGCCCGCGCCGGGCTTCGTCGGCGAAGCCACGCCGGTGCAGTACACCGTCGCCGACACCACCGGCCTGCGCTCGCAGCCGGCCACGGTGCGCGCCAACATCCTCGGCAATGTGCGCCTGCGCATCGTCAAGACCGCGCAACCGCGCGACGTGCGCATCGGCGATCTGGTCCGCTACACGCTCAGCATCGAAAACGTCGGCGACGCCGACGCGGTCGATGCGACCGTGATCGACACGCCGCCGCCGGGCTTCAGCTACGTGTCCGGTTCGCTCAGCGTGGCCGACCGCGACGGCGCCGGGCGCCAGACCGGCAATTACCCGATCCGCGTCGATCAAGTCGACATCGCCCGCGGCGAACGCGCCACCATCGCCTACCTGCTGCGGGTCGGTGCCGGCGTGCGGCCCGGCACGCACATCAACCGCGCCATCGCCCAGGACAACGGCGCCACCGTGTCCAATACCGCGCAGGCCGAAGTGCGCCTGGTCGCCGATCCGCTGCTGGACGAATCGCTGATCCTCGGCAGCGTGTTCGACGATCGCGACGGCGACGGCTGGCAGGACCGCGCCTCGCTCGAGCATGTGCGCGTGCAGGGCGGCTTCGCGGCCGAGGCCTACGTGCCGGGTTCGACCACCCTCGATCGCGGCGACGGGCCCAAGCCGCTCAGCGATGCGAGCGCGCCGCTGCTGCACGGCATCGACCTCGGCACGCTCGCCGGCCGCGCGTCCGACGCCGATCCGGCGCCGGTGACGACGATCGCCCAGACCTTGCGCGAACCGCGCTTCACCGGCGACTTCGCCTTGCGCGGCGGCGACGGCGTCGAACTGCGCATGGACGCCGACGGCCGCAGCACCGTGCAGCGCAGCGGCCGCGCCGCCAAGGGCCTGGACGCCGCCGCGCCGCGGGTCGAGCGCCGCGTCGTTCCGGTCGAAGGCGGGGTGCGGGTCGAGTACGCGATCTACAACGACGGCGTCGACGAACGCGGCATCCCCGGCGTGCGCATCGCTTCGGTCGAGGGCCTGCTGATCGAAACCGATCCGTTCGGGCGCTATCACCTCGAAGGCATCCCCGGCGGACCGTGGGAACGCGGGCGCAATTTCATCCTCAAGGTCGATCCGGCGACCTTGCCGCCGGGCACGGTGCTGACCACCGCCAATCCGCTGCTGCGCCGGATCACTCCAGGCCTGCCGGTGCGCTTCGACTTCGGCGCGAAGCTGCCGCCGGGCGCGGCGGAACCGGCGCCGCAGGAGGTCGAGATGCGCCTCGACGAGGTGATCTTCGAACCCGGCAGCGCGCGCATCGGCGACAAGTATTCGCCGGTGATCGACGCCATCGCCCAGCAGATCCAGCGTCATCCCGGCAGCGAAGCCGCCATCGCGGCCAACGGCGAAACCCAGGCGCTGGCCTACCGGCGCGCCGCCGCGGTGCGCGACGCCTTGCTGTCCAGGCTGCCGCCCGAGCAAGCCGCGCAGGCCAAGGTCGCGCTGCGCGCCGATGTGGACGGCGCGCCCGCGACCGTGGCCACCGTCGGCGAATCCGCGCGCCTGGGCACGCTGCTGTTCGACACCGGACAGGCGCGGATCCGCCCGCAATACCGCGACCTGCTCGCGGCCATCGCCGCCGACCTGGAGCAGCGCGGCGGCGGCGCGGTCAGCGTGGTCGGTTACGCCGACGCGCGCGGCGACACCGAGGCTAACGACCGCCTCGGCCTGGCGCGCGCCAAGGCCGTGCAGGAAGCCATCGCCGCGCGGCTGAGCCCGGCGGCGCGGGCCCGGTTGACGGTGCGGGTGGAGCGCGATCCGCAGGCGCCGATCGCGGGCGCAGGCAAGGAGGGCGCGCCGTGACGCGCGGCGCGACGTCCCTGCGGTAGCGCCGGACAGCGAAGCCGCGGACGCGCGACGGCACCGCCGCGCGCCCGCATCGATTCAACCATGAACTCAGACCGAGCACGGACGCACTCCCCAGCGGAAGCAGAGGAAGATCGGCATGACTCCTGAAGCGGCGACGAGACGCGCAAGGCGATACCGGATCGGCCCGGCGAGGAACGGCGGCGTCCTCGCGGGACGGTCCGTGCGCCTGTGGCTGGTCGCGCTGGCGTTCGGGTTGGCGTTGCAGGCGCTGGCGTTCCAGGCGCAGGCGCAAGTCGTCGCCAACGACGACGACTTCAGCGCGACGCCGATCAACGCGAGCACCGGGCCGACGCCGTCGGCGGTGAACAACAACGACACCTTGGACGGGCGAGCGATCGCGGTGTCCGAGATCCAGCTGTATCCCGGCAACGCCGCGGGCGGACTGGTCATCATGCAGACCGACGGACGCATCTATGCCCTGCGTGGAGCGCCCGCAGGCACCTATGTCGTGTCGTACGCGATATGCCGGCGCGACGTCCCGCAGATTCCGGCCAATTGCGACGGCGCCGATGCGACGGTGGTCGTGTCGGGGGCGCCCTTCGACACCTCCGACCTGGCCGTCGGAGTGAGCATGTCGCCCGGCGGGCCGGTGCATCCGGGCCAGGCCTTGACGTTTACCGTCACCACGGCCAACAACGGCCCGGATGCGCGCGCGACGATGGAAGTCGCACTCGCGAACGACACCAACCTGACCGTCGGCACCGTCAGCGGCGGCGGCTGCACCGCACTGCCTTGTTCGGTCGTGCCGGGGAGCACGATCACGGTTATGGCGACCGTCAATTCCACCGGCACGACGGCCTTCGCCGTCGCGGCGAACGTGCCGTCCGGCCAAGTGTTCGACCCCGACATCACGAACAATCGAGCCGCGGTGACCACCACCTCGGCGCTGGATATCCGCTTTGGAATGACCTCGCGCGTGCTGAGCCCGGGGCCGTGGCTGGCGGGGCAGTCGGTACAGATCGAAGTCGTCGCCCGCAACGACGGCGACAACGATGCCACCTCGGCGGAGATACAGCAGGTGGGCCTGCGCAATCTCGCCTTCAGCGAGCCCAGTTCGCAGCCGAACTGTTCGCCGGACGGCTCATGCGGGCAATTCAACCTGGCCGCGCACTCCACGTTCCGGCAGGTGCTGACCGGCCGAATACTGCAGGCCGGTGGGTTCCAGGTCAGCCATTCCGTCGGCCAGACCGGAAGCGGAGCCCCGGGCGCGGGCTCTACCGCGTTCGGCTCGGCGCAGCAGGCCACGGACATCCAGTCCGAGCACCGCCTGTTGACGCCGGGGCCTTATTACCCGGGACAGACGGTGGAGTTCGAGGCCGCGGTCAGCAACCTCGGTCCGTATCCGGTCAGTGCTCTGTATTCCACCAGCAATGCGCGGAATCTGCGCGATATCCGATGGAGCGGGGCTTGCGGCTCCACGAACTGCAGACTGGGGAGCCTGAATGTGGGCGGGCGCTACGTCATTCGGGTCACCGGCGTTGTGATCGCGCCGGGAACGTTCTGGCATCAGATCATTTTCAGCCAGATCGACATGCCCGAAGTGAACGACCGCAACGACGGGGCGTTATCGGAAGCCATCGCCATCCCGTTCCCGGTGCTGGCCCAGGACGACGCCTTCGCGCCCGTTCCCGGCTCGAGCGGCGGCGTCACGCCCTCGGCCTTGCTCAACGACACCTTCAACGGCCAGCCGGCGACCGTCGGCGCGGGCGGCAATGTGGTGCTCACCCCCGGCGCCAGCCCGCATCCGGGATTGACGATGAACGCCGACGGCAGCATCGCCGTCGCGCCGGGCACGGCCTCGGGGCAGTACGCGTATCCGTACACGCTGTGCGAGGCGGCGCTGCCGAGCAACTGCGACAGCGGCACGGCCACGGTGACCGTGGACGCCGCGACCCTGGTCGCCGCGGACGACCGGGCCGAGACCAGGCTCAGGACTCCGGTGGTTCTGGCGCTGCTCGGCAACGATACCCTCAACGGTGCGCCGATCGTCGCGGGCGAAGTGACGCTGGCCATCGCGACCGAGCCGGCCAACGGCAGCGTGAGCTTGAACGCCGACGGCAGCGCGACCTACGTGCCGACGCGCAACGCGCCCGGCGCCGACAGCTTCACCTACCGGATCTGCGAGACGCTCAACCCCGGCAACTGCGCCACCGCGATCGCGACGATCCTGGTGGGCGCGACCGCGCCGACCGCCAACCCGGACGGCGACGGCGCGACCGGCCCGGCCGGCGAGCCGCTGACGTTGGCCGTCCTCGACAACGATACCGACCCGGACGACGACATCGATCCTGCCTCGCTGTTGTTGATCGGTGGCGACGGCAAGACCCTGACGGTGCCGGGCGAGGGCACCTGGACGGCGAATCCGAACGGCACGCTGACCTTCGCGCCGCTGCCCGGTTTCGTCGGCGACCTCACCCCGGTGCAGTACACCGTCGCCGACGCCACCGGCCTGCGCTCGCAACCGGCTTCGGTGCGCGGAAGCATCGTCGGCCGCGCGCGGCTGAACATCGTCAAGACCGCGCAACCGCGCGAGGCGCGCATCGGCGACCTGGTGCGCTACACCCTGAGCATCGACAACAGCGGCGACGCCGACGCGGTCGATGCGACCGTGATCGATACGCCGCCGCCGGGCTTCAGCTACGTGCCCGGTTCGCTCACCGTCGCCGATCGGGACGGCGACGGCCGCCTGACCGGCAACCACCCGATCCGCATCGACCGCATCGACATCGCCCGCGGCGAGCGCGCCACTATGGTTTACCTGCTGCGGGTCGGCGCCGGCGTGCGGCCGGGCATCCACGTCAACCGCGCCATCGCCCAGGACAACGGCGTCGTCGTGTCCAACCTCGCCCAGGCCGAAGTGCGGCTGCTCGCCGATCCGCTGCTCGACGAGTCGCTGATCCTCGGCACGGTATTCGACGACCGCAACGGCAACGGCTGGCAGGACGCGGGCGAGGCAGGCATTCCCGGCGTGCGCATCGCCTCGGTCGAAGGCCTGTTGATCGAAACCGATCCGTTCGGCCGCTACCACCTCGAAGGCATCCAGGGCGGGGCGTGGGAACGCGGCCGCAACTTCATCCTCAAGGTCGATCCGGCCACGCTGCCGCCGGGCACGGTGCTGACCACACCCAATCCGCTGCTGCGCCGGATCACCCCGGGCCTGCCGGTGCGCTTCGACTTCGGCGCCCGGCTGCCGGCGACGGCCGGCGACAGCAGCCACAGCAGCACACCAGCGGCCGCCGAGGCGGCAAGAAGCGGATCGAACAACCGTGTCGAACGCGCCACCCCAGCGCCGACAGCGCGCAGTCAGGAGAGGACGCCGTGATGAGCCTGAAGATGAAACTGCTGGATTACTCCCTGCTGTGCGTCATCGCGAGCCTTTCGGCGCAAGCGGGCGCGCAAACGTCTGCCGCATCGCCCTTCGCCGGCGGCGCGATAGCGCGCGCCGCGGCCTGGGCCGCAGCTGCGGGCGCATCGGCGGCTGTATCGGCCGACGCGGCGTCGGCAGCGCCGGCGGCCGCACCGCTCCCGGGTGACGCCGTGCCGGCGCCGGTCGCGGTCGATTGCGGCCGCGAAGGCTGCCGCGACCAACAGGGCCTGGTCATGCGCGTATACACGCGCGGCGAGCGCGTGCCGGCGACGCAGGGCACCGATGCCCATGCCTCGGCCGAAACGCTGCAGCCCGACCGCCGCGTCGAAATCGCCCGCGACGACGCCCCGGGCAAGCCCGGCCACGCCGTTGCCACCGGTAAGTGGAGCGCGCGTTTGCCTGGCGCAGGCGTGATCTGGGCCACCGAAGATCCCAACCTCGGCCAGCCCGAACTCAACGTGTCCGCGCCGAGCCTGGTGTCCTTCGACGGGCGCAAGGTCGTCAAGCCGGTGCCGTTCTACCTGCAGAACAACTATGCGGCCTTCATCCGCCGCGCCGAGGTGCTGATCTACCGCGCCAGCGACGGCGACCTGGTCGAGCCGCTGGCCAAGGTGCCGCTGCCGGCCGGCGCCACCGCCAGTGCCGAGTGGAACGGCGAGCTGCCGCAGAACTTCGAGGCGCGCGCCGGCGACGAGCTGGTCTACCTTGTGCGCGCCTACGGCGAGGACGGCGCGTTCGACGAAACCTTTCCGCGCAAGCTGCAACTGGTGCGTCCGGAGGAAGCCGAACGCGGCGCGCAGCAACTGCGCCGCGCGGTCGAGCAGCGCTACGGCGACGCCTTCAGCGCCGAACAGGCGCAGCAGCGCAGCCTGATCGACCAGGCCTTCGGCGAAAACGGCCTGCGCCAGCAGAACATCCGCATCTACGGCTCGCGCATCCGCATCCAGGGCCGCGGCCTGCCCGAAAACGCCAGCGTGACCATCAACGGCCAGTCGCAGCCGGTCGATCTGGAAGGCAAGCTCGCTGCCGAATACCTGGTGCCGGTCGGCCGCCATCGCTTCGACATCGCCGTCGACGGCAAGGACGGCCCGCTCCAGCGCGAGCTCGATGTCGACGTCAGCGGCAAGTACCTGTTCGCGATCGCGCTGGCCGACGTGACCGTGTCGAAGAACCGCGCCTCGGGCTCGGTCGAGGCGCTGGGCGCGGATGCCGAACGGCTGGACGACAGCCTGTTGGTCGACGGCCGGCTGGCGTTCTATCTGAAAGGAAAATTCAAGGGCAAGTACCTCGTCACCGCCCAGGCCGACACCCAGGAGCGCGAGGTCAGCGAACTGTTCAACGGCTTCTGGGACGCCGACCCGCAGGACGTGTTCCGCCGCCTCGATCCGAACCTGTACTACCCGGTCTACGGCGATGACTCCACCGTCTACCGCGACGTCGACACGATGGGCCGGCTGTACCTGCGCGTGGACTGGGACAAGAACCAGGCGCTGTGGGGCAACTTCGATACCGGCATCACCGGCACCGAGTACGGCCAATACTCGCGCGCTCTTTACGGCGGCGCGTTCGAATGGCGCTCGCAGCGCACCACGAATCTCGGCGAGGCGGGCACCACGCTGCGCGCATTCGGGTCGGAAGCGCAGACCGCGCCGGGCCACAGCGAATTCCTCGGCACCGGCGGCAGCCTGTACTACCTCAAGCACACCGACGTGCTGCCGGGCTCGGAACGGCTGGTCATCGAAGTGCGCGACGACACCACCGGCCGGGTCGAGAACCGGATCGAACTGCATCGCGGCGCCGACTACACCATCAACGAGATGCAGGGCCGCGTGGAACTGTCGCGGCCGCTGCTGATGCGCGCCGACCGCGCCAACCTGCCGCGGCTGACCCTCGATACGCCGCTCGACGGCCTCAGCCAGGTGCTGCTGGTCGATTACGAATACGTCCCGCGCGGTTTCGACCCCGACGACGTCACCCTCGGCGTGCGCGGCAAGCACTGGTTCGGCGAGCACGTCGCGGTCGGCGCGACCTATGTCGACGAGAACCGTTCCGGCGAGGACTACACCCTCAAGGGCGCGGACGTGACCCTGCAGGCTGGGCGCGGCACCTACCTCAAGCTCGAACACAGCCGCACCCAGGCCACCAGCGCGCCGGTGTTCTTCTCCGGCAACGGCGGCCTGAGCTTCGTCCAGCGCAACGCCGCGCTCGGCGCGCGCGCGGGCAGCGCGCGCGCGGTCGAGGCGCGGGCCAACTTCAAGGAACTGGGCTGGACCCGCGACGACTGGGCGGCCGGCGCGTGGTGGCGCAAGGTCGATGCCGGCTATTCGATCAGCCGATTCGACCAGGGCCAGGACATCGAAGAGCGCGGCGCCGAGCTGACCGGCATGATCGGCCAGCGCTTCCAGCTGTACTCGCGCTTCAGCAAGGCCGAGCGCGGGCAAGAGTCGTTCACTCAGGCGCAGCTCACCGGCGAATGGCGCATCGACGAGGACAACACGCTCGGCGCCGAGTTGCGCCGGGTCGAGGAAGAGCGCGCCGCCGGGCCGTCGGCCGATGCGGTCGGCACGCTGGCCGCGCTGCGTTACCTGCGCCGGGTCGGCACGAGCTGGGAGTGGTCCGGCACCGCGCAGAAGACCCTCGACGACGACCACGGCAAGTACCGCGACAACGACGCGCTGACCCTCGGCGGCAAGTACCTGTTCGGCGACCTGTCCAGCGTCGGCGCCGAAGTCACCAGCGGCGACCGCGGCGACGCGGCCCGCGTCGATGCCGAGTACCGGCTCACGCCCGACCACAGCTTCTACGCCGCCTACACCCATTCCACCGACCGCAGCGAGTACGACCCGCTGTTCAACCGCCGGCAGACGCCGGGCTGGACCCTGGGCCAGCGCTGGCGCCTGTCGAACCAGGTCAACCTGTTCAACGAAAGCCAGTTCCTCAAGGAGCCCGACGCCTCCGGCCTCGCCCACACCTTCGGCATGGATTTCTATCCGGGCGACAACTGGAACCTCGGCTTCACCCTGCAATCGGCGCAGCTCGACAAGGACGTGGGGCAGGTGGACCGCGACGCGATCAGCCTCAGCGGCGGCCGCACCAATGCCGATACCCAGTGGCAGAGCAAACTGGAATGGCGCCGCGATTCAGGCGCCGAGCGGCGCGAGCAGTGGGTCAGCACCAATCGCCTGCTGCACAAGTTCAACGAGAGCTTGCGCATCGCCGCGCGCATCAACTATTCGAAGACCGAAGACCAGCTGCAATCCGCCGCCGGCGCCAAGTTCGTCGAAGCCAACCTCGGCTTCGCCTGGCGGCCGTTCGACAGCACCGTGTGGGCGCTGCTGGGCAAATACACCTACCTGTACGACGTGTCGGCGCTGGAACAGGACGGCCCCAACGCCGCGTTCTACGACCAGCGCAGCCAGGTGCTGTCGTTCGAAGGCGTGTACAAGCCCGACCGCCGCTGGGAATACGCGCTCAAGCTGATGCGCCGCGAAGGCGAGGTGCGTTACGGCCGCTTGCAGGGCCAATGGGCGGACTCCGCCGCGACCTTCGCCGCCGGGCAGGTGCGCTACGAGTTCGCCGGCGTCTGGCACGCGCTGGCCGAATATCGCTGGCTCGGCGTCAAGGACGGAGGCGACAAACGCGGCGTGCTGCTCGGCATCGACCGCGACCTCGGCGAGAACTTCCGCATCGGCCTGGGCTACAACTTCACCCAGTTCAGCGACGACCTGACCGATTTCGATTACGACCACCGCGGGGTGTTTCTCAATGTGGTCGGAAAATACTGAGGAAGTGGCGGGAAACCGTCGTGGCATGTCGAGCCGAGGAGAAGAGATGATGAAAGCGTTCCAGTCCTTGGGTTGGAAATCCGTACGGCCCGCAGCCGTCGCCATGCCCTCCTGTCTCGGCAAAGTTGCCGGGGCCGCTTTGCTGACGTTGAGCTGCGTACTGCCGCAAGCGGCATTCGCGCAGGCCTGCGGCAACCTGATCACGGGCGAGTTCGGCGGCACCTTCGGGACTATCTCCACCAATACTCGGCGCAATCTGCAACTGCCCGCGGCCGGGGGCTACACATACGGAGGTGGCGGTGTCAACTCGCTCATTCCGGAGTCCAGATACGTGGTGGTTAGCCGCAACGGATCGGACGATATCCACCCGACCAATGTCCATTGGCAGACTCTGTTCGGCCACAATGCAGGCGGAGCGACCGATGCGAACGACGCCTATCTGGCGGTCAACGGCTCGGGTGCGTCGGGCGTGTTCTTCAGGCAGCAGGTCACGCTGGCGGCCAATGAGCGTTATCGACTGAGCGTGTGGGGGGTCAACGCCGTCAACGAACTGCGCGGCAATCCCGCTGTCGGCGTGCGGATACTCGATTCGTCGGGCACGATCGTAACGACGGCGTCGACGGGCGTGCTACCCGCCAGGACGGGAACGCCGCCGGACTTGGATTCGCCTTGGCGCGAAGCCGCCGTACAGTTCAATTCCGGCGCGGGCGGCACGTTCTTTGTCGAAACCGTCAACCTGTCGACAGCATCCTCGGGCAACGATTTCGCGATCGACGATATCGCGGTCACGCAGGTCGATCCCAACGGATGTCCGCGCGACTTCGGCGATGCGCCCGATACCGGCAGCGGCACCGGCCGTGGCAACTATCAAACGCTGTTGGCGGACAATGGCCCGCGGCACGTGTTGGTCGGTGGCTTGTTCCTCGGCAGCAGCGCCACCGTGGAGAACGATGGGCAGCCGAACGCACTGGCCAATGGCGACGTGGACAACGGTATCGCGGGCGCCCTGGCGCAGATCGTTCCGACGGCGGGAAGTGCCTACAGCGTCAACGTCGGGGTGAGCAATACGACCGGAACCGCCGCGATACTGGCGGGCTTTATCGACTTCAATCGCGACGGCGATTTCGCCGATTCGGGGGAGCGCGTCCAAGTCACCGTCCCACAGCGGGCGACATCGGTAGCGTTGAACTTTACCGTTCCTGCCGGCGCGGTGCCGGGACCCTCGATACTGCGCCTGCGTCTGGCCAGGGACGCGGCGGACGTGGCCACCGCCTTCGGCCCCGCGAGCAGTGGCGAGGTCGAAGACTATCCGGTGCGGATCGGGCCGACGCTGACCCGAGCCAAGACCTGGAATGGGGCCACCGTCGGCCATACCGCCACGCTCACCGCCACGGGACTCGCGGACTTCGTCTCGACGGCGCAGACGCCCTCGGAAACGGATACATCGACTGCTCAGGCTGTTGTCGTCGGCAGCACGATCCAACTGGCGGAGACCTTGGGCGGCGGCGCTACAGCTGGCATGTACGGTACATCGCTTGCGTGCTCCGGCGCTGCGGATACGAATCCGGCGGACGGTCTACTTATCGGCGACCAAGACGAGGACATCGTTTGCACGTTCACCAATGCGCGACATCTCATGGATGTCCGGGTCTCCAAGACCAATACGCCGGCTAGCGGCCCGGTGGACCTGCCCAGCGACGGGGTAGCTGTAGGCGGCACCACGGTCTACACGATCGTCGCCAGCAACGCCGGTCCCTCGGCTGCCGATGGTGCCATCGTCCGCGACTCGCCGGACGCCGCGCTTACCTGCAACCAGGCGCAATGCACCCAGGTCACGGGAGGCGCGGCCTGCCCTGGCGGAGGGGCGCCGCCGCAGACCTTGGCGGTCGCCACGTTGCTGGGAACCGGGCTGACCATACCGACCTTTCCGGTCGACTCCAGCGTGACGATCACGCTGACCTGTACGGTGGGCCATCCGTGATGTCCAGGCGTTGCATGCCGGGTGTGCCTATCTGCCTGAACGTCGGGATGTGGCTGCAGTCTGTCCTGATGGCTGAGTTCAGGACGATTTATGCATGTATCGAGTGTGTCCTGTAGGTGCCAAATGAGGCAGAGATCACGCAAGGAGGATTCGAGCATGAGCCAGCGCGGCTTCCCCGGCTTCTTCGCAACGCTGCAGTACGAAAACTCGCCGCATATCTCGCCGGAGCGCGTCGTGTCCGTGCTCGGGGTCAAGCGGCGCGAGCTGGCCGAGATCTGCCGGCTTCGGCCGGAGCGCTTCCGGCTGGCGCCGACCTCGGCCGACGTGCAGGGCTCGCTGCGGAATCTGGTGCGCGTGCTCGGCGCCGCCTACGACCGCTTCGAGGACGAGCGGCAATTGGTGTTCTGGTTCAAGAACTGCCCGATCGCGCCGTGCGATTACCGCACGCCGGCGGAACTGTGCGCGCAGGGGCGCGCGCTGGACGTGCTCGAATGCCTGGCGACGCAGCGATGCTGAGCGCGCGGCGATGGCGGGGCCGTCGCGGGCGCTTGCGCGCGCGCCGCGCCGGAGCGCGCGCATGAGAACCTTGCGTGCGGCCTGCGAGGCGCAAGTGCGCGAGCTGTGCCGGCAGTGGGCCGTGGCCGTGTTCGAGGCCGGAAAACCGCTGGATCCGGGCCGTTTCGGCGATTTCTACGCCTGGATCGAACGCGCGCATCCGCAGTGCCTGCGCTTCAAGCCCAGCCGCAGCGTCGTGTACTGGGTCGGATTCTGGTTCGAGCAGGAATGCGAGCGCGTGCAGATGCGCCGGGCCGGCGAATCCTGGCTCGTTGCGGCCGCGAGCGAAGACTTCCAGGCGTCTGCGTGCGCGCAAACCCAAGATAACGATCCGCGCAGGCCCTGACGCCGGCCCGCGCGCGCCCGACCGAACAGGGGATTGGTGTTCCTTCACTGGGAGATGCCGTCATGTCCAGAGTGTCGTTGTGGGCCCTTTCCATGGCGATCGCCGCGCCGGCCTTCGCCGCGCCGCCGTCGCTGTTCCAATCGCCGCCGCTGCAGAAAGCCGCGGCGGCCGCCGTTCGCGAGCAGCGGGTGACGCTCAATCCGGTCGCTTTGGAACAGGCCATCCTCGAGCGCGGGATGTGGATCGCCACGCCGTCCGGGCAGCGATTGTTCGCGCGCACCTCGCGCCACCAGTTCCTGCCCGACGGCACCTTGCTGTGGGTCGGCAAGGTCCGGATCGGGGACGGCAGCGAACGCACCGTGATGGTCGCCAGCGGTAAGGACGCGTCGTTCGGCGCGCTGGTCAGCGACGACGGCGCGCCGCTCAAGCTGGAGACGCGCAAGGGCGCGACCTATTTGATCGCACCCGATCCCGCGCGCGATGCCGATCGCATCAACGCCGCCAAGGGCATCGCGGCGACGCCCGATTTCGTCGAAGCCAAGCCGATGTTGGCGAGCGCCAGGGACGCGGTGCGGACCCAGGTCGCCCTGGCCAAGGTCGCCGGGCCGGTGGTGGACGTGTTCGTCGGGTATACCCCGGGACTCGTAGCGCGCTACGGGTCGCAGTCGGCGGCGCTGACGCGAATCAATTATCTGGTTTCGGTCACCAACCAGGCCTTCATCGACAGCCAGGTCGATGCGACGTTGCGCCTGGTCGGAACGAAGCAAGTGGCTTATCCGGAGACCGCGACCAACGGCGATGCCCTGGATGCGCTCGGCGACACCAGCGGCGCGGGGCCGTTGCAGGCGCTGCGCGACGCGCGGCGGGCGTCCGGCGCCGACATGCTCGCCATCGTGCGCCCGTTCCTGTCGCCGGAACACGGCAACTGCGGCCTGGCGACGGTCAACGGCAGCAATCTCGGTCCGTACACCACGGCGTCCGGCGCCGGCGCGAACGCCGCGATCAGCGACGGTAGCGACGACAACAGCTCCACCTACTGCAAGGACACCACCTTCAGCCACGAACTCGGCCATAACTGGGGGCTGGTCCACGATGCGGCCAACAGCGACAAGCCCGGGCCGTTTCCCTACACCTTCGGCTGGAAACGCGATCTTCCCGGCGGCGGCTTCTAGACCTTGATGGCGTACGGTTCCTCCGGCCAGTCGCCCGCGCCTTACTACTCCAACCCCGACATCTACCTGTGCAAGGGTCAGCCCTGCGGCGACGCCGGCAGCGCCAACCAGGCGCGCGCGCTGCGCACCACCTTGCGCGTGGCGTCGGCGTTCAACCAGCCGCTGGATCCGATCATCGATCTCGACGGCGACGGCTTCGCCGACCTGGTGATGCAGAAGGACGGGGAAATGGCCTATGTGCTGTACCGCGGCAGCTACGCCGCGCGCGGCGGGCGGCAGACGATGGGGGCCGGATTCCGTCTGGTGGCGGCCGGCGATTTCAATGGCGACCATCGCACCGATCTGGTCTGGAACAGCGACGCGCGCCAGTTGCAGATCTGGATCGCGCAGCCCGATGGCACGTTCGCGAATACGCCCAGGTCGTACACCTCCTGGGATGCGATCGGCGCGGCCGACCTCAACGGCGACGGCAAGGCCGACCTGCTGTTCACCAAGCCCGGCGAGAGCCAGTTGCGCGTGTGGATGATGAACGGCACCGGCACCGCTTCGACCCAATTCTTCGACATCACCCCGGGCTACCGCCTGGTGGCCGCGCGCGATTTCGACGGCGACGGACGGGTCGACCTGATGTGGGCCGACGCCGATCGCCGCCTGCAGTACTGGCGCAATACCGGCGGCGCCACGTTCGCCGTGGTCCAGACCGGCTTGCAGTATCCGCAGGGCTGGCGCCTGGTCGGCAGCGGCGACTTCAACAACGACAACAAGGCCGACCTGGCGTTCAACGACGACGGCGCGCTGCTGCTGTCGGCGGCGACGGTGTGGACCATGGACGGCGGCGCGCGCATCGGCACCCAGTCGGTCAGCGGACCCTTGCTGGAGCTGCTGCACAGCCCGGTCGCGGTGGACCGCTACGGCGGCGCCACCGCCAGCATGCTGTGGACCAGCGCGTTGCGCGATATGTGGATGTCGTTGAACGACGGCACCGGCGAGAACTACACCACCACCAGCGTGTCGACGTATCCGGCCGGCTCGCCGGGTTCGTTCTATCGTAATTATCCGGCCGGTTGGGCGGTGTTCACCGGGGCGCCGATCGCGCCGTAGCGCTGGGTGCGGTAGCGCAATGTGGGATCGCGCGCGCGGCAGCGGCGTGCGCGCGATCCGGCGCCGGGCGGCTTTCGTCCTGGCCCGGTCCGCGGCGCCGATTCAACTCGGGCGTCGGTTGCTCGCGGAGCCGCCCGGGCAGGCCGCGGCGACCGCGCTTGAACCGCAGCTGAGGATTTGCGACGGACGAAGCAGCGTGGCGACGCAGTTCGCGACGGGCGGCAGCGCGCGCGGATAGACTAGCGCACACTCTTCCCCCGGAGTTTTTCAGCATGTGCGGAATCGTAGGCGCGATCGCCGATCGCGATGTGGTGCCGGTCCTGATCGACGGCTTGAAGCGGTTGGAATACCGCGGTTACGACTCGGCCGGCATTGCCGTGTTCGACGGCGCGCAGCTGCGCCGGGTGCGCCGGACCGGGCGCGTGGCGGAGATGGAGGCGGCGGCGCAGTCCGAGGCGTTCAGCGCGCAGGTCGGCATCGGCCACACCCGCTGGGCCACGCACGGCGGAGTCACCGAAGCCAACGCGCACCCGCACATCAGCTTCGGCGAACTGGCGGTGGTGCACAACGGCATCATCGAAAACCACGACGAGCAGCGCGAGCGCCTGCGCGCGGCCGGGTATGCGTTCGAATCGCAGACCGACACCGAAGTGATCGCCCACCTGATCCATTCTTATCTGAAGCAGGGCCACGACCTGCTCGCGGCGGTGCAGTCGGCGGTGCGCGAGCTGGTCGGCGCGTATGCGATCGCGGTGGTGAGCCTCAACGAGCCGGGCCGCCTGATCGCCGCGCGCATGGGCTGCCCGCTGCTGGTCGGCCTGGGCGAGGGCGAGAACTTCGTCGCCAGCGACGTGTCGGCGATCGTGCAGGCCACGCGCCGGGTGATCTTCCTGGAAGAGGGCGACACCGCCGAGGTCACCCGCGCCGCGGTGCGGGTGTTCGATGCGGACGGCGCGCCGATCGAGCGCGACGTGCATTTGTCGGACGTGTCGCTGGCCTCGCTGGAGCTGGGCCCGTACCGGCACTTCATGCAGAAGGAGATCCACGAGCAGCCGCGCGCGATCGCCGACACCATCGAGGCGGTGATGGACAACAACGGCTTCAGCGCGTCGCTGTTCGGCGCGAAGGCCGAAGAAGTCTTCGCCGGCGTCGAGGGCGTGCAGATCCTGGCCTGCGGCACCAGCTATTACGCCGGCCTGACCGCGCGTTACTGGATCGAGGCCATCGCCGGGCTGCCGTGCAAGGTCGAGATCGCCAGCGAATACCGTTATCGCGCCGCGGTGGCGAACCCGAAGCAGCTGATCGTGACGATTTCGCAATCCGGCGAAACGCTGGACACGATGGAAGCGCTGAAGTACGCCAAATCGCTGGGCCACGACAAGACCCTGTCGATCTGCAACGTGCCCGAGAGCGCGATCCCGCGCGCGAGCCAGCTGGTGTACTACACCCGCGCCGGCGCCGAGATCGGCGTGGCCTCGACCAAGGCCTTCACCACCCAGCTGGTGGCGCTGTTCACCCTGACCGCGACGTTGGCCAAGCTGCGCGGCGCGCTCAGCGACGCACAGGAGGCCGAATACCTCGACGCGCTGCGCCACCTGCCGGGCAGCGTGCAGCACGCGCTGAACCTGGAGCCGCAGGTGGCCGGCTGGGCCGAGCGTTTCGCGCCCAAGCACCACGCGCTGTTCCTGGGCCGCGGCGTGCATTACCCGATCGCGTTGGAAGGCGCGCTCAAGCTCAAGGAAATCTCCTACATCCACGCCGAGGCGTACCCGGCGGGCGAGCTCAAGCACGGCCCGCTGGCGCTGGTGGACGCGGCGATGCCGGTGGTGGTGATCGCGCCGAACGACAAGCTGCTGGAGAAGGTGAAGTCGAACATCCAGGAAGTGCGCGCGCGCGGCGGCGAGATGTTCGTGTTCGCCGACCTGGACAGCCACTTCGGCGAATCCGAGCAGGTGCACGTGATCCGCACCCCGCGCCACGTCGGCGTGCTGTCGCCGGTGGTGCATGCGATTCCGGTGCAGTTGCTGGC
>NZ_LXSD01000287.1:0-7331 GCF_017168095.1 Lysobacter enzymogenes | reverse complement strand
GCGGCGGGCGCCGCGGTCTTGGCCGCGCTCGCGGCGAAGGCGGGCAGCGCCGGCGCGGCGAGCGCGGCCGAGAGCAGGGCGATGCGCAGCGCCGGACCCAGGGCGCGCAGGGGGAAGCTCGATTTCATGGACGACTCCGTGACGATGAGGCAGGGAGCGCGCGCGGGCGGCGCCCCGGACCGTCCGGCGCGACGGCCGGACGGAGCGAAAGGAAGCGGACGGCGGATCGCTGCAAGCATGCCGCGAACGCGCTGCCGACACCGCTGAGGAATGCGAGCCCTGCGCGGTGAGTTGCGCAAGCCGCGTTCGCCGGCGTGTCGATACCAGCGATGCGGCGAACGCGCCGGCGGTTGCGGCGCCCGGCCTCAGGCCGAGCGCGTCGCCAGCGCCGGCGGCACCAGCGCCGCGCGCCGCGCCGGGCCGTACACCGCCAGCTGGCCGAGCAGCCACAGGCTCAGCGCGCCCAGCGGCAGGTACAGCGCCGGCAGCCGCGGCAGTTCGTAGTACTTCATCAGCAACAGGTTGATCGCGAACGCCAGCACCATGCCCAGGACGATGCCGATCGAGGTCAGCAGGAAGTTCTCGGTCTGGAAATAGCGCAGGATCTGCCCGCGGGTGGCGCCGAGCGCGCGGCGCACGCCGATCTGCTTGGTCCGCTGCTGCACCCAGAAGCTGGCCAGGCCGACGATGCCCAGCGCAGTGACGATCAGCAGCGCCGCGCACACCGCGCCGAGCAGCCACACCATCGCGCGGTCGGTGCGGTTGAACTTGGCCGCCATGGCCTCGACGGTGTCGTTGCTCTTGGACAGGATCCGCTGCGGGCCGTTGCGGGTCAGCGCCTGGCTGGCGGCCTTGAGCACGTCCTCGCGCCGGCTCGGGTCGGCGACCCGCAACAGGTAGATGCCGTTGTCGTAGTCGGTGCGGGTGGGCATGATCACCGAATAGTCGGCCGAGGCCGGGCCGTCGAATTCGTTCGGCCGCATCAGGTGCTCGACCACGCCGATCACCCGCGCGCCGTCCTCGTCGCCGCTGTAGATCGGGCGGCCGAGCGGATCCTGTCCGGGGAACAGCTTGTCGGCCAGGGCGCGGGTGATGATCGTCACCGGGATCGGCGGCGCGCCGGGCTTGAGCCGCTGCGACAGCGCAACGATCTCGTCCTCGCGGAAGTTGCGCCCGGCCAGCAGCTTCAGCCCCAGCGTGTCGATCAGTTGGGTATCGCCGAAATAGACGCCGGCGCTGGCGGTGGCGACCTGCTGATTCGGCTTCGGGCCGTAGCCGGAGTTCCAGGCCGAATCGCCGTAGCGCACCTGATTGGCTACGGCCGCCGAGCGCACGCCGGGCAGCGCGCGCAAGGCGGCCAGGTCGGACTGGGTCTGCGCGTCGGATTCCTGCGTGCCGCCGATGTTGGACACGCGCACCACCACCAGTTCGTTCTCGGCCATGCCGCTGGGACGCTGCAGGCGGGCGATGCGGTTCTGGATCAGGAACAAGGCGTTGCAGATGATCGCGCAGGTCAGCGCGACTTCGAACACGATCAGCGCCGCGGCGGTCTTGTGCCGGCGCAAGGTGGTCAGGATCGGACGGATGTCCATGCGGGCCTCATTGGCTCTTGAGCTGGATGGCGGGCGTCACCTGGCAGGCGCGCCAGGCCGGCAACAGGCCGGCCAGCACGCTGGCGGCGACGGCCAGGACGAAGGTGGTGGCGAGCATGGCCGGGTCCAGCCGCGCCAGCGCGGCGTAGCCGACCGGCTGCTGGCGCACCGCCCACAGGCCCAGCTGGGCCAGCGCCAGGCCGAGCGCGCCGCCGGCCAGGCCGATGCTGCCGGCCTCGACCAGGCACTGGGCGAAGATCGCGCGCCGGGTCGCGCCGAGCGCGCGGCGCACGCCGATCTCGCCGGAACGGCGCAGGAACTTGGCCAGCAGCAGGCCCACCGTGTTGAGCAGGCACACCGCGAGGAAGCCGAACGCCAGCCACATCTGCAGGCGCACGTCGGCCGGCACCACCCGCTTGTAGTCCAGCCATTGCATCAGGCCGTCGAGCTTGGGCGCGGTCGGGCGCACGTAGACGCCGGCGGCGCGCTGCTGGGCGGCGTAGTTGTCCAGGTACTGGCGATAGGCGGCGACCTTCTGCGGCGAATCCAGTTCGACCCAGTACTGCGCCCAGATGCATTTGGCGGCCACCGAGTAGTTGCCCTCGGGCAGGTCGGCGTTGTCGCCCCAGCAGCTGATGTTGCCCTGCGCGCTCATGCGCAGGTCGCGCGCGGTGCTGAACGGCACGAACAATTCTTCGGCCTCGCCGAAACCGCGTTCGACGGTGAGGTCGTAGAAGTTCGGCTGCGGATGCCAGGCGTCGATCACGCCGACCACGCGCAGTTCGTGGTTGTCGACCCAGATCGGCTTGCCGACGCTGTCGCCGCCGCCGAACAGGCGCTCGTTGAGCGTCTTGCCGATCACCGCCACGCGCGCGCGGCCTTCGTCTTCCTTGCCGGTCCACGCCGCGCCGTACTGGAACGGCACCTGGAACATCGGGAAGAAATCGGCCGAGGTGAAGCGCGAGTTCTGGCGGAACGCCGGCAGGTTGTCGCGGCGCGGCTCGATCGCCACGTTGCCGCTGGTCATCAGCGCCTGGCGATCGGCGCGCGCCTCGCGCAGCAAGGCCTCGCCGTCGAAGCGCGACATGTTGTCCGGCGGTTCGGAGCCAGGGATGTAGCCGGTCATCGAGCGCGGATCCAGGCGCGGCTGGAACAGGTTCTGGCTGTGTCCCGGCATCGGATCGCCGGAGAGCACGTAGAACACGGTGAGCGTGGTCATCGCCGCGCCGATGCCGAGCGCGATGGCGAGCACCATCAGCGCGGTCAGCACCTTGTTGCGCTTGAAGCTGCGCGCGGCGAGCTGCAGGTAATAGGCGAACTGGCTGTTGCCGGACATGGGCGCGGCCTCAGGCGGTGGCGGCGTCGGCCGCGGCGGTCGCGACGGCGGCCGCGCCGATCAGGCTCGGTTCGGCGCGCAGGTCGGTGGCCATGCCGTCGACGATGTGCACGTTGCGCTGCGCGCGCGCGGCCAGTTCCGGGTCGTGGGTGACCATGACGATGGTGGTGCCCTGGGCGTTGATCTCCTCCAGCAGCTCCATCACCCCGCGCGCCATCTGCGAATCCAGGTTGCCGGTGGGTTCGTCGGCCAGCAGCAGGCGCGGCGAACCGGCCAGCGCGCGTGCGATCGCCGCGCGCTGCTGCTGGCCGCCGGACAGCTCGGTCGGGTAGTGGCGCATGCGCGAGCCCAGGCCGACCTGGGTCAGCGCCTGCTCGATGCGCTGGCGGCGCTCGGCCGCGGGCATGCGCCGGTAGCGCAGCGGCACGTCGCAGTTGTCGAACAGGTTGAGGTCGGGAATCAGGTTGAAGCTTTGGAAGATGAAGCCGATCTTCTGGTTGCGCAGGCGCGAGCGGGCGTCGTCGGACAGGTCGCGCACGTCCTCGCCGTCGAGCGTGTACTCGCCGCCGGTGAAGGTCTCCAGCAGGCCGGCGATGTTGAGGAAGGTGGTCTTGCCCGAACCCGAGGGCCCGGTCACGGCGACGAACTCGCCGTCGCGCACGTGCAGGTCCAGCGAGCGCAGCGCATGGGTTTCGACGAGTTCGGTGCGGTAGACCTTGGTGACCTGGCGCATCAGCAGCATGGCGGTGGATTCCTGTAGAGCGGGGATTCGGGAGTGGAGACTGCGGAGCGTGGATTCGGGATTCGCGACAGTGGCGCGTCTGCCGGGCCGTCATCCCCGCGAAAGCGGGGATCCAGAGACTTCAGCGTGTTGTCGCGATGAAACCCTGGATCCCCGCTTTCGCGGGGATGACGGTCTGGAGGCGATGCAGAGCGTGCGGCACGTGGCGCCGCCTCAGCGCACCGAGAACAGCGGCAGCGCGATCGCGCCGGCGAAGCGCAGGCGCGGCGAACGCTTGGGCGCGGCCGCGGCAGCGTTGGCGCTGGCGACGCGCTCGCCGTCGTGGTTGAAGTCGATCAGCTGGTGCAGGCGCAGCGGCACCGCGTCGGTCAGTTCCTGGGCGTTCCAGTGCGGGGCGAAGTCGTAGGCGTTGGCGGCGTTGAAAGCGTTCATGGGTTCATTCTCCGGAGATGCGGACGGTTTCGGCGTTGGCGAACTGGTCGGCGCCGGAGACGACGATGCGTTCTCCCGGCTGCAGACCTTCGAGGATTTCCACTTGGCTCAGGCTGCTGGCGCCGGTGCGGATGGCGCGGCGGGCGGCGACGCCGCCGGACACGACGTAGGCGCTGCGGCCGCCGTCCTGTTCCAGGAACGGCCCGCGCTCGACGATCAGCGCGTTGCGGCGGGTGTCGAGCACGATGCGCGCGCTCAGGCGCTGGTTCTGGCGCAGCGCCGGCGGCTGCGCGCCGTCGAAGCGCAGGCGGCTGGCGACTTCGCCGGTCACCACTTCCGGCGACACCGCCGAGATCCTGGCGGCGTAGGTGCGGCCGTCGTTGCCGGCGATCTGCGCCGGAATGCCGATGGCCAGGTCGCGGGCGAAGCTTTCCGGCACCTTGATCTCGAGTTCGAACACGCCCAGGTCGACCACGCTGAGCACCGGATCGTTGACGGCGACGTTGGCGCGCTGGGCGACCTGGACCTGGCCGACCTGGCCGTCGAACGGCGCGCGCAAGGTCAGCGCGTCGACCTGGCGCTGGGCCTCGGCGACGATCGCGCGCTGGCGCTGCGCCAGCAGGCGCTTGTTGCGCGCGTCCAGCGAAGCGCTGCGGTCCTGGCGGCCGATGCCTTCGCGGGCGTGGGCCAGGCCGATGTCGGCCTTCTTCAATTCGTCCTCGGCCTTGGCCACGTCGACCTTGGCCACCGCGCCGCCGGCGAAGGCGCGGTTGTAGCGCTCCAGGTCGCGTTCGGCGGCGGTGCGGTCGATGCGGGCCTGGTCGAGTTCCTTGCGCGCGGTGGAACGCGCCAGTTCGCCGTCGAGTTCGGCGCGGCTGGCCTCGGCCTCCAGGCCGGCCAGGGTGGACTGCTCCTGCGCGAGCTTGCTGCGCAGCTCGGGGCTGTCGATCTCGGCCAGCACCTGGCCCTTGCGCACCGCGTCGCCGGCGACGACCTTGAGTTCGACCGAACCGCCGGCGATGGCGTACAGCACCGGGCTGTTGGCGGCGATCACGCGGCCGTCGGCGGCGATGTCGCGGACCAGATCGCCGCGCTTCACTTCGGCGATGCGCAGCCGCTGCGCCGACACCGACGCGCCGCCCGCGGCCCAGCCGGAAGCGACCCAGACGCCGGCGCCGAGCACCGCCGCGGCGACCGCGGCCGCCAGCGCCCATTGCCGGCGGCGCCGGCCCTGCTGGGCGGCGGGGGCGAGGCGTTGGTCCTGGGCGGAGGTGTCGCGGATGCTCATCGGGGCGCTCGGTCGGGGTCTCTGCCCAATACCAAGCACATCCCGTGCCAACTTCAACTCATTGATTTAAAAGGGGGGCGACGCCTGTCCGGGCGTCCGTCCGTCCGGACACCGCGTCCGCGCGGACACCGCCGCGGCCGCCGCCCCGCTAGAATGCGGTCACATTTTCTCGGATGCCCCCAGCATGTGCGGAATCGTAGGCGCGATCGCCGATCGCGATGTGGTGCCGGTCCTGATCGACGGCTTGAAGCGGTTGGAATACCGCGGTTACGACTCGGCCGGCATTGCCGTGTTCGACGGCGCGCAGCTGCGCCGGGTGCGCCGGACCGGGCGCGTGGCGGAGATGGAGGCGGCGGCGCAGTCCGAGGCGTTCAGCGCGCAGGTCGGCATCGGCCACACCCGCTGGGCCACGCACGGCGGAGTCACCGAAGCCAACGCGCACCCGCACATCAGCTTCGGCGAACTGGCGGTGGTGCACAACGGCATCATCGAAAACCACGACGAGCAGCGCGAGCGCCTGCGCGCGGCCGGGTATGCGTTCGAATCGCAGACCGACACCGAAGTGATCGCCCACCTGATCCATTCTTATCTGAAGCAGGGCCACGACCTGCTCGCGGCGGTGCAGTCGGCGGTGCGCGAGCTGGTCGGCGCGTATGCGATCGCGGTGGTGAGCCTCAACGAGCCGGGCCGCCTGATCGCCGCGCGCATGGGCTGCCCGCTGCTGGTCGGCCTGGGCGAGGGCGAGAACTTCGTCGCCAGCGACGTGTCGGCGATCGTGCAGGCCACGCGCCGGGTGATCTTCCTGGAAGAGGGCGACACCGCCGAGGTCACCCGCGCCGCGGTGCGGGTGTTCGATGCGGACGGCGCGCCGATCGAGCGCGACGTGCATTTGTCGGACGTGTCGCTGGCCTCGCTGGAGCTGGGCCCGTACCGGCACTTCATGCAGAAGGAGATCCACGAGCAGCCGCGCGCGATCGCCGACACCATCGAGGCGGTGATGGACAACAACGGCTTCAGCGCGTCGCTGTTCGGCGCGAAGGCCGAAGAAGTCTTCGCCGGCGTCGAGGGCGTGCAGATCCTGGCCTGCGGCACCAGCTATTACGCCGGCCTGACCGCGCGTTACTGGATCGAGGCCATCGCCGGGCTGCCGTGCAAGGTCGAGATCGCCAGCGAATACCGTTATCGCGCCGCGGTGGCGAACCCGAAGCAGCTGATCGTGACGATTTCGCAATCCGGCGAAACGCTGGACACGATGGAAGCGCTGAAGTACGCCAAATCGCTGGGCCACGACAAGACCCTGTCGATCTGCAACGTGCCCGAGAGCGCGATCCCGCGCGCGAGCCAGCTGGTGTACTACACCCGCGCCGGCGCCGAGATCGGCGTGGCCTCGACCAAGGCCTTCACCACCCAGCTGGTGGCGCTGTTCACCCTGACCGCGACGTTGGCCAAGCTGCGCGGCGCGCTCAGCGACGCACAGGAGGCCGAATACCTCGACGCGCTGCGCCACCTGCCGGGCAGCGTGCAGCACGCGCTGAACCTGGAGCCGCAGGTGGCCGGCTGGGCCGAGCGTTTCGCGCCCAAGCACCACGCGCTGTTCCTGGGCCGCGGCGTGCATTACCCGATCGCGTTGGAAGGCGCGCTCAAGCTCAAGGAAATCTCCTACATCCACGCCGAGGCGTACCCGGCGGGCGAGCTCAAGCACGGCCCGCTGGCGCTGGTGGACGCGGCGATGCCGGTGGTGGTGATCGCGCCGAACGACAAGCTGCTGGAGAAGGTGAAGTCGAACATCCAGGAAGTGCGCGCGCGCGGCGGCGAGATGTTCGTGTTCGCCGACCTGGACAGCCACTTCGGCGAATCCGAGCAGGTGCACGTGATCCGCACCCCGCGCCACGTCGGCGTGCTGTCGCCGGTGGTGCATGCGATTCCGGTGCAGTTGCTGGC
>NZ_LXSD01000286.1:0-7034 GCF_017168095.1 Lysobacter enzymogenes | reverse complement strand
ACTTCAGGATCTTCGACACCACGCCGGCGCCGACGGTGCGGCCGCCTTCGCGGATCGCGAAGCGCAGGCCTTCGTCCATCGCCACCGGGTTGATCAGCTGCACGACCATCTTGATGTTGTCGCCCGGCATGACCATCTCGACGCCTTCCGGCAGCGTCACCGCGCCGGTGATGTCGGTGGTGCGGAAGTAGAACTGCGGACGGTAGCCCTTGAAGAACGGGGTGTGGCGGCCGCCTTCGTCCTTCGACAGCACGTACACCTCGCCCTCGAACTCGGTGTGCGGGGTGATCGAACCCGGCTTGGCCAGCACCTGGCCGCGCTCGACGTCGTCACGCTTGGTGCCGCGCAGCAGCAGGCCCGCGTTGTCGCCCGCCTGGCCCTGGTCCAGCAGCTTGCGGAACATCTCGACGCCGGTGACCGTGGTCTTCTGGGTCGGACGGATGCCGACGATTTCGATTTCGTCGCCCACCTTGATGATGCCGCGCTCGATACGGCCGGTCACCACGGTGCCGCGGCCCGAGATCGAGAACACGTCTTCCACCGGCATCAGGAACGGCTTGTCGATCGCGCGCTCCGGCTCCGGAATGAAGCTATCCAGCGCCTCGACCAGCTTGATGATCGCCGGCACGCCGATCTCGCTCTGGTCGCCTTCCAGCGCCAGACGGGCCGAGCCGTGGATGATCGGGGTGTCGTCGCCCGGGAACTCGTACTTCGACAGCAGCTCGCGCACTTCCATCTCGACCAGCTCGAGCAGCTCGGCGTCGTCCACCATGTCGGCCTTGTTCAGGAACACGACGATGTACGGCACGCCGACCTGACGCGACAGCAGGATGTGTTCGCGGGTCTGCGGCATCGGGCCGTCAGCGGCCGAGCACACCAGGATCGCGCCGTCCATCTGCGCCGCACCCGTGATCATGTTCTTCACGTAGTCGGCGTGGCCCGGGCAGTCCACGTGCGCGTAGTGGCGGTTCGGGCTTTCGTATTCGACGTGTGCGGTCGAAATCGTGATGCCGCGAGCCTTCTCTTCCGGCGCCGCGTCGATCGCGTCGTACGCCTTGAATTCGCCACCGAAACGCTCGGCGCCGACCTTGGTCAGAGCGGCCGTCAGCGTGGTCTTGCCGTGGTCGACGTGACCGATCGTGCCGACGTTCACGTGCGGCTTGGTGCGCTCGAACTTACCCTTGGCCATGGCTATCGCTTCTCGTGTTTGGTCTGTGTGTCGCGTTGGCTGTTGGTAAAGCAGCCGGGTGTCGCTTGAAGATGGTGCTCACGAAAGGAATCGAACCTTCGACCTCCTCCTTACCAAGGAGGTGCTCTACCGACTGAGCTACGTGAGCGAAACTTTGTTGCCGACGGGCTGTGCGACTTCGTTCAATGGAGCGGGAGACGGGAATCGAACCCGCGCCATCAGCTTGGAAGGCTGAGGTTCTACCATTGAACTACTCCCGCGCCGCGTGCAGCCAATACAGCGTTGGAACTTGCAACCTTGAAACCTTACCGCTTTGCCTGAGCGCCGCATCGATGACGCCGATCGTCGCACCGGCCAACCTGGTGGAGGGAGGTGGATTCGAACCACCGAAGGCGTAAGCCAGCAGATTTACAGTCTGCCCCCGTTGGCCGCTTGGGTATCCCTCCGAAGAGCCCGTAATTTTGAAGTGCGATCTTCAGCTTGTCAACGCACTTTCACGAAATCTTTCGGGATTTTTTTCGCCCCCGCCGCCGGCGCTTGCGGCTGTCGACTGCGGGGGCGCGTAGTCTACTCAAACATTGAACCGGAAGTGCAAGACATCGCCTTCCTGGACGCGATATTCCTTGCCTTCCAGGCGCAGCCGGCCGGCGTCGCGGGCGCCGGACTCGCCCTTGTACTTGATGAAATCGTCGTAGGCGATGGTTTCGGCGCGGATGAAGCCCTTCTCGAAGTCGGTGTGGATCACCGCGGCGGCCTGCGGCGCGGTCGAGCCGGCCTTGACCGTCCAGGCGCGCACTTCCTTGACCCCGGCGGTGAAGTAGGTCTGCAGGCCCAGCAGGGCGTAGCCGGCGCGGATCAGCCGGTTCAGGCCCGGCTCGGCCAGGCCCAGGTCGGCCAGGAAGGCGTCGCGGTCGGCGTCGTCGAGCTGGCTGAGCTCTTCCTCGATCGCGGCCGAGACCGGCACCACCTGGGCGCCCTCGGCCACGGCGCGGGCGCGCACGGCGTCGAGGTGCGGATTGTTCTCGAAGCCGTCCTCGAGCACGTTGGCCACGTACATGACCGGCTTGAGGGTCAGCAGGAACAGGTCGCGCAGCGCGGCCTTGTCGTCGTCCGACAGGCCCAGCGCGCGCGCCGGCTTGCCGGCGTCCAGGCCGGCGCGGACGCGGCCGAGGATTTCCTTGCGCACCACCGCTTCCTTGTCGCCGGTCTTGGCCGAGCGCTCGGCGCGCTGCAGGGCCTTCTCGACGCTTTCCAGATCGGCCAGGGCCAGTTCGGTATCGATGGTCTCGATGTCGGCGATCGGATCGACCTTGTTGTTGACGTGGATCACGTCCGGGTGCTCGAAGCAGCGCACCACGTGGGTGATCGCATCGACCTCGCGGATATGCGCCAGGAACTTGTTGCCCAGGCCCTGCCCGCTGGCCGCGCCGGCGACCAGGCCGGCGATGTCGACGAACTCGACCGCGGTCGGAATCAGCTTCTGCGGCTTGACGATCTCGGCCAGCGCGTTGAGGCGCGGATCCGGCACCGGCACCGCGCCGACGTTGGGCTCGATCGTGCAGAACGGGAAGTTGGCCGCGGCGATGCCGGCCTTGGTCAGCGCGTTGAACAGGGTCGACTTGCCGACGTTAGGCAGGCCGACGATGCCGCATTTGATGCCCATGGGTGGTAAGTCCGGGAAGAGGAAACAGGGATCGGGAAGCGGGAGCCGCGCGACGAACCGCGCGTATCGCTGCGAGCGTGCAGCTCCCGCCAGAAATCTTTCGATGCGAGGCGGGGATTGGTGGCGCGGCGAATTCGCATCCCCGCTCCCGACTCCCGCTTTCGCTTCACTTCGCGGTATGCAACCGCGTCATCGCATCCATGAAATTGCCGTTCACCGCCAGCGGCATCGCGTCGATGGCCTCGTCGATGGCGCGCAGGATCGTGGCCTCGTCGTCCTTGCCGGGACGGCCGAGCACCCACGGGGTGACCTTGTCCTTGTGGCCGGGGTGGCCGATGCCCAGGCGCAGGCGGTGGAACTTGCCGTGGCCGAGCAGCTGGATGGTGTCGCGCAGGCCGTTCTGGCCGCCGTGGCCGCCGTCGAACTTGAGCCGGGCGGTGCCGGGCGCGAGGTCGAGCTCGTCGTGCGCCAGCAGCGCTTCCTCGGGCTCGATCTTCCAGTAGCGCAGCGCGGCGGTCACCGACTTGCCGGAGAGGTTCATGAAGGTGGCCGGCTTGAGCAGCCACACCGGTTTGCCGGCGATCTCGATCTTCGAGGTTTCGCCGAACAGCTTGGACTCCAGGCCGAAGCGGCCGCCGAACTTCTCGTTCAAGGCGTCCACAAACCAGAACCCGGCGTTGTGCCGGGTCCGGGTGTATTCGGCGCCGGGGTTACCCAGGCCGACGATCAGGCGCAATCCCGCCATGACTCAGGACAGTCCGCAAACGCGGACCGGCGCGCCGGCTACGGCGCGCCGGCCGGCGATCACTTCTTGTCTTCGTCCTTCTTGGAGACCTTGGCGGCCGGCACGTCCGCGGCCGGCGCGTCCTCGGTCGGCTCGGCCTCTTCCTTGCCGTGCTTGGCGATCACGATGGCGACATCGTGTTCCTTGCCCAGCTTCAGCTCGGGGATCTCGACGCCCTTGGGCAGCTTGAGGTCCGACAGGTGAACGATGTCGCCGACCTTCAGGTCCGACAGGTCGATCTCGATGAACTCCGGCAGGTCCTTCGGCAGGCAGGACACTTCGACTTCGTTGAGCTCGTGGGTGACCACGACGTCGGCCGACTTGCCGGCCGGCGACTTGTCTTCGTTGAGGAAGTGCAGCGGCACCGCCACGCGCAGCGCCTGGTTGGCGTCAACGCGCTGGAAGTCCAGGTGCATGATGATCTGCTTGAACGGGTGGCGCTGCATGTCGCGCAGCAGGACCTGCTCGACCTTGCCGTCGACGTCCAGGCTCAGGATCGAGGAGTAGAACCACTCGTGCTGGCTGGCCAGCCAGATCTTCTCGTGCTCGAGCTGGATCGGCTGCGGCGCGGCGCTGCCGCCGTAGATGATGGCCGGGATGCTGGCGGCATGACGAAGGCGGCGGCTCGCACCCTTCCCCTCGACCTTGCGGCCAGTGGCCTTGATGGTGTGTTCGGACATTTGCGTGTACTCGATGTTGACAGCGTTGGAGCCGCCTCGCGGCGGCGGGGAAGCTCATCCGCGACCAGATGAGCCTTGAAACGAATTCTTTCGATCAATCGACGTAGAGCGAGCTCACCGACTCGCCGAACGCGATGCGGCGGATCGTCTCGGCCAGCAGTTCCGCCACGCTGAGCTGGCGGATGCGGCCGGTGGCCCGGGCCGCGGCGGTGAGCGGGATGGTGTCGGTCACCACCAGCTCGTCGAGCTGCGACTTGGTCACGTTGTCGATGGCCGCGCCCGACAGCACCGGGTGGGTGCAGTAGGCCACGACCTTCTGCGCGCCCTGCGCCTTGAGCGCCGCGGCGGCGGCGCACAGGGTGCCGGCGGTGTCGACGATGTCGTCGACCAGCACGCAGGTCTTGCCAGACACGTCGCCGATGATGTTCATCACCGTGGCGACGTTGGCGCGCGGGCGGCGCTTGTCGATGATCGCCAGGTCCGCGTCGTCCAGGCGCTTGGCGATCGCTCGCGCGCGCACCACGCCGCCGACGTCCGGGGACACCACGATCAGGTTGTCGGTGCCGTGCGCGCGCCAGATGTCGGCGAGCAGCAGCGGCGAGGCGTAGACGTTGTCGACCGGGATGTCGAAGAAGCCCTGGATCTGATCCGCATGCAGATCGACCGTGAGCACCCGGTCGGCGCCGACCGCGCCGAACATCTTGGCCGCGACCTTGGCGGTGATCGGCACGCGCGAGGAACGCGGGCGGCGGTCCTGGCGGGCGTAGCCGAAGTACGGCACCACCGCGGTCACGTTGGCCACCGATGCGCGCTTGAGCGCGTCGATCAGGACCAGCAGTTCCATGAAATTCTCGGCCGTCGGCGCGTTCGTCGGCTGGATGACGAACACTTCCTGGCGGCGCACGTTCTCTTCGATCTCGACCTGCACTTCCCCGTCGGAGAAGCGGCCGACGAGGGCCTTGCCGAGCCGGATGCCCAGCTCCTTGCACACGGCCTCGGCCAGCGGACGGTTGGCGTTGCCGCTGAAGACCAGCAGGTTGCGATCGTTTTGCACTGTCTTGGGACCGGGATTCGGGATTTGGGATTCGCGATTCGTAGCGGCGGCTGCGAGGTACCGCCGTTTGCGAATCGCGAATCCCAAATCTCCAATCCCTCGTTGTGGCAGGGGCGGTAGGATTCGAACCTACGAATGCCGGGATCAAAACCCGGTGCCTTGGGCCACTTGGCGACGCCCCTGCGGAAACCTGGATAGAACGCGAGGTGGTACTGGACTTGCCGGACGACGGGGCGAACCGGGGTTCAACCTCGTCGGTTGGTTTCGAGCGCGGCATGCAGCGGCGAGCGCCCTGCCCCGGCCGCCGTCCAGGCGCGCAGGCCCGGCGGCAGTTCCGCCAGCGCGGCCTCGGCGGATTCGCGCGTGGCGAACTCGACGAAACACCCGCTGCCGGACCCGGTCAGGCGTGGCGATCCGATCCGCGCCAGAGCGGCGAAGGCGGCCTCGACGGCCCCTTCGCGCTGGCGCAGCACCGGCTCGAACGCATTCCCGAGCGGTCTACCCGAAACGAAGTCCGACATTGTCGCGGGCGCGGCATCCCGCGTCAATTCAGCGGATTGAAAAAGCGCCGCGGTCGGGGCGTGGACGCCGGGGTCGGCCAGCACGTACCAGGCCGGAGGCAGACCGATCGGGCGCAGGTCTTCGCCCACGCCCTCGGCCCAGGCGTTGTCGCCGCGTACGAACACAGGCACGTCGGCGCCCAGGCCCAGGCCCAGCCGGGCCAGGGTTTCCACGCCCAGATCGGTGCCCCACAGCGCATCCAGGGCGACCAGGACGGTCGCGGCGTCGGACGAGCCGCCGCCGAACCCGCCGCCGGCCGGAATGCGCTTTTCGATGACGATATCCGCACCTTGGCTGCAATTCGAGGCCTTTTGCAGCGCCAGCGCGGCCCGCACGGTGAGGTCGTCGGCCTCGGCCACGCCAGCCACCGAGGCCCCGTGGCGGACGATGCGACCGTCGGCGCGCGGCCGCAGGCGGATGGTGTCGCCCCAGTCGAGCAGACGGAACACGGTCTGCAGCAGGTGATAGCCGTCGGCGCGGCGGCCGACAATGCGCAGGAACAGGTTCAGCTTGGCCGGGGCGGGCCAGGCCGACCAGGCGGGCTCGCCCGTGGAATCTCGGGCCGGATCGGTGGAGTCGAAGGACATCGGAAGGTTCTGGAGTGCGATTCAGGGAGCCGTAGCCGCCCCGCCCTGCCACTGATCCACGATCAGCCGCACCCGCGCCGAATCGCGGCGCGCGTCCAGGCGCGAAGGCAGGTCGCCGCTGGCGGGCCATTCGTAGGCGATGGTCCAGCCGCCCTGGGCGATGGACTGCGGGCGCCCGTCGGCGCCGGGGACGATGCGCGCGTCGGCGCCGTCGCCGGCCGGCAGGCCGCGCAGCCACTGGCCGAGCGCGGCCACCGGGATGTCCCAGCCGGTAGCCTGGAACAGCACGTCGGCGGCGTCCGCGCCTTCGCGCGGGCCGCCGTCCAGGCCGTCCAGGCGGGCGCCGTCGGGGCCGCCGCGCAGGCGCCAGCTCTGGCGCGTGACCGGCGCGCTCAGCGCGACTTCGTAGCCGTCGCCGCGCTGGTTCCATTCGATCCGGCCGCTGCCGCCCTTGCCGGCGTTGGACACGGCGATGCGGCCGCTCAGCGACCACTCGGCGGCGGCGCGCACGCGCGC
>NZ_LXSD01000285.1:0-19608 GCF_017168095.1 Lysobacter enzymogenes | reverse complement strand
GCGCCCGCCGCACCCGCGGACGCCGACCCCGCCGCGCTCCAGCGCGCCGCCGACGCGCTGATGAAGCAGCAATACGGCGACGCCTTCGACGCCACCCAGCGCTGCTGGAAATTCGCCGCCCGCTTCGACGGCGGCCAGGACGGCAACGACTACTGCATGCGCGCGGCCGAGCCGCAATTGATCGAACTGCAGGGCCAGCGCCGCCTCTACCTCGCCGCCGCCAGCGTCGCCGACGCGCCGGCGTATTCCTACGGCCACGCCGAACCCGGCCTGATGGGCGCCTTCGTGCTCGGCCCCGACGGCCACGGCGGCTGGACCCTGCTGGCCGGCGACAGACAGCTCGCGCTCGGCAGTTCCGGCGACTGCGGCTGCCACGACGCGCAGCTGGTGCGCATCGGCGCCGGCACCATGGCCTGGAAATTCGCCAGCGGCGGCGTCTGGCAAGGCACCGTGGTGTCCTACTACAGCCTGATCGCGCCGCTCGACGGCAAGATCGCCGAGCTCAGCGCGATCCCGCAGATCACCGAGGACGACCAGGACAGCGAATACAGCATCGCGATCGACGACAGCGACACCGCCAAGGCGATGTTCCCCTTGCGCGTGACCAAGCGCGCCAACGCGCCCGGCAGCCAGGACGCGCACAGCGAGCAGGTGGTCGAGTTCGATCCGGTCAAGCGCACGTACGCGTTGCCCGAGAGCAAGTAGGCGCGACGGCGATCCGCACAGGCGGTTGCGTCGTCGTTGCAGTGGCGCGGTCGCGGCTTGCGCCGCTCCTACAGGCAGCCCTTGTAGGAGCGGCGCAAGCCGCGGCCGCGCCATTGCACATACGACGCAACCCCAAAAACGAGGGCGGCCACAGCCGCCCTCGCCCATACCCCAACACCGCTCACGCAGCGCTCAACTCGCCACGCAGTTGTAGCAAACCAACGCGAAATCCTGATCGGTATCGTCGCCCGAATTCGGTAAGCCATTCGAGTTGATGTCGGTCGCCCGCACCTCGATGGTGAACGCGCCGCCGCCATGCTGCGCCGGCTGCAGGAACACGCCCTCGTTGTTGTTGCGCGCATCCGCCGCGCCGCCGGTAATCGACGAGCCGCTGGCGTTGAACACATTGCCGAGGAAGGTGCTGGCGCCCGAGGTCACCCGCAGGTCGAGGTTGTTGTTCCAGGCCGGCGTGGTGCCGCCCAGGCCGTGGCCCGGCGCGTCGGTCCACACCAGCATGATCCGCACCGGCTTGCTCGCGTCGGCGGCGCGGTAGCTGCGGGTCCAGGTCTCGCCGCTGTTGTTGAAGATGTGGGTCTGGTCGACGTACTGCACCGTCTGCGCCGGCCTGATCACCGGATCGATCAGCATCCGCCCCCAGCCCTGCTTGCTGTCCGGCGCGGTGGTCAGGGTGCCGCCGTCGGCGTCGAGCTTGCCGACCAGGTTCAACGCCACCGCGGTGAACGCGGCGCGGGTCAGCGCCGGGCTCGGCGTGGCGCCGGCGAACTTGTTGCGGTAGTACTGGGTGAACAAGGCGCTGGCGCCGGCGACCTGCGGCGAGGCCATGCTGGTGCCGCACATCAGGCCGTGGCCGCTGGCGCTGTTGGCCGAATCGATCGAACAGCCCGGCGCGACGATGCCCGGAATGCGGCGGCCGTCGAGCGCGGGGCCGTGCGCGGTGTTGCTGGACAGGTCGTTGATCGCCGCGATCTGCACCGTCGCCGAACTCTGGCCCTTGGTCGAACCGACGGTGAAGGTGTTCTTGGCCTCGTCCGGCGAGCCCTGGCTCTGGGTGCCGCCGTTGCCGTTCATGAACGACAGCACGTAGTTGAGCGGCTGGTCGCCCGGCGCGTTCGGGTCGGCGTCGCGCACGCCGACGTCGACCTGGCGGGTGTCGCCGTCGTAGCCGCGCGGCGAGCCCGCCGGGCCCCAGCTGTTGCCGGAGATGGTCGCGTTGTTGCGCACCGACTGGGTCATCAGCAGCAACATGCCGCCGGGCTGGGTGAAGAACGGCGAATACACCTGCTCGACCAGCTTGGCGCCCGGCGCCACGCCGAGGCCGCGCAGGAAGCTGCCGGTGGACGCGGTCGCGCGCACGTTGGAAGCGCCGTCGCCGGCCATGATCGCCGCGGTATGGGTGCCGTGCGCGCTGCTGGCCGAGCCGCCGCAAGTGGTGCCGGTGCACGCGGCCATGCGCGCGGCGAGGTCGGGATGGGTGTGGTAGATGCCGCCGTCGACGTTGGCGATGGTCACGCCGGCGCCGTTGACGCCCGCGCCGCTGAGGTAGCTCAGATAGCCCGGCACGGCAAGGTTGCCGGCGTTGACGTTGCCGGCGTTGATCTGGCCGCTGATCTCGCCGCGCAGGCCGCCGTCGGTGGGCACGCTCTGCACGCTGTACACGCCCGGCGCCTGCGCCAGCAGCGCGATCTGGTCGGCGGCCACGCGCACGGTCTGGCTTTGCAGCGCGCGGTCGACGACCTGCGCGCCCAGGCCGGCGTCGGCCGCGCCGATCTTGCCCAGGGTCGCGGCCACGCCGGCGCTGCCGCGGCGGCTGACCACGCGCACCTCGAGCGGGCCGGCGTTCTTCGCGGCCGCCGCCTGGCGCAGCTGCGGCAGCACCTTGTAGGCCGGCAGGAAATCGCCGCTCCAGCGCACCTCGCGCTGCCCGGCCACGCGCGCCAGCGCATCGCGCTTGCCCCACACGATGTAGGTGTACGGATGCAGGTACTGCACCGGCTCCAGGCCCTTGCTGCGCAACTCGTCGAGCCAGGCCTGGCGCACCGGCCCCTGGAACTGCACCAGGCGCCAATCCTCGCCGTCGGCGCGGGCGCGGCCCCACACGCTGGCGGCCTGCACCGGTTGCTGCTTGAGCGGATCGAAGCGCAAGCCGCCCAGATCCAGTTCGTAGTTCGCGGCCGGCTGCGCATGTGCGGCGGCCAGCGGGGAAGACACAGCCAGGGCCACGGCCAGCGCCGTGAGCGTGATGCGACGGTTCATGCGGTCATCTCCAGAAAAAGTTCGGCCGTCGCCGTCCGTGCGGACGGCGTGGGAGGGGAATCGATCGTGGATACACCGGACAGCAGCGTCCCGGCTGCCTGCGTCGCGGGAACGCTGAAGCGACACTGCGCGCGCGTTCGCGCCGCGTCCACGCTCAGACGAACGCGGCGCAGATAAGGCTGTTGCTGGCGATCACAGAACCTCGAAGTGACGCGCGCCCGGCGGCTGCGGCAGCGGCGGAAAAGATGTTTTCCGCACGGTCGTTCAACGATTCAGGCTGCGACGCGGCGTGATTGTGCGCTTCGTCTATTCCACCTTTTCTGCGCCTGAATCGACCATTGCAAATCGGATGTACGCATCCGAAGCGCAAGCCGAATATTCGCGACGCACATCGCATCAGGAAAACATCCTCACGATTGCATCCATGCCGAAAAATTACGTTGCGCTCCGCCTTTTGCTGGGATTTGATTCGCTCGCGAACGCGCGATCCGGTCGCGGTTCGAACGCAGCCACTTGAACAAGGAAGCTCGGCAATGACCCCATCCTCTTCCACCTCCTTACCGCGCACGCAGCCCCGCACCCGCATGCTCTCGGCACTCGCGGCGGGCGCGCTTTTCTGCGGCCAATGGTTCGCTCCCGCGGCCCACGCCCAACTCGTGGTGACCGACCCCGGCAATCTCGGCCTGGCCATCAAGGACTTGATCGAAAAGGCCACCGTCTACGGCAAGGAAGCCGCGCGCTGGACGCAGCAGTACGATCACTACAAGCAGCAACTGATCAAGATCCAGCAGTTGCAGCTGGCGCAATCGAACATGCGCGACGACTTCCCCGAACGCGACCCCGCCTACGGCATGGAAGACCTCTGCCCCGGCGCGAAGCGCGAAGGCCTGGCCGGCGCGATGAGCGCGTTCAACCCGCAACTCGACTCCGACCTCGTCGCCGAACAACGCCGCCTGTGCCAGCGCATGGTCCTGGCCGACAACGCCAAGTACAACGAATCGGTGCGCATGCTCAAGCAGCTGATCCAGCGCAACCGCGAGTTCTCGCAGGTCGAAGGCCAGCGCGGCCAGGTCGGCGAAAGCCAGGGCAAACTCGCCGCCAACGACAACGAAACCCAGCGCTTCATGGTCCGCACCCGCATGGACCTGGACTACTGGCAGGCGCGGATGAAGGCCTACGACGACTACATCGTCGCGCTGCAGAAGGACCAGGCGCGGCTGGCGCGGCGCGCGCTGGAGGGCAAGCGCCAGGGCGGGGTCGGCAAGATCATCCAGAGCGAGGCGATCAAGAGCGCGTTCTCGTTCTGACCGCCCCACCACCGCCCCGCTTCGAATCGACGGACCGAACATGCATTTGCCGACAGAGCTCTACGATTGGCTGACCCCGCAGGCGCAAGGCGTCGGCGACTATCTCTACTTCAAGCTCGTCAATACCTACTTCGACCACAAGATCGACAAGTTCGGCCTCGCGCTGATGCGGCGCACGATGGCCTGGGCCAGCCAGATCGCGCTGGTGCTGGCGACGCTGTGGATCATGCTGGCCGGCTATCGCATCGTCACCGGCCAGTCGCGCGAGCCGATGATGGCCCTGGTCACCAACGCCGCGCGCGTGGCCTTCATCCTCGCCCTGGCCACCACCATGTCCTTCGGCGGCGGCAGCCTGCACCGGTTCTTCACCAAGGACCTCGATCGCGAAGTGCACGAGTTGTTCACCGACGACAGCAGCTCCAGCGCCGATGCGATCGACAAGAACCTGGCCTACATGCAGGTGGCGATCACCGCGATCGATGCGGTGCAGGTTCCGGACGACGACGCGGAGCTGCAGAAAAAGAAAGAACGCGCCCTGCTGTTCGCCGGCGTAGGCACCGCCAGTCCGCCGATGGTCGCCGGCGCGATGCTGCTGCTCTACAAGTTCACCCTCGCCTTGTTCATCGGCCTGGGCCCGTTGTTCATCCTGTGCCTGATGTTCGACCAGACCAAGGACTTGTTCCGCAAGTGGTTGATGTACGGCATCGGCACCTTGTTCTCGATGTCGATGCTCAGCGTGGTGGTCTCGCTGGCGCTGGAGCTGATGGCGAAGGTGGCCGTGGCGCTGTGGGTGGCGAAGGCGGTCGGGATCCCGGGAACGGGCACCGAAGGGCTCGGCATGCAGGCGATGCAGCAAGGCGGGATCGGGCTGCTGATGACGACCATCATCGTCACGGTGCCGCCGGCGGCGGCCATGTTTTTTCAGGGGACGGTGGGGAGTTTTAGCTATAGCTCGGCGTTCACGAATCCACAGAAGAATCAATCCAACGAGCAGAAAGCCATAAACACGAACACCAATACAGAACGTCCCCCTGCAGAGTCGAGCTCATACAACAATCGCATGCCGACCAATCAAGAAGCAGGAAACCAAGACCGCATCAAGAAGCACGATGAAATCGGGAGAAGCAGATGAAATACACCCTCGTAGCGATCTTCATGTGCACCGGGCTGTTTTCAGGACTGGCCTCGGCCTGCCCTCCCGGCAGCGTCCTGCAAAAGGGCAACGGCTGGGAAGGATGCGTGCAGACGTCTGCCGCTCCCGGCCAGTCCGGCCCGAACTGGAAAACACAGTGGGGCGCTATTGCAACCGACGGCGCCAACGCAGCCCTCGGCACATCGACCGAAGCTGACTCAAGAAAGGTCGCGGAGAAAACCGCTCTTAAGCAGTGCAAACAAGACGGCGGAATCAATTGCAAGATCAAGCTCGCTTACCACGACCAGTGCGCAAGCTTGATATCCGGCGACAGATTATTTTTCGTCCAGAGCGCCGGCACCCTGGATCAATCAGTCTCCGACGGAATCGATCGCTGCAGAAGTGCCGGCGATACGAACTGCACAGAGCACTACTCGGGTTGCAGTCTCCCCAAGCGGGTTCGATGACTCACATCTTTCTCATGGAACGCGTCGCATCGTTCGTCGGAATCGCATAACTAGTCTTCCGATGGTCGCCGGCGCGATGCTGCTGCTCCACAAGTTCACCCTCGTCTTGTTCATCGCCCTGGGCCCGTTGTTCATCCTGTGCCTGATGTTCGACCAGACCAAGAACTTGTTGCGCGAGTGGCTGATGGCGGCTGATTAACCTGCAGCCAGCACCGAAGGTTCAAGTACGCAAACGACACAGCCAGGTCCCGCCGCCCTGCTGACCCTGCGGTACGCCGCCAGTTCCTCCGCGCCCTGCGCGAACCAGGTCCGGCGCCGCCACGGCGCGCCGCGAGCCCTCGCCCTATCTCCTTCGCATCCCCGGTGGGTACGGCCTCGCGATCCCTCTTGATGAGCGCGCATATGTGCCGTCCTTGCACATCGTCGACAAGGCGCGATTGACCTGACGGCACAGCCGCCGCCCACCCAGGACGCAACTGAAAATTGCCTCTTGATTTCGCCGAAGTTGCGGGTTTAATTGCATCGCATAAAGCAATTCGAATTCGCACTATCGCCACCCGAAAGGACGCGATCCGAATTCGCCCGGATCGCACGCCGGCGCGACGCGCCGGTCGGCTCGGCTCAACGGACGGACGCATGCACCCGATCGCGATATCGCTGGACTGGCTGATTCCGCACGCGCAAGGCGTCGGCGACTACGTGTTCTTCAAGTTGGTCAACGAGTATTTCAACCACGAGATCGACCACTTCGGTCTGGCGCTGATGCGCCGGGCGATGGCCTGGGCCGCGGGCATCGCCCAGGTGCTGGTCACGCTGTGGCTGCTGATCGCCGGCTATCGCATGGTCACCGGCCAGTCGCGCGAACCGATGATGGGCCTGGTCGCCGGCGGCGCGCGGGTGGCCTTCATCGTCGCCATCGCCACCAGCATGTCGTTCGCCGGCACCGACCTGCATCGTTTCTTCACCCAGGATCTGGATCGCGAGATCCATTCGCTGTTCACCGACCAGGACGGCTCCAGCGCCGACGCCATCGACCGCAACCTCGCCTATATGCAGATCGCGCTCAATGCGATCGACGCGGTGCAGGTGCCCGACGGCGACGAAGCGCTGCGGGCGCGCAAGCAACAGGCCTTGCTGTTCGCCGGGCTGGGCACCGCCGGCCCGCCGATGGTCGCCGGCGCGATGCTGCTGCTCTACAAGTTCACCCTCGCCTTGTTCATCGGCCTCGGGCCGCTGTTCGTGCTGTGCCTGATCTTCGACCAGACCAAGGAACTGTTCCGCAAGTGGCTGATGTACGGCCTGGGCACGCTGTTCTCGATGGCGACCTTGAGCGTGGTCACGGCGATGACGATGAAGCTGCTGGCCAAGGTCGCGGTGGCGCTGTGGCTGTCCAAGGTCGCCGGGCTGCTCGGCGACGCCGGCGAGGGATTGACCGCACAGGCGATGCAGCAGGGGGGCATCGGCCTACTGATGTCGGTGTTGTTGGTGAGCGTGCCGCCGGCGGCGGCGATGTTCTTCCAGGGAACCTTGGGTAGTTTCAACAGCTTCTCCCAACTCGGCGGGCGCTCGCCTTCGCCCGATCCGAGTTCGCGCGGAACCGGCCTACCCGCCCCCAGTGGCGGCCATTACGAACGCGATGCCGGCGCTGCGCGTACTCCACTGCCATCGCGCCCCGACCGCCCGTTTCACTGACCCGCAACTCACGCACTGAGCGCAGAGAGGAGCTATGAAATCGCAGCCGTCGCGGTTCGCCGCGATCTTCTACGCTGTGGCCGGCTGTGCCGCCGCTCAAGGCGGCTGCCCGGCCGGCTACTACCAGAGCAACCTGAGCGGGTACGGATACATAGGATGCGCCCCTATCCCCGAGCAACCTCCGCCGGTGCAGATGGTGTTGCGCTGGGGCGCGGTCGCCGGCGACGACGGCGGCCACTGGGGCATGTCCGAATCGCGCCGCTTCCGCCTGCAGGCCACGCGCGAAGCGCTCAAGCGATGTCGCGAAAGCGGCGGAAAAGGCTGCCGGCTGGCGCAGGTGTATGGCGACAGCTGCGTAGCCATAGCCAGCGACAGCAATACCGCTTCCGTGTTGGCGCGCCAGACCCGTGAAGAGGCGATGGCTGCCGCACTGAAAGATTGCGCAGGCCACGCGCGAGGCGGCGAATGCGCGATCAAGTACAGCGCGTGCAGCGAGCTGTGAGGTTCTTCGAGATGGCGCAACGCACTCACCCACTGCCGCCCCACGCGTGCGATGCCGACGCTGCGCATAGGGCCCTACCGCCGCACTCCTACACGCTCCTACCGCGATGAGGAAAAAATGAAAACGCAGCCTTGGCGCTTCGCCCTGCTCTTCTGCGCCATCGCCGGCGGCGCTGCTGCCCAAGGTGGCTGCCCGCCTGGTTACTACCAGAACAATCCCGGGGGGCACGGATACGCGGGTTGCGCCCCCATTCCCGAGCAACCAGCGCCCGTGCGGATGGCGCTGCGCTGGGGCGCGATCGCCGGCGACGGCCAAGGCCATTGGGGCATGTCCGAATCGCGTCGCTTTCGCCTGCAGGCCACCCGCGAAGCGCTCAAACGCTGCCGCGAAAACGGAGGCGACCGATGCCGCGTGACTGTGGCCTATGGCGACCAATGCGTCGCCTTGGCGTCGGACGGCGCAACCGCGGTGGCGATGGTTCGCGCCAGTCGCGACGAAGCCGTCGACGCAGCGCTGAGCGACTGCGCTGGCTACGCCGGGAGTCGCGAATGCGCGATCAAGTACAGCGCCTGCAGCCAACTCTGACGCCGGGTCGCATCCGCGCGGCCGACCGCGAGCCGACGCCCCCTACCGAGACGATGCCCATGAAACGTTCCGACCTGTCTACGCGGCTCTTCGTCGCCCTCGCCTGCGTATGCGCGAGCGCCTGCACCGCCGACGCCCGCACGCCCGCGCAGGCGCAAGCCGAAGCTGCGCACGCCGCCGCGCTGAGGCCGCGGTACCAGCGCTGTCTCGACGCCAGCGGCGGCGTCACGCCGGCGATGCAGGACTGCATCGATGCCGAATACGCCTATCAGGACCGACGCCTGAACCAGGTCTACCGCCGCTTGATCGCGAGCCTGCCCAAGGCCGGGGCCGCGCGCCTGCGCGAACGCCAGCGCGCCTGGATCGCCCGGCGCGACCGCGACTGCGATCCCGGCGCCGCGCCCGGCCAGGGCCAGTTGCTCGGCGCCGACGGCTGCCGGGTGCGCAAGACCGCCGAGCGCGCCGCGCAGTTGCAGACGCAGCTCGACCGCGCGCGCTGAGCGCCGCTGCGCCCGCAGTTCGACCCCAACGCCACCCAGGAGCAAGCAAGATGACCAAGGACTGGACGCTCGGCAGCACCTCCGAGCGCTACGAAACCGGCGGCCGCGGCGCGGCGACGATCTCCACCGGCCGCGGCGATCACGGCGGCGTGTCCTACGGCGCCTATCAACTGTCCTCGCGCGCCGGCACGCTGCGCGAGTACTTGCAGCAATCCAGATACGGCGAGCAGTTCGCCGGCCTGACTGCGGCCACGCCCGAGTTCAACGCCAAGTGGAAGGAACTCGCGCGCAGCGATCCGGGCTTCGCCGCCGACCAGCACGACTACATCCGCCGCAGCCATTACGAAGCCGAGCGCGACCGGCTCAAGGCCCGCGGCATCGACCTCAGCGATCGCGGCCCGGCGGTGCAGGACGCGCTGTGGAGCACCGCGGTGCAGCTGCGCACGCTGACGCCCACGATCGTCGAGAAGGGCCTCAAGCAGAAATTCGGCCCGGACTATGCGCTGGAGCGATTGTCCGACCGCGACATCGTCGAAGCGATCCAGGACTACAAGATCGAGCACAACCGGCGTTTGTTCCGCAGCTCGCCGGAGTCGTGGACCGGCCTGCTCAATCGCGCCCGCCACGAGAAAGAGGATCTGGTCGCGCTGGCCGAAGGACGCGAGCCGGTGCGCGGCGAGAAAGCGCGGGCGCCGGCGTCGGCCGAAGTCGAACGCGCCCAGGCCGCGCTCAACGCGCTCGGCATCGGCGACCGCGACGGGCGGCCGCTGGAGGTCGACGGCCGCCTCGGCGCGCGCAGCCGCGAAGCCGTGAAAGCGTTCCAGCAAGCGCACGAGCTGGACCCGGACGGCCGCTTGAATCCGCGCACGCTGCACGCGCTGGACGCGGCGCTCGCGCAGCGCACGGCGGCGGCGCACGGCCCGCGCATCGACGAGCGCGGCCACCCCGATCATGCGCTCTACCTGCAAGCCGCGGCCGGTCTGGAAAAACTCGGCGGCGACTTCGCCCGTCGCGATACGCTGGAACGCGCGGCCGCGACGATGGCCTACGAGGCGCGCATCGGCGGCTTGCAGCGCATCGACCACATCGTGGCCAGCGCCGACGGACGGCGGCTGTTCGCGGTCGAAGGCGATCCGTCCGACCCTTCGCACCGCCGCGCGGTCGCCGACAGGGCGCAGGCCGTCGCGCAGACCCTGCAGGAGACCACGCGCGCGCTCGAGCAGGACGCGCCTGCGCGAGCACCGTCGCCGCCGGCGACGCCCCTCGCGCCGACGCGGGCCGCACCCGCATCGCTGTGAACGCGCAGGCAAGTCCGCTTCACCCCCGCCACGATCCTGCGCTGCACTGGCGCAACACGGGCCGCGGCTACCGATATCGACACTCGCACCGCCACCGCGCCACGCTGGCGACAAGCATCCGAACCAGAACGCCCGGGCCGCAGCTGCGCGGCCCGAACGCCCGAAACGCGGCGCGGCTCAGCCCGCCGCCACCGCCGCAGTCACCACGATCTCGACCCGGTACCTGGGATTGGCCAGCGGCGCCTGCACGGTCGCGCGCGGCGGGGTGTGGCCGGGCTCGACCCAGGCGTCCCAGACCGCGTTCATGCCGTCGAAATCGGCCATGTCGGCGAGGAAGATCTGCGCCATCAGGATCTGGGTCTTGTCGCTGCCCGCGCGCGCCAGCAAGGCGTCGATCGAGGCCAGGGTCTCGCGGGTCTGGCCGGCGATGTCCAGCTCCTCGCTGTCGGGCACCTGCCCGGCCAGGTAGGCCACGCCGTTATGGACCGCCATTTCCGACAAGCGCGCGCCTACGTCGAATCGCTGGATCATGCTGTACCTCGCTGCTGTGGGGCGGCCATTGTCCCCCCATCGCGCGGCCGCGCACAGCCCCGGCCGCGGCGCTCACATCTCCGGCGTGTTGGCCTCGATGATGCGGTCGCTTTCGGCGCGCTCTGCCGGACGTTCGGTGCGGCGCGCGGCGTCGGCGTTGGCGCGGTGCTGGGCGCGCATCTGCGGCGGCAGCGCGTCGACCTGGCGATTGTTCTGCAGCATCGCCCGCTCGCCCGGCGGCAGCTGGCAGTTGCGGCTGAGGATCTCCAGCTCGTCGCCGGTGCGCGCCGCGCCGCTTTGCAGGTTGACCACCACGCCCAGCGTGTCGCCCAGCGGTTCGAGCTGGCGGCAGATCGCATCGACGGTGTCGTAGCTGCGCTCGGCGTTGTGGCCGACGATGGCGAACAGATTTTCGTTGTCGATCCACACCACCGAGCGCACGCCCTTGACGCTGCGCGCGGCGATGCGCGCGTTCTCGCGATCCACGCGCTTGCTCGGGTCGGCGAGTTTGATCGAGCGGTTGAAGTCCTGGTTGAGCTGCTGCAGGTTCTGCTGCAATCCCTGCTGGTCGCCGCCGAGCGCCTGCGCGCGCATCTTGACCAGGCGCGCCGCGGTTTCGCCCGGATCCAGCGGCTTGCCGGCGCGCTGCGGCGCGGCCTGCGCCTGGTTGTCGGCGTTGTCGCGGCCGCCGCTGCAGCCCGCCAACGCCGCCGCCGTCAAGACAAGAATCGCCGGGATCGCATTGCGCTTCATCGCTGCACCTCGCCGCCGCGCGGCCTGGGTCCGGAACGGCCGCGGCGGCGACGCCGCCGGGCCCAAACGGCCTTATACCGCGCCGCGGCGTAAAACGGTTGTCGCATCGCAGCGCAAATGCGACGCGGGTCGCGCCTGCGGCGTATACCGGCGGCAGCTTGCCGATTCGCGACCGCCGCCGCGCGGCTTCCGCGACCGCGGCACGAATTCAGCTTCATCGCGCCGCTACATTCGGCCTCAGGCGCATCGCACCGCGCCCGCTCCGCCGCCGCGCGCGGCGACGGCCGGATATCGCACCGGCCGCGGCGGGCTTGGCGCGCGCCGCATACCGATAAGCAACAACGACACCATCGCAACACGCGCCGCGCGTTCGCCGCGGCGCGCCTCGGGGGGAATCAGCCGCCCAACTCCTGAGGAATCGCCATGCCCAAGCTCCGCCTTCGCACCGCCCTCGCCCGCGCCGCCGGCCTGTTCGGCCTGTTGTGCGCGCACAGCGTCCTGGCCGCGCCGCAAGCGCCCGCCGCCGAGCCCGCGTTCGCGCCCGATGTCTCGGCCGCGGCCTGCAACTACGTCGAATGGACGCGCGGGGTGAACTACACCCTCGGCACCATCGTGCGCTATCCGCCCAACGGCCAGTTCTACAAGCTGGTCAACGTCGGCAGCAACGGCAGCGACGGCACCGACCCGACCATCAGCACCTGGTATTGGCAGCCGACCACCTGCGACGACGGCGGCCCGGCGCCGGGCGGCTTCGTGGTCAGCGAGGCGCAGTTCAACCGCATGTTCCCCAACCGCAATTCGTTCTACACCTACGCCGGCCTGATCGCGGCGCTGCGCTCGTATCCGAACTTCGCCAAGGACGGCGGCGACACCGTCGCGCGCCAGGAGGCGGCCGCGTTCCTGGCCAACGTCCACCACGAGACCGGCGGGCTGGTGCACATCCGCGAACAGAACCAGGCCAACTGGGACCATTACTGCCAGCCGGCCGGCACCTGCGGCGGCAAGCAGTACTACGGGCGCGGGCCGATCCAGCTAAGCTGGAACTACAACTACTCCGCCGCCGGCAACGCGCTCGGTCTGGACCTGCTCAACAACCCAGACTGGGTCGCCACCAATGCCGCGATCTCGTGGCAGACCGCGCTGTGGTACTGGATGACCCAACGCGGCGGCGCCAGCAACACCCCGCATCAGGCTATGGTGAACCTGCGCGCGTTCGGCGAGACCATCCGCGCGATCAACGGCGGGATCGAGTGCAACGCCGGCGGCATCGGCCATCAGCAGATGCTCAACCGGGTCGCGAACTACCGCAGTTTCACTTCGATCCTGGGCGTGCCGACGGGCAACAACCTGGAGTGCTGAGCACGGATCGGGCCCGGCCGCTGCGGCGGCCGGGTCGGGTTGCGGTTGCGTCGTGGTTGGATTGGCGCGGTCGCGGCTTGCGCCGCTCCTGCAGGCAGGCCCTGCGGGATCGCTGCGGGCTGCGACTCAGCCGTCGAAGCCTACGCAGCCGATTTCCTGGGTGCCAGGCTGCTTGCCTGCGCGCACGAACTGGATGTCCGGCATCGGCACGTCTTCGCTCGCCGCCGCGGTCGGCACGCCGTCCTTGTAATCGGGGCGATACACCTGCGGCAGCGGCTTGGCGCCGACCGCCGCGCGCGCCTGCGCGGCATCGGCCTCGACCAGCACCGCGAACATCGCGCCGCTGTCGTAGTAGTAGGTGATCTGCTTGACCGGAAAGCCGTGCAGGCGGATCGGCCGGCCCGGGGTCAGCGTGCCGCCGCCGACGCCGATCTCGCCGATGCCGCTGTCCTCGCTGACGCGCACGCCGCTGGCGAGCAGGCGCTGGGCGAACTGCGCGTCCTGCAGATCGGCGATGTAGTCGCCCTGGCAACTGGCGTTGGCGGCGACCCAGGCTTCGAAGTCGAGCGCCGGTGCGGCCGGTGCGGACGCCTTCGCCGGCGCGGACGCGGCCTTCGACGCGGCCTGCGGCGCATCGGCCGCGCCGCAGCCGCTCAACGCCGCGATCGACGCGGCCACCCATGCGCCGCGCACGCGCGCGGCCTGAAACAAACCCCGATTCATGCCGTTCCCTTTCCCTGGATCCGTGCCTGGACGGTGACAGCCTACCGGTTCGCGGGCGCCGCCGCAGCCGCAGCCGCGGCGTGCGGCGGCAAGGTGATGCAGGCGCCGCTGCCGTTGGCCGGCGGGCGATTCGGAAATTCGCCTTGCGGGTACACGAACACCGGCGAAGTGGCGACGAAGCCGTCGGCGAAGGAGAACTCGACGAAGGCCGCGGCCCAGCCGCGTCCGGGCTTGGCCAGCGCCGCCTCGACCGCATTGCGCCGGGTCGGCAACGGCTGCCCGCGATAGCGCACGCCGCAGGCGAAGCGGAAATCGCGCGAATCGGGGTTCTCGGCCAGCCACAGCCTGGCCGACACCGGCCGCTCCGAGGCGCGCGCGCGCAAGCTCAGGCGCCCGTCGCGTTCGCTCAGGCGCGCCTGCACCTGCGGCAGCGCCTGGTGCCGGTTCCAGCGCTGCAAGGCCGGAATCAAGGTCTCGCGGATATGCCGGCGGATGCCGCCGTGATCGGAATTGGGCGCCGCGCGCAGCGCAGTCGCGCCGGGCAGGTCGTCGGCGTACAGGCGTTGCGCATCGGGCGGGAAGAAATCGTCGCCGCTGGCGCTGACCAAGTATTTGGGAATGGCCAGCCTGGAGCGATAAGGCCCGCGCAAATAGCTGAACGGATCTTCCACCTGCATCAGCTGCGCGAACGCCGGCTCCTGATAACGCCGGGTGATGCCTTCCTGGTAATAAGGCTGCAGCGCGATCGGCCAGCCGCCGCCGTAGACGCGGCCGATATGGCCGATCAGCGGCGCGATGCGCATGTCGATCACATAGGAAACGATGCCGCTGACGCGCGGATCGCCGATCGCGGTCAGCCACGCGGCCCAGCCGCGCTTGGACGCGCCGGTCACCACGAACGAACGCAGTCGCCACGGCGCCAGTTCGCGCTGGGCCAGATCCATCGCCTTGACCGCGCTTTCGGCCATCGGCACGTGCAGCGGCAAGGTCGCGTTGGCGGCGCTGGGGTCGTCGAGGAAGCGGCGCCACGTGGCCGCGACCAGCACGTCCTCTTTCTTCGGCGCCTCGCCGGGCAAGCTGAGGTATTGATTGGGAACGTCGGACACCGAAACGACGATGGTCTGGGTGGCGAGCGCGGTTTCCAGCGCCAGCGCTTCGTCGAAATCGCCGGGCGGACGCTGCGGGTCGCTGCCGTTGCCGCGGTTGGTGCCGTTGTTGATCACCAGCAGCGCGGACTTCGGCCGCGCGGCGTCGGGCACGTACAGATCGACGCGGTGGCTCCACTGCGCGGGCTCGGCGCCGCCGGTCTCCGGCCAGCTTTGCGAATACAGGCGATAGCTGCGCCGCTCCGCGCCGTCCAGGCGGACGCGCTCGATCGCCTCGTAGCGCAGCGGCAGGCGCGACTGGCGCTGGCGGTAGTCGGGCCAGGCGCGGCCGAAATCGAGCGGGCGGTGTTGCGCGGCCGGATCGGCGGCAGCCGCGGCGGCGACGGCAGCGGCAGCAGCGGACTCGACCGAAGCGGACTCGACGGCAGCGGCATGCGCGGCGCAGCCGGCGGCAAGCGCGGCGGCGAGCAGCAAGCCGGCGCGCGCGCGGACGAAGCGGGAACGGGCCATGCGGAGCATCCTGTGCGGCTGAGGGCCGAAGCATAAACCGCGCCGCCGCACGACGCCTGCGCGGATTGTCACTCCATCGCAGTGAGACCGCGCGGTGCGCCCGCTCGCGCGGACGCCGCCTGCGCGCGGCGCGAGGCCGCGCGTGCACGTCGCGTGACGACATGCCGCGGCGCCATCGCGTCGCTCGTTCAGTTGCGCATGCGCTGCGCGCGCGAATAGTCCGTAGCGCGCGAACCGTCACAAAACCGCTGACCTGCCGTGCGTTTCGGCCGCGTTGTTATTTGCAACATCGCCTTCGCAGCGCGCGACGATCCGCGTGCGAAGCCTTCCCCGCCACTCCAGCGCCCCGCCATCCGCTTCCCTACGCCGACACGCGAACCTGCGCGGCTCGACTGCGCGCGTCCGCATCACGCCGCACCCAGAAGAGGAGTTCCGCCGTGTGCACCAACTTCCTGTTGACCGTCCCCAACGTCCCCGCCGCCGCGGGCCAGCCGGCGCTGCAACACATCTCCGCGCGCTGCATGGAACTGACCGGCACGCTCGCCACCCGCCTGTATCGCGTCCCGGCGCTGCAGCAGTTCCCTGTGTTCAAGAACCACTCGCAGCCGTGGGTCGGCAGCTACGGCTTCGTCGGCCTGTGCGATCCGGAAACCATTCCCGAATTCACCATGTTCATGGACGGCATCAACCAGACCGGATTGTCCTGCGCGGCGCTGTGGCTGCCGGGCAGCGAGTTCGCCGAAAAGCCCGGCGCCGGCGAGCAGCCGGTGGCGTTCCACGATTTCGTCGCCTGGGTGATGAGCCAGTTCGACTCGGTGCCGTCGCTGGTCGCAGCGATGGCCAAGGTGCGCATCGTCGGCCCCCAGCCCGGCGCACCGACCTACCTGCCGGTGCATTTCATCGCCACCGACAGCCAGGGCCTGACCGCGGTGATCGAATGCATCGGCGGCCAGACCATCGTCTACGGCCCGGACTATCGCGACGGCGCCACCAACGACGCCGTGCTGACCAACGCGCCGACCTACGACTGGCAGCGCACCAACATCGAGAACTACGCGCACCTGAGCGTGGCCGGCACCGGCACCTCGCGCAAGGCCGGCGGCGTGCCGGTGGGCGCGGGCCTGGTCGGGCTGCCGGGCGACATCACCTCGGTCTCGCGCTTCGTCAGAGCGTGGATGCTGCGCCAGGGCTTCGCCAAGCTGCCCAAGGACGGCAACGGCTGGCTGCCGACCGCCACGCTCGACGGCGCCACCGGCAGCACCCAGACCATCGTCAACGTCGCCCTGCAACTGGTGACCACGATCCAGTCCACGCCTTACGGCACCGCGCTGGTCGAGAAGGACGCGCATGCGCAGCTCGGCGACTGGACCATGTGGCAGGTCGCGCGCGACCACACCCACATCGCCTACTACTTCAACACCGCCTTCAACGCCACCGTGAACGGCGTGCAGCTGAGCGCGCTCGACTTCAACGGCGGCAGCACGGCCGCCAAGGACTGGCCGTCGGTGCCGGTGATGCCGGCGCAAGGCCCGTGGTTCCAGGATGTCAGCGCGAACTTGTGACAATCGTCTGCGACGCAGCGGCGCCGGCGCGCATCCACGCACCAGGACCGTCCCGATTCCGGAGCCGTAATGCACTTCTCGCGCCGCCGCCTGCGTACGTTCGCCGCCGTCCTGTTTTCGCTGACCCTGAGCCTGCCCGCCGCCGCCGCGCCGCCCGCGCCGGCGGCGGGTCCGCGCGCGACCGTCGACCAGGTCGCCGCAGCCATCGACCGCAATTTCTACGACCCCGAGCGCGCCGCGCGCCTGGCCGCGCGATTGCGCAGCGAGGCCGGCGCCGGCCGCTACGACGCCTATGCCGATCCGCGCGACCTGGCCACCGCGCTGAGCCAGCGCCTGAGCCAGGAAGACAAACACTTCCGGGTCGAATGGCGCGACCCGGCGCGCTCGCCGCCGCCGGCCGCGCGCGAACGCGGCGCGCCCGACGCCGATTACGCCGACGCCGCGCGCCGCAACAACTACGGCGTGCGCACGCTGCAAACGCTGCCGGGCAACCTGGGTTATCTGGACCTGCGCGAGCTGCCCGATCTCGACTTCGCCGACGCCGCCGACCCGGCCCGGCGCGCGCTCGACGCCTCGCTGGCCCTGCTCGCCGGCAGCGACGCGGTGATCCTCGATCTGCGCGGCAACGGCGGCGGCTCGCCGGCGTCGGTCGGCTACCTGGTCAGCGCGTTCACTCCGCGCAACGCGCCGATCTACAACCTGTTCCGCTGGCGTGAGGGCGGCGAACTGCGCAGCCAGAGCGAAGCGCCGGCGCAATGGCATGCGCAGCCGCGCCTGCAGGTTCCGCTGTACGTGCTGATCAGCGCGCGCACCGGTTCGGCCGCCGAAGCGCTGGCCTACACCTTGCAAGCCGCGCGCCGGGCCACGGTGATCGGCGAGCGCAGCGGCGGGGCCGCCAATCCCGGCGACGAGTTCGCCGCGGGCGCGGGCTTCCGGGTGTTCGTCGCCACCGGCTCGCCGACCAACCCGATCACCGGCGGCAACTGGGAAGGCCGCGGCGTGCAACCCGACATCGACGCCGAGCCGGCGCAGGCGCTGAACGTCGCGCGCGAACGCGCGCTGCAGCGGATCCTGGCCGCGGGCGGCACAGGCACCGGTGCGCTGGAAGCGCGCTGGGCGCTGGAGACGCTGCGCGCGCAGGCGGCGCCGGTGGCGATGGTCGCGGCCGATTATCTCGGCCAGTACGAGCGCATGCGCATCGACGAACAGGACGGCCACTTGGTGCTGCGCGACGGCCGCCGCCCGGCCCAGCCGTTGATCGCGCTGCAGCCCGACCTGTTCTGCCTCGGCGACGACCCGCGCCTGCGCCTGCGCTTCGAACGCGGCGCCGACGGCCGGGTCGCGGCGCTGCAGACCCAGCGCGCCGACGGCGGCGGCAGCCGTTACCGGCGCTGAGCGAGCCGGACCGGCGGCGCGCGGTTCACAACCGCGACGGCCGCGCGTTCCAACCCATGCGCAACGACGGCGCCGGCCGAGCCCCTGAGGTTACCCATCCCAACCTCGCCCACGTCCGCACCGCCGCGCGCAGCCCCCTCCTCTCGCGGGGAGGGGGCTCTTTGCGTGCACGCTCGTTTCGCCTCGCGCAGCGTCCGCCGCGCGCGAGTCGCGCGGCGTTCGGCTGCCGCACACGCCGGTGCGGCGATCGCGCCGCCGCGTTCACAGCGGCGCCCATCGCGCGTTGTCACCAGCGCGACCCCGCGGAGCCCGCCATGTACGTCATCGCCACCCTCGAACCCGCGCACCCCACGGCGACACGCGCGATCCAGCTGATCCTGGAGGGCGCCAGCCCGATGCCGGCCGCGAGCGGCCGCAGCGAGCTGTGGTGGCCCGGCCAGACCCACGTGCTCGACGAAGCGGCCGACACCATGTCGGTGCTGGTCCTGGTCGGCAGCGCCGACCAAAACGAACTCAGCGGCCATCGCGACTGGAACGGCTACCGCGCCGCGCTCGCGCACGAGGTCGATCTGGCGCAGTACGAGGAAGTGCACGTCGCGGTCTGTCCGATCCACGGCAGCCAGACCATCCGTTTCTTCGAAGGCGCGTTCGCCGCGGACCTGCAGCGGCTGCGCAAGGACGCGCAGATCTGGCTCTACGCCGTGCCCGGCACCGCCGCGCAGGACAAAGCCGGCAAAGCCGGCTGGAACCAGGCCTGGCCGCTGCCGTTCTGAGCGCGGCGGCGCGCGGGCGCCGACGCCGCGCACGCCTTGCTGCCGGCGTTACTCCACTTCGCGCCAGCGGTAGAAACGCCGGTCCGCCAGCGCCAGCAGATCGCGATCCTCGGGCGTGTCGCCGTAGGCGTAGACGCTGGCGTAATCCTCCAGCGCGATGCGCTCGCGCACCCGGCGCGGCTTTTCCTTGTTGCAGCAATCGCGGCCGAGATAGCGGCCGGTCAGCACGCCGTCGCGGCTTTCCAGGCGCGAGCTGATGTATTCCAGGCCCTGCTGCTCGCACCAGTGGGCGACGAACAGGTCCAGGTTCGCGGTCACCACCACCACCCGGTCGCCGCGCCGGCGATGCCAGTCGATGCGCGCCTGCGCCTGCGGGCGCACCTGCGCCACCACCTCGCGCGAGTGCCGCGCGGCGGCCGCGCGCACGTCGCGCT
>NZ_LXSD01000284.1:0-12121 GCF_017168095.1 Lysobacter enzymogenes | reverse complement strand
ACCGCGGTCGGCTCCGGCTCGGCCGCGGCGACGCCGGCCGCGGCCTCGCGCCGGCGCAGGTCGCCGGCATCGTCGGGATGGCGCGGGCCGTGGTCCTCGGCCGGATCGACGTCGAACGGCGCGCGGAACACCAGCGACGGCAGGATCGTGGTCAGGGTCGCGTACAGCAGCAGCGCGCCGAACCAGGCGTCCGGCAGGGCGAAGCGGTCGCGCAGGATCGCTGCCAGCACCAGGGTGAAGATCAGCGTCGGCGCCAGCGCCACCGACACCCGCAGGCTGGCGCCGTGCTTCTCGCCGAACAGCGCGCGCCGCTGCAGCCAGACCACGCCGACCCGCAGCGGCAGCACCAGCGCGGTCAGCAGCAGGCCCAGCCCCAGCGCCTGGAAGCTCAGCGCGCCGCTGGGCACCTTGGTGCCGGCGTTGAAGAAATAGAACGGGACGAAGAACGAGGCGAACAAGCGCACCGCGTGCAGGTTCTCGTCCGAGGCCAGGCGCGGCATGCGCTCGCGCAGCAGCCGCGCGACCAGGCCGGCGACGAACGCGCCGACCAGGTAATACACGCCGAGCTTGGCGGTGGCGAACGCGGCGATCAGCCCGACCATCACCAGCAGCGAAAACTCCGAGCCCGGCGCATGCGGCGCGACCCAGCGGCCGAGCGCGACGAACGCCAGCGGCAGGCCGACCAGCATCGCGATCAGCGCCATCGACGACAGCGCCATGTGCACCGGATCGCTGGCCTGCAGCACCACGAACAGCGCCACCAGCGCCAGCAGTTCGCCGGCGATGGCCTTGCTGGTGACCCAGAACCGCTCCTCCTCGTCCAGGCCCAGCCGCGCCAGCGAGTCGAGGATGAAACCGGTCGACGGCGTCAGCAGCGCCAGCGCCAGCAGGCCCGCGGCCTGCCAGCCCATGCCGGCGTAGCGCCAGGCCAGCCAGCCCACGCCGAGCAAGGTCGCGGTGCGGATCGACAGGTGCGCGACCAGCGGCCACAGCCCCTTGCGCAGCGCGCTGAGCTCGACCTCGAGCCCGGCGAACAGGAACAGCGAGGAAATGCCGAGCGTGGCCAGCATCGCCACCACGCTGTCGTGGGACTGGTCGCCCCAGGCCAGCATCGCGACGATGCCGAACAGCAGGCAGGTCAGCGGCGCCGGGATCTTGTAGCGCTGCAGCGCGCGCGGGACGACCAGCAGGCCGAAGATCAGCAGCAGATAGATCAGTTCGCGGCTCATGCGGCCCCCTGGTGCGAAAACAGGGCGGACGATAGGAGGTCGGGTGTGCACGGGGCGACAAGCCGGGGTGGAGCGATGCGGGCGTTGCGCCTGTTCGTCGGCGCGACGGGCACGGCGGGCGCCACTGACACGGGCGCCACTGGCACGGGCGGCGCTGGCACGGCCGGCGCCACGACGGCGGGCGCTACGAATGCCGCACCTCCGTCATTCCGGCGAAAGCCGGAATCCATTTTGACTTTGCCGTTGCGTGAGTCTTCGCGCGAAGCGGAGTGCGTTCGCGAATGCCGGAAGCAAAATCAAAATGGATTCCGGCTTTCGCCGGAATGACGGGTTATGAGGGTGTGCGGGCTCAGGGCGCACGGGTTATGAGGGCGTACCGGCTATGAGGGCGTAGGGGTTATGAGGGCGTACCGGCTATGAAGGCGCACGGGTTATCAGGACGTACGGGGGCATGAAGGCGTGTGGGTTGACCGGCGTGCGGGTCGGGGCTTATCGGACCGGCCGCACCCGCGGCGCATCGGCGGCGCGATCACGGCCGGTTCGAAACCCGGCCTCGAATCGCAACCGCCGTACCGCCGCCTCAAGCCCCGTCGTACATCGCCATCCACGCCGCCTCGGCCTTCTCCAGCTCGGCCGCGACGGCCTCGCGCTGGCGCGCCAGCTCGGCCGCGTTGTCGCCGCCGCCGGCGTACCGGGTCGGGTCGGCCAGGTCCATGTCGAGGGTGTGCAGCTTCGACTCCAGCTCGGCCACGCGCTTTTCGGCCTCGGCCAGCTTGACCGGGTTGATCTTCTTGCCGGACTTGCCCGTCGTCGCGGGCGCGGGCGGCGCGGCGACGGCCGCCGCGGTCGCCTTGGCCTTCTTGCCCTCGCCGCTGTCCTCGCGCGTGCGCAGCCACACCGCGTAGGCGTCGAGGTCGCCGTCGAAGTGCTGGGCGACGCCGTCGGCCACGCGCACGAAGGTGTCGCAGACCAGGCCGATCAGGTGGCGGTCGTGCGAGACCAGCACGATCGCGCCGTCGAAGTCGCTGAGCGCCTCGGCCAGCGCTTCGCGCATGTCCAGGTCGAGGTGGTTGGTCGGTTCGTCGAGCAGCAGCACGTTGGGCTTGCGCCAGGCGATCAGCGCCAGCGCCAGGCGCGCGCGCTCGCCGCCGGAGAAGCCGTCGACCGATTCGAACGCGCGGTCGCCGGGGAAATTCCACTTGCCGAGGAAGTCGCGCAACTGCTGGGTCGCCACGCCCGCGGCGATGTCGCCGAGGTGGTCGATCGGGCTGCGCCCTTCCTGCAAGGACTCGACCGTGTGCTGGGCGAAGTAGCCGATGCGCAGGTCCGGGTGGCCGCTGCGTTCGCCGGACAGCAGCGGGATTTCGCCGACCAAGGTCTTCACCAGGGTGGACTTGCCCGCGCCGTTGGGACCCAGCAGGGCCACACGGTCGCCGGCCTCCAAAATGAAGCTGGCGCCACCGAGCACCTTGTGCGAGCCGTAGCCGCAATCGGCTTCGACCAGGCGCAGCAGCGCGTGCGGCAGCTTGAGCGGCTCGGGGAAATCGATGCGCAGCGAACGCTCGGCGCGCACCGCCTCGGTGCCGGCCAGCTTGGCCAGCCGCTTCATCCGGCTCTGCGCCTGCCTGGCCTTGCTGGCCTTGGCCTTGAACCGGTCGATGAAGCTCTGCAGGTGGGCGCGCTCGGCCTGCTCCTTTTCGTGCGCGATCTGCTGCTGGCGCAGGTGCTCGGCGCGCTGGCGCTCGAACGCGGTGTAGTCGCCGACGTAGAGCTTGGCCTTGCCTTCGTTCAGATGCAGGGTGTGGGTGCTGACGCCGTCGAGGAACTCGCGGTCGTGCGAGATCATCAGCAGCGTGCCCGGGTATTTCAGCAGCCATTGCTCCAGCCACAGCACCGCGTCGAGGTCGAGGTGGTTGGTCGGTTCGTCGAGCAGCAGCAGGTCGGAGGGCATCATCAGCGCCCGCGCCAGGTTCAGGCGCACGCGCCAGCCGCCGGAGAACTCCTTGACCGCGCGCTCGTGGGTGTCGGCGGAAAAGCCCAGGCCGTGCAGCAGCTTGCCGGCGCGCGCGGTGGCGTCGTAGCCGCCGAGCTCTTCCAGGCGATGGTGGGCCTCGGCGACCGCTTCCCAGTCCTCGCGCTCGACCGCTTCGCGCTCGGCCACGACGACCTTGTAGACCTCGGTGTCGCCGGAAAGGACGAAGTCCAGCGCCGGGTCCGACAGCGCCGGGGTTTCCTGGGCGACGCTGGCGATGCGCACCTTGTTGGGCACCTCGATGTCGCCGCGGTCGGCCTCGACCTCGCCCTGGATCGCCGCGAACAGCGAGGACTTGCCGGTGCCGTTGCGGCCGATGACGCCGACCCGCCAGCCCGCGTGCAGGGCCAGGTCGACATTGGACAGGAGCAGGCGTTCGCCGCGCCGGAGGGCGAAATCACGGAAGGAAATCATCCGGATATGGTCGCATGACTGATCGTTGTTTGCTCATGAGCATCGGTTCGGCCGCGCGCCGGGCCGGCGACGAATAATCCGGACACCGGCCTCAGACCGCCCCCACGCGTCAACGAGCTCGCCTTCCGCGGCAAAGCGCCCTCCCGGGCCGGCCGCGCGGTCGCGCTCGGCCCGACGTTCCCCGATCGCTATGCCCGGAGTCTCCATGCACCGCCGCCCGTCCTTGCTCAGCCGCGCCGTATCGCTTGCCCTCGCCGCCTCGTTCGTTCCCGCGGCCCTGGCCGCCTCACCCGCCGCCGCGGCCGATGCGGCCGCCGCGTCCCCGGCCGAGACCGAGCGCGCCGCGACCAACCTCGACACCCTGATCGTCACCGGCACCCGCGTCAGCGACCGCACCGTGGCCGAATCCACCGCGCCGATCGACATCATCGCCCCGCAGACCCTGGAGGCGACCGGCACGGTCGAACTGGCCACCGCCCTGGCCCGCGCCCTGCCCTCGCTGAACTTCCCGCGCCCGGCGATCACCGACGCCACCGACGCGGTGCGCCCGGCCCAGCTGCGCGGCCTCGCCCCCGACCAGGTGCTGGTCCTGGTCAACGGCAAGCGCCGCCACACCACCGCGCTGATCAACCTTAACGACAGCATCGGCCGCGGCTCGTCGCCGGTCGACCTCAACGCGATCCCGATCGCGGCGATCGAGCGGGTCGAAGTGCTGCGCGACGGCGCCTCCGCGCAGTACGGCTCCGACGCCATCGCCGGCGTGATCAACATCGTGCTCAAGGGCGCCGGCGAAGGCGGTTCGATCGCCGCGCGCTACGGCCAGTACAGCGCCGGCGACGGCGAGCAGTACCAGCTCTCCGGCGACGCCGGCTTCAAGCTCGGCGACAACGGCAGCGTGCATCTGGCCGCGCAGGGCGGCCACAGCGACAACACCAACCGCGCCCGGCCTTACCTCGGCCCGGTCACGCCGACCAGCAACCCCAAGGGCCGGGTGGTGCACCGCTACGGCGATCCGGAAATCGACCAGGCCGCGTTCGCCTACAACGCGCACTACCAGGCCGCCGAGGGCGTGGAGTTCTATTCCTTCGGCACCGCCAGCCGCCGCCGCGCGATCTCCAACGGCTATTACCGCGCGCCGGGCAATCCCAACAACATCCTGTCGATCTATCCCGACGGCTTCCTGCCGCAGATCGACAACGTCAGCAAGGACCGCGCGTTCGTGCTCGGTTTGCGCGGGCAGACCGCCGGCGGCTGGAACCTCGACCTGAGCTACAACTACGGCCAGAACCAGCTCGACTTCGACGTGCGCCACAGCCTCAACCGCACCCTCGGCGTCGCCTCGCCGCGCAGCTTCTACATCGGCACCCTGGAAACCACCCAGAACGTGCTCAACGCCGATTTCGACAAGGCCTTCGACGTGGGCTGGCTGAAGTACCCGCTGACCGTCGCCTTCGGCGCGGAATGGCGCGGCGAAAAATTCAATCAGGGCGCGGGCGAGCCGGCCTCCTACATCGCCGGCCCCGAACCCGGCGCGCCGGGCGCGCAGGTGTTCCCGGGCTTCACCCCGTCCGACGCCAGCCGCCGCGACCGCCACAGCTATTCGTTCTACGCGGACCTGGAAACCGACGTCACCGACAAGCTCTCGCTCGGCGCGGCGGCGCGCTACGAAAGCTACAGCGACTTCGGCGAAACCACCTCGGGCAAGCTGTCGGCGCGCTACGCCTTCACCGACAAGGTGGCGCTGCGCGGCACGGTCTCGACCGGCTTCCGCGCGCCGTCGCTGCAGCAGCAGTTCTATCAATCGACCCAGACGGTGATCGTGCTCGGCGACCCCAACCCGTTCCAGGTGCGCACCTTCGCCGTCGACGACCCGGCCGCGATCGCGCTCGGCGCCGAACCGCTGAAGGCCGAGGAATCCACCAACCTCGGCCTGGGCCTGGTGCTGCAGCCGGTCGAAGGCCTGTACATCACCGTCGACGCCTACCAGGTCGACATCGACGACCGCATCATCCTCTCGGAAAACCTGCGCGGCCCCGCGGTGGCGAGCTTCCTGGAAGCGCGCGGCTATCCGGGCATCAACGGCGGCCGCTACTTCACCAACGCCGTCGACACCCGCACCCGCGGCCTCGACATCGTCGGCAGCTACAAGTTCGAACTGGCCGGCGGCGCGCTCGACCTCACCGCCGGCTACAACCGCAACAAGACCACGCTGGAACGCATCGCGCCGAACCCGCCGGAGCTGACCGCCGGCGGCCTCAACCTGCAGCGCATCGGCCGGGTCGAACAAGGCCGCATCACCCAGGGCGCGCCGCGCGACAAGTTCTTCCTCGGCGGCAGCTGGAACCGCGGCGGCTGGCGCTTCGACGCCACCGCCACCCGCTACGGCGAATTCCACACCTTCAACGACGATCCCAGCGGCATCCGCGACCAGACCTTCGCGGCGAAGTGGACGCTCGACCTCGCGGCTACCTACGCGGTGAACGGCTGGGAGTTCACCGTCGGCGGCGACAACGTGCTCAACGAGTACCCGGACGAATCGATCTACGCCAACAGCGAGAGCGGGCAGCTGCCGTACACCAGCTACGCGCCGTTCGGATTCAACGGCGCGTTCGCCTACGCCAAGGTCGGGTACAAGTGGTGATGCGCGCGGGGGCGGCGCAAGGCCGCCCCCGGCTTTGTGGAACGAGCGTGCGGGAACCGGTGCAGGCGGCCGGTTTGCGCACGTTCGTGCCTTCCGCGCGCCGGTTGCGCGCATTGTGCGTCGCGCCACGTTCTGCGTCGGCGTCGGTGCTAGCCTCCCCAGGCCGAACGACTCGGCGCAATCATGGGAAGGAACGTCATGTCCAAGTCCGCCTTGCTGACCCCCGTATTGCTCGCCTCGATCACCGCGGCGACCGCGCTGCTGCCGGTCTCCAGCGCCTACGCGGCCTGCAACGATTGCGGTTGGCTCTACGTGCGCTGCATGAGAACCGCCGATACCACGGAAAAGGCCCAGGCCTGCGAGGAATCGCGGCAGTTGTGCGAAGAGACCTTCTGCACCAATCCCCTGGCCGTGCGGCTGTCGCTGCCGGCGGCTACCGGCGCAGGGCCGGCGGCGGCATCGGCAGCGGACGCGGCCGTCGAAGCCGACGACGGCAACGCGCGGCGCAGCGCGCAGTAACGCATCGAGACATCGACCGCCCGTTGCGTCGGGTGGCGATCGGAAAGCCCCGCTCAGTGCGGGGCTTTTTTGTAGCGCGTGAGCGGCTTCGATCGTGAGCGCAGGAACTCGGCCGCACGCAGGTGCGTCGTTGTTGTATTGGCGCGGTCGCGGCTCGCGCCGCTCCTACAGGGAGAAACGGAACCGGCCGAAGCCCCTGTAGGAGCGGCGCGAGCCGCGACCGCGCCAGCGCAAACGCCGGCGTCAACACCGCCCACACCGGGAACCACCCGCCACCCTCGCGGTCTGAGCCCCCGGCCAACGCGCGGACGCAGGTCCTGCCCGCCTCCGCCTTCCGGCCCTCCCCCTCGCGCATTTCGCGCAAATCCGCCCGCCGCCGCCGTCGCGACGGCGCGGGGATGAATCCCGGTTCATCCTCGCGCATCACGCCGGAGCGACCGGCGCGCAGGCATAAAACCCGCTGTGCCACCGCTACCGCAGGCCTTGCCGCGCGGGCGCGGGCGGGTCCGTCCGGCGCGCGCCGCGGCGCCGGGCCCACGAGGAAAAATCTCGCAGAAACAATCGTTTGCGAGCATGAATCGAACGAGAAAGACTTGCATCTGAATCGTTCAGCACACATTCTTCCAAGGACCAGACCACAGGAGAGCCGATGCACCACACGTCCCTGATCGCGATCCTGGTAGCCGGCTTCGTCCTGGCCTTCATCTTCGGAATGATCGCTCAACGCCTGCGGCTGTCGCCGCTGGTGGGCTACCTCATCGCCGGCGTCATCGCCGGACCCTTCACGCCCGGCTTCGTCGGCGACCAGACGCTCGCGCCGCAGCTCGCGGAAATCGGCGTCATCCTGCTGATGTTCGGCGTCGGCCTGCATTTCTCGCTCGGCGACCTGCTCGAAGTCAAAGCCATCGCGCTGCCGGGCGCGATATTGCAGATCGCGGTCGCCACGGCCCTGGGCTGGGGCATGGCGTATTATCTGGGCTGGTCGCACGGCGCCGGCCTGGTGTTCGGCCTGGCGCTGTCGGTGGCCAGTACCGTGGTGCTGTTGCGCGCGCTGGAAGAACGGCGGCTGGTGGAAACATCGAAAGGACGCATCGCGGTCGGCTGGCTGATCGTCGAGGATCTGGCGATGGTGCTGGCCCTGGTGCTGCTGCCGGCGCTGGCCGGCCTGCTCAAGGGCGAAGCCGGCGACGCCAGCGCGATCTGGAGCCAGTTGTTCGTCACCCTGGCCAAGGTCGGCGCGTTCATCGCCTTCATGCTGATCGTCGGCCGCCGGGTGATCCCGTGGATCCTCGAACGCGTGGCCGGCACCGGCTCGCGCGAGTTGTTCACCCTGTGCGTGCTGGCGATCGCGCTGGGCGTGGCGTTCGGCTCGGCCGAACTGTTCGGCGTGTCGTTCGCGCTGGGCGCGTTCTTCGCCGGCATGATGCTCAACGAATCCGAGTTCAGCCATCAGGCCGCCAACGAGACCCTGCCGCTGCGCGAAGCGTTCGCGGTGCTGTTCTTCGTTTCGGTGGGCATGCTGTTCGACCCGCAGATCCTGCTCAAGGAACCGCTGGAAGTGCTGGCGGTGTTCGCGATCATCGTGATCGGCAAGTCGGTCGCGGCCTATGCCCTGGTGCGCGCGTTCGGCAAGCCGAACTCGACCGCGCTGATGATCTCCGCCAGCCTGGCGCAGATCGGCGAGTTCTCCTTCATCCTCGCCGGGCTCGGCATGGACCTGGAGATCCTGCCGAAGGAAGGCCACGACCTTATCCTGGCCGGCGCGCTGCTGTCGATCGTGGTCAACCCGCTGCTGTTCGCCTGGCTCGACCGCAAGAACGCGCGCGAAGCCGCGGCGCTGCAGGAAGCCAAGACCGATCCGGTCGCCCCGCCGGTGCCGGCCGACATCGACAACCACGTGATCCTGATCGGCTACGGCCGGGTCGGCAGCGAGCTGGCGCGCCTGCTCGGCGAGCAGAAGGTGCCGATGGTGGTCATCGACGGCGAGGAAAGCCTGATCGCCAAGGCGCGCGCGGCGGGCCTGCCGGCGATCCTGGGCAACGCGGTCAACGAGCGGGTGCTGCGCGAAGCGGTGCCCGAGCGCGCGACCACGGCGATGCTGGCGATTCCGCAGGCGCTGGAGGCCGGCGAGATCATCGCCCGGCTGCGCGAGATCAACCCGGGCCTGAGCATCGTCGCGCGCGCGCACAGCGACAACGAGGTCAAGCACTTGATCGAGCACGGCGCCGACGGCGCGGTGATGGCCGAGCGCGAATTGGCCCACAGCCTGGCCGAGATGGTCCTGGCCGCGCCGGTGTACCGCGGCGCGCGCCACCTGCCGCCGTCGACGGCGCTGGCGTAAGGGCGTTAGCCTGATGCGTTCGCCGCCGCGGCCCACCGGGTCCGCGGCGGCGGTTGCCGGAGCGCGCTCCGGCGCCCCTTCCACCACCGTAGCCGGCGAACCGCAGCCATGAGCGATACCGACCCCTCCGCCACCGAAGCCTCCGCCGAGCCGCGACTGACCCCGACCGAGGCGCGCGTGGTCGCGGTGCTGATCGAGAAGGAAGCGACCACGCCGGACGTGTACCCGCTGACCCTCAACGCGATCGTGGTGGCCTGCAACCAGAAGACCTCGCGCGACCCGGTGACCAACCTGGAGCAAGGCGAGGTGGCTCACGCGCTGCGCCAGCTGGAGCCGCGCGGCTGGGTCAAGTCGCACCATTCCGCGCGCGCCGAACGCTACGGCCACCGCGCCGGCACCGCGCTCGACGCGACCCGCCCGCAGACCGTGCTGCTGGCCCTGCTGATGCTGCGCGGCCCGCAGACCGTCAACGAACTGCTGACCCGCAGCGAGCGCATGGCCAAGTTCGAATCGGCCGGCGACGTGCAATACGCGCTGGAGCGCCTGGCCCAGCACCAACCGCCGCTGGTGAAGCTGCTGGGGCGGCAGTCCGGCCAACGCGAAGACCGTTACGGGCACCTGCTGTGCGGCGAGCCCGAGTGGACCGCCGCCTCCTCCGGCGCCGACCCCGCGCTGGCCAGCCCGGCGGCGCAATCGGCGATCAGCGAACGCATCGCCGCGCTGGAAGCGAAAGTGGCCGAACTTGAAGCGCGCCTGGAAGCCGCCGGCGCCTGATCGGCCGGCTTTCCTGTAGGAGCGGCGCGAGCCGCGACTGCGACACCGCAGACGCCCTCGCCGCTCAGTTCGCGCGAGCGGCTTCCACCACCTTCGATCAGTCGCGCCGGCGTTCGCATTGGCGCGGTCGCGGCTTGCGCCGCTCCTACAAGGGGCAACCGCAGCGATGCGAATGTCGGATGAGCTACCTGTAGGAGCGGCGCGAGCCGCGACTGCGACACCGCAGACGCCCTCGCCGCCCGGTTCGCGCGGGCGGCTTCCACCGCCTTCGACCCGTCGCGCCGGCATTCGTATTGGCGCGGTCGCGGCTTGCGCCGCTCCTACAGGGGGCGGCCGCAGCGATGCGAATGTCGGGTGAGCTACCTGTAGGAGCGGCGCGAGCCGCGACCGCGACACCGCATACGCCATCGCCGCCCGGGTCGCGCGGGCGGCTTCCACCGCCTTCGCCCCGTCGCGCCGGCATTCGCATTGGCGCGGTCGCGGCTTGCGCCGCTCCTACAGGGGGCAACCGCAGCGATGCGAATGTCGGGTGAGCTACCTGTAGGAGCGGCGCGAGCCGCGACTGCGACACCGCAGACGCCATCGCCGCCCGGTTCGCGCGGGCGGCTTCCACCGCCTTCGAACGGTCGCGCCGGGGTTCGCATTGGCGCGGTCCGCGGCTTGCGCCGCTCCTACAAGGGGGCGGCCGTGGCGGTGCGGGGCGTTCTGCGCGCGGGCGCGTGGCGCTGGGGATGCTGCGGCTCAGGCCAGCGGCAGGTAGATGTCGGTGCGCAGCAGCGCTTCCGGGGTTTCGTCGGGGTCGTCGAGGTATTCGTGGAACAGCGGCGCGGCACGCAGGGTTTCGCCGCTGTCGGGCAGCCAGTGCGCCAGCAGGGCGTCGGTCAGCGCTTCCAGGCCGTCGAATGCGCCGACCAGGCGGACGCGGGCGTAGCGTCCGCCGCCCAGTACCTGCATGCGGATGCCTTCGCCGGCATCGGCGGCGAACGGCGCGCCCAGCGCCAGCATGCAATCGAAGGCGCAGGCCTGTGGCGGCACGTCGCGGCGGTCGTCGAGCGGCACGCCGTACAGGCCGCGCAGCGAATCGAGCAGGCCGTGTTGCGCGGCCCAGCCGAACAGGCGGCCGTAGCCCTGGTTCTGTTCGGGGTAGGCGCCGGTGACGCGCAAGGCCGCGACCTGGAACGGCTCGACGCTGACCACTTCCACCCGCAGCGGCGCGGCCTCGCCGTCCTGCGGCGCCGGCGGCTGGGCGAGGCGGTCGATTTCGCGCCACAGCCGCTCCGGCTCGGCGCGCAGTTCGCTCGGGGTGCCGCCGATGCCCTGGCGCAGCGCGCGGGTGAACGCCTGCGGGGTCTGGTAGCCGACCGCGAGCGCGGCGTCGGTGACGCTGCGCTCGCCGTTGGACAGCAGGCGCAGGCCTTGCAGCAGGCGCAGCCGGGCCACGGTCTGGCCGGTGGTTTCGCCGGTCATGGCGCGGTAGACGCGGTGGAAATGGAACGGCGAGAACGCCGCCGCCTCGGCCAGCCGGCTCAGCTCCGGCGGCTCATCGCCGGCAACGATGGCCTGTTCGATCAGCGCCACCGCGCGCTGGATCCGGCGCAGGTGGGCGTCGCGGGTGCCGGGCTTGAGCGCGCCGCGCGCGGGCGCGGCGTGGGTGCGACCGGCGTCGGGCGCGGGCGCCGCGGTGGGCGCGCCGACCGTGGATCGTTGCGCGCTCGACGCATCGGCCGCGTGCGCTTCATCGGCAGGCGCTTCATCGGCAAGCGCCTCATCGACAGGCGTTTCGCCGGCAGGCGCTGCGACAACGGCCGCTTGCGCCGCAGCGCTCTGGAGACCGGGCGCTACGCCGGCGGACAGCGCCGGCACGGGCTTGACGGGAGGCATGGTCCAGTTCCTCGCAGGCGTTGGGTGAAGGCCAGCATCGCAGCCGCGGCCGCGGGCGGCGGTTCCCATCTTGCGCTTTCGCCGGCGGTCGCGGGCTCAGTACGACAGCGCCAGCGCCGCCAGCACCGCCGCTTCGGTCAACTCGGCCAGCGCGCCGCAGGTGTCGCCGGTCATGCCCTGCAACCGGCGCAGGCAGGCCCGGCGCCACAGCGCGAACACCAGTGCGGCCGCCGCCAGCGCCAAGGCGCCGCGCCAGCCGGCCAGCGCACAGGCCGCCGCGCTCGCCGCCA
>NZ_LXSD01000283.1:0-13558 GCF_017168095.1 Lysobacter enzymogenes | reverse complement strand
GCGCGGCGGGCGCGCGCTGACGGCGGCCTCGGCCGCCGCGCACGCGCGCAGCGACCGGCTTACGCCCGTCACTGGGCAAGCGCCGCGGGCGGAGGGCAGAATCGCCCGCACATGGCCGCCGCTTCCGCCCCGCTGTCGATCCGCGCCTACCAGCTCAGCGACTGGCCGCGCCTGTGCGCCATCCACGACCGCGCGCGCCTGGACGAACTGCGGCGCAGCGCCGGCGTCGCCGCATTCCGCACGCTGGCGCGCACTGCGCACAGCGAGGGCTTGTTCGACGGCCGCCTGGATGTGGCCGAAGTCGACGGGGTGGTGCGCGGTTTCGTCGCCTTCCAGCGCGGCTCGCTCAACTGGCTGTATGTGGATCCCGACAGCTATCGGCAAGGCGTCGGGCGCGCGTTGTTGCGCCATGCGGTCGCTGCGTCGGGACCGGTGATTTCGACTCAGGCGCTGCAGGGCAACGAGCCGGCGATCGCGTTGTATCGCTCGGAGGGGTTCGTCGAGATCGAGCGGCGGCCGGGGCGGCTGGCGGGGTGCGATGAGTTTCCGGCCATCGGCGTGATTCTGGAATTGCGACGCTGAGGCGATGGGGCGCGGGTCGTTCGGCAGGTGCGGCATGCGTGGCGTTTCATGCCGTCGCTTCCGCTCGCATCGTTTGCACATACCGTCATTCCGGCGGAAGCCGGAATCCATTTTGCTGTTGTCTTCGCTCCCTCGCGCGAGGAGCAAAATCAAAATGGATTCCGGCTTTCGCCGGAATGACGGGATGCTTGGGGTTTCGGCCGCGTCTGGGCGACGGGTTTGGGGCTCGGGGCTTCGGGAGGCGGGGCTACGCGGCTCCGGTCGGTTTCAACACCATCAACCAAAAAATCCCCACCACGCTCAAGAACGCCGGCCACCCCAGCCAGAACCACCAGAACATCGTGCGGTGATAGCTCGCCGGCAGCGCCGTGCCCGCGGCGGCCGCCGCGGCCGCGAGCCGGCGCGCGCGCGCCTGCAGCCACAGCACCGGCAGCCAGCACGCGCCGACCACGAAGAACAGGATCAGCGCGGTCTTGAGCCAGAACACATTCCACGGCATGCCCAGTTGCAGCGCCAGCCACACGCCGGTGCCGAACTGCACCAGCACCGCCGGCGCGGTGAAGCAGGCGTCGGCGATGACCACGGTGCGCGCGGTCTCGGCGATCACTTTCGCGTCGCCGCGCCTGTGCGCGATCCAGAAGAAGAACGCGATGCCCAGGCCGGTGCCGAACAGCAAGGTCGAGGACAGGATGTGAATCCACTTCACCCACAGATACAGCATCGTCTTATCTCCGATCCGCCAGCACCCACGCCACCGCCAGCGCCGGCAGCACCACCAGGTTCTTCGCCAGCCCGCCGAGCGGGTCCAGCCACTGCGCCGGCAGCAGCGCGCCGAACGCGAGCGTGTAGGCGAGCACGCTGATCCCCATCAGTCCCAGCATCAGCCGCGGCCGCCAGCCGACCAGCAAGGCCAGCGCCAGCACCGCATCCAGCGCGCCGGTGACGCGCGCCAGCAGCACCGGCTGCCACCCGGCCAGCGGCGTGCCGGCGGTCATCGCCTCGATCGTCGCCGCCGGCGTCAGCCAGCCGGCCGCCGCCGAAATCAGCCACAGCGCGACGATGGCCAGGCGCAGGGCCGGCGCGAGGAAATACAGCTGCGCCTGCCAGCGGTCCTGGACCTGGCTCGGCGTCGCCGCCAGCGCCTGCGCCAGCGCGGCCGGCGCGTGGCCGAAGTCGGCGCGCACGCGCGCGTGCGCATCGGGCCGGGCGACATTGCCGCGACGGAGCATGCGCCACATGGTCTCGCCGACCGGGCCGCGGCCCAGCCGTTCGCCGAGCGCCACCTGCAGGCTCACCAGCGCTTCGGGAAAAAACACCGCGCCGTCGCCGTCGATGCGCAGCCAGCGCCGCCAGGTCGCCTGATACTCGCGCAGGCTCAGCGGCGTCGGGCCGCCGATCTCGTACACGCCCGATTGCGCGCCGCCCGCGGCGCGCGCGGCGATCTCGCCGAGGTCCTCGGCGGCGACCGGCTGCAACGGCCAGCGGCCGTCGCCGGGCAACAGTTGCCGGCCGGGAAACGCCGCCAGCGCGCGCAGCAGCGAGGTGCCGCCGTAGGAACCCGACGCGGCATAGACCACCGAGGGCCGCAGCGCCACCGCGCTCAGCGGCAGCGCCAGCAGCGCGTCGTCGAAGCGATGCTTGGAGGCGATGAACTCGCCGTCGGCCGGCTCGCCGAGCGCCGAGAGTTGCACGAAGCGCGGCACGCCGGATTCGACGCAGGCGCGCGCCAGCGCCAGCGGGCCGTCGACATGGATGGCCTGGAAGGTCTGCGCGCCGGCTTCGCGCAGGATGCCGGCGGCGTTGATCACCGCATCGACGCCGCGCAGCGTCTCGCGCCAGTCCTGCGGCGAGGTCATGCGGGCGAGGTCGGCGCGGCGTTCGTCCTCGCGCAGCGCGCGGCCGCCGTCGCGGACGCCGCGCAGCACGCGCCAGCCGTGGCGGCGCAGCGAGGCGATGAGGTAGCCGGCGAGGAAGCCGTTGGCACCGATGACGAGCGCGGTCTTCGGCGTGGCGGGGTTGGGTGCGGAAGCGTCGGTCCGTGGCGCGCTTGCGGGTGCGGGGTCGTCCATGGGGCGACACGGTAGCAGAGCGCGGCGGGGGCGAGGACTGTCAATAAACGGCGCCTTGCGGCGCGGCCCTCACCCTGGCCCTCTCCCGCAAGCGGGGTGAGGGGCTGCGCTTGCGAGCCATCGGCTCGCGCAGCACCGAACGCCCGAACGCTCTGCGTTCGGGCCGGGGTGCGGGTGCGGGCGCCCTACACGATCAAAGAATGTACCGACTCAAATCCGGATCCTGCACCAACTCGCCCAGATGCTGATCCACATACGCCTTGTCGATCGTCACCGCCTGCCCGTCGCGATCCGGCGCCTCGTAGCTCAAGGTATCGAGCAAGCGCTCCAGCACCGTATGCAGGCGCCGCGCGCCGATGTTCTCCTGGCGCTCGTTGACCTGCGCGGCGATCTCGGCCAGCCGGTCCACCGCATCGGTAGCGAACTCCAGCTTGACCCCTTCGGTGCGCAGCAACTCGACGTACTGCGTGGTCAGCGCCGCCTTCGGCTCGGTCAGGATGCGCACGAAGTCGTCCTTGCTCAGCGCGCCCAGCTCCACCCGGATCGGGAAACGGCCCTGCAGCTCGGGAATCAGGTCGCTGGGCTTGGCCAGATGGAACGCGCCGGAAGCGATGAACAGGATGTGGTCGGTCTTGACCGCGCCGTACTTGGTGCTGACCGTCGAGCCTTCCACCAGCGGCAGCAGGTCGCGCTGCACGCCTTCGCGGCTGACGTCACCGCCGCTCATGCCGGCCTCGCTGCGCTTGGCGACCTTGTCGATCTCGTCGATGAAGACGATGCCGTGCTGCTCGCAGGCCTCGATCGCCGCCTGGCGCACGTCGTCCTCGTTGACCAGCTTCGCCGCTTCCTCTTCGATCAGTTGCGGACGCGCGGCCTTGATCGACAGGTGCTTCTTGTGGGTCTTGCCGCCGGACACCTGCGAGAACATCTGCCGCAGCTGCTGGCCCATCTCTTCCATGCCGGGCGGCGCCATGATGTCGACGCCGCCGAGGTTGACCGCGGTTTCGATCTCGATCTCGCGATCGTCCAGCTCGCCGGCGCGCAGTTGCTTGCGCAGCTTGGCGCGGGTGTCGCTGTCGGGCGCGCTGTGGTCGGCGGCCGGGGTTTCCGAACCGAAGCCGAAACCGCCGGGCACGCGCTTGGGCAGCAGCGCGTCGAGGATGCGGTCTTCGGCGCGCTCCTCGGCCTGGGTGCGCACGCGGGTCTTGGCCTGCTCGCGATACAGCTTGACCGCGGTGTCGGCCAGGTCGCGCACGATCTGCTCGACGTCCTTGCCGACGTAGCCGACCTCGGTGAAGCGCGTGGCCTCGACCTTGACGAACGGCGCGTTGGCCAGCGTCGCCAGGCGCCGCGCGATCTCGGTCTTGCCGACGCCGGTCGGGCCGATCATCAGGATGTTCTTGGGCATCACCTCGTTGCGCAACTCCGCCGGCAGCTGCATGCGGCGCCAGCGGTTGCGCAGGGCGATGGCGACCGCGCGCTTGGCCGAATGCTGGCCGACGATGTGGCGGTCCAGTTCCTGCACGATCTCGCGCGGAGTCATGGTGGCGTGGCTGTTGTCGGGTTTCATAGTCGAGGCAGGAATGAGTTAAGAGAAATGAGGAACGAGGAACGAGCGAAGGCGCCGAAACGGGAAAGATCACGAGGAACCCGCTTCAACTGGTTCCTCGTTCCTCTCCACTCGTTCCTACAGCTCTTCCACCACCACGTTGCGATTCGTATAGATGCACACGTCGCCGGCGATGTTGATCGCCTCGGTGGCGATGCCGCGGGCATCGAGGCTGCTGTGCGCCATCAGCGCGCGCGCGGCGGACAGCGCGTACATGCCGCCGGAACCGATGGCGACGATGCCGTCTTCGGGTTCGATCACATCGCCGGTGCCGCTGATGACCAGGGACGTTTCGCGGTCGGCGACGGCGAGCAGCGCTTCGAGCTTGCCCAGGCGGCGCTCGGTGCGCCAATCCTTGGCCAGTTCGACCGCGGCGCGGGTCAGCTGGCCGTGCTTTTCGAGCTTGGCTTCGAACAGTTCGAACAAGGTGAACGCATCGGCGGCGGCGCCGGCGAAACCGGCCAGCACCTGGCCGTCGCGGCCCAGGCGGCGGACCTTGCGCGCGTTGGATTTCATCACCGTGTGGCCGAGCGTGACCTGGCCGTCGCCGGCGATGGCGACGCGGCCGTCGCGGCGGACCGAGACGATGGTGGTGGCGTGGAAAACGTTGGGATTCTGGCTCGGGTCCATGGCGACCTCCGGGGGATGGGCCATGGATGGGGGCGGCGGGCGGCGAGTCAAGGGGCACCTTGGGCCAGGAGGTAGCGGATAGGAGTTAGGAGATAGAAAGAGCGCCCCCCGCTTTCGCTATCTCCTATCTCCTATCTCCTACTCACTATCTCCTTGTTTCCGCCGTTTAGCCCGCGGATGCGCCGCGTCATACACCTTCGCCAAATGCTGGAAATCCAGATGCGTATAGATCTGCGTGGTGGCGATGTCCGCATGGCCCAGCAGTTCCTGCACGCCGCGCAGGTCGCCGGAGGATTCCAGGATGTGGCTGGCGAAGGAATGCCGCAGCAGATGCGGATGCACGCGCTTGAACAAGCCCTGGCGCTGGGCCAGCGCGCGCACGCGCAGTTGCACCGCGCGCGAGCTGATCTGGGCGCCGCCGCGGCCGGGAAACACGAACGCCTCGGCGCCGGCGCCGGTGGACGCGCGCCATTCGCGCAGCGCCGCGCACGCGTGCGAGCCCAGCGGCACGATGCGCTGCTTGTTGCCCTTGCCGAGCACGCTGACCAAGGCGTCGTCGAGATCGAGGTCGCGCCAGCGCAGCGCGCACAGCTCGCTCAGGCGCAGGCCGGAGGAGTAGAACAATTCCAGCAGCGCGCGGTCGCGCAGGCCCAGCGGCGCGTCGGTGTCGACTTCGACCAGCGCCTTGGCTTCGTCCGGGTCGAGCACCTGCGGCAGTTTGCGCGGCGCCTTGGGCGCGCGGATCGGCGCGGCGGGGCTGGCCTCCAGCGCGCCCTGCCGGACCTGCCACGAATAGAAACTGCGGCAAGCCGACAACCGCCGTTGCAGGCTCTTGGCGGTGAGGCCGCGGCGGTGCTCGGCGGCGATGAAGGCGCGGATGTCTTCGACCTGCAGCGCGAGCACGTCGCCGCCGGCGTACTGCAGCGTCCACACCGTCAGCGCGTCGAGATCGCGCCGGTAGGCGTCGAGGGTATGCGCGGACATGCGCTTTTCCACGCGCAGGTGATCGAGGAAGGCGTCGACCGGATTCATGCCGCGCATCCTACTCCGCCGCGCGCGTGCGCGGCGTGGCGGCCAGGCCAAGTCCCGGCCGCGCCGACGTCAATCGAAGCGGCGCAGCGCCACCGCCAGCGATTCGCCCATCATGCGCAGGAACAGCGTGCCCATGCCGGGGAAGAACCGGTTGGGGTCGCGGCTGCCGACCGCGATCAGGCCTACGCCCGGCAGCGGCAACAGCGCGGTGGATTGCACGTCCTCGGCGCGCTCGCCGTACAGCACCGCGTGCTTCTCCGGCTGCAGGCGGCCGCACAGCGGTTCGCCGTCGCCGAGCGCGTCGCGGAACGGCTGCAGGCGCGCGTCGCCGTCTTCGATGATCTGCAGCCACTCGCTGTCGGCCACGCCCTCGTAACGGCGGAACACGATCAGCCGGACCAGGTCGCCGTTGAAATCCTCGGCCAGGCTCGCGGCCATCGCGCGCATGGTGTCGCCGGCGTTGTTCTGGCGCATCAATGCCAGGGTCAGCTGGTGGGTGCGCACCGCCAGCCGTTCGTTTTCCTGGGCGTTGCCGAACAGCTCGTGCAGGCGGCGCGAGAGTTCGCGGTTCTTGTCGCGCAGCACTTCCAGCTGATAGCTCGCCAGCGAGGCGGCCGAGCCTTCCTCGCGCGGCACCACCAGGCTCATCGACAGGTCGGGAAACTGCTGCAGGAAGCGCGGGTGGCGGCGCAGCCACGAAGCGACTTCGTGCGCGCCGAGCTCGGCCGGCTTGTCGCCGAGTCTTTCGCTCATCGGTTCCACTCTCCTTCGAACACGAATGCGGTCGGCCCGGCCATCGACAGGGTCGCGTCGGCGTCGGGCCAGGCGATGCGCAGTTCGCCGCCGGGCAGTTGCACCGCGACCTCGCGCGCGACCCGGCCGCGCTGCATCAGCACCGCCGCGGCGGCGCAGGCGCCGGAGCCGCAGGCCAGGGTTTCGCCGACGCCGCGCTCGTACACGCGCAGGCGGATGCGGTCGGGCGCCAGCACCTGGGCGAAGCCGACATTGGCCGATTCGGGGAATTCGTGGCTGGACTGCAGCATCGGGCCGATGGTCTCCACCGGCGCGGCATCGACGTCGTCGACTTCGATCACCGCGTGCGGGTTGCCCATCGACACCGCGCCGAAGCCGATCACGGTGTCGTGCACGTCGAGCACGTACTGGTCCTGGCGGCTGGGGTAGCCGCGCAGCGGGATGCGTTCGGGGTCGAACTCGGGCCGGCCCATGTCGATGCGGAAGCCGCCTTCGCCCAGCGGCGTGACCGCGTGGCGGCCGGCCGGGCTGTCGACGGAGAAGCCGGCGCCGGCCGCGGCGGCGCCGTCGCGCACCAGCCAGGCGGCGATGCAGCGCGCGCCGTTGCCGCATTGCTGCGAGGTCGAGCCGTCGGAATTCCAGATGCGGTAGGAGGCGACCGCGCCGGCGCTGAGCGGGTCTTCGACGGTGAGGATCTGATCGCAGCCCACGCCGGTGTGGCGGTCGGCCAGGCGCCGGCACAGTCCGGCGTCCGGCGGCGCGGCGCCGCCGCGCAGGTCGAGCACGACGAAATCGTTGCCGGCGCCGTGCATCTTGCTGAAACGCAGCGGCGCGCGCGCGGCGACGGCCTCAGCCATCGCCCTGGCCGCTGGCGGGCACCGGCTCGGCCGGCTTGTCCGCGCCGTCGGACGAATCCTGGCCGGACTTGTCCTGCCCGGACTTGTCCTTGTCGGCGCCTTCGGCCGGCGGGGCCAGCACCTTGTCCAGCGACGGCACCGCCTGCGACTTCTTGTGCGGGTCGGTCGCCACCGGCGGCGCGTTGGCGTTGGAGATGGTCACCGGCACTTCGCCGGGCTTGGCCTTGGGCGCTTCGGGCGGCGGCGGCGCGGTCGGCAGGACCAGCGGGCCCTTGTTGCCGCAGGCGGCCAGGGCCAGGGTCAGCGCGACCGGGATCAGGAACGAGGCGGGGCGTGCATTCATGCCCCGAAGTGTAGCCCGCGGGGGTGACCGAAACGAACCCGGCGCGCGGGACTGGGAGCGCCGTCGGGGTACGGGTTCAGGCTCGCACGCGGCTGCGCGGCGGCCTAGCGGGGCGGCGGCTCGGGCCGGCGCCACAGCCACACCGCCACCACGGCCATGATCGCGGTGCCGCTCGCGGCCATCCACCACTTCGGCGAGGTCAGGAACATGATCGCCGCGCACGCCGCCATCATCGACACCGCCAGCCGCTTGGCCCGGCGGCTGACCGCGCCGTGCGCCTGCCAGTCGCGGATCATCGGGCCGAACTGGCGGTGCGCCAGCAGCCAGGCATGCAGCCGCTGCGAGCCGCGCGAGGCGGCGAAGGCCGACAGCAGCACGAACGGCACCGTCGGCAGCCCCGGCACGACGATGCCGACGATGCCCAGGCCCAGGCTGAGGTAGGCCAGCAGCCACCAGGCCCAGCGCAGGCGGACGGGGGGCGCGGGCGCTGCCGGCGGCGGCGCGGGCGCGGCGGCGCTGTCCTCGGGAGGCGTGGGGGCGGACATGGCGGAAGTATGCGGCGTGGCGGGTGGCGGGTTGCAGTGGGGTGCGGCGATCGGATAGGAGAGCATCGGGGCTGAAGCCCCTCCCACAAGAGCGGGCGCGGCCTCGATCCCGGGTGGCTGTTGTGGGAGGGGCTTCAGCCCCGATGCTTTCCGCCCCGCCGCAGCACCGCAAACGAACAGGCCCGGCTCGCGCCGGGCCCGTCGTCGAACCGCTCGCCGCCGCGGCTTACTTCGCCGCGACCTCGTGGCTCACCCGCAGCTGATCGATCATGAACGCGAACATCTCCGACTGCTCGCGATAGCGGCGGAAGCGGCCCGACTTGCCGCCGTGGCCGGCGTCCATGTTGGTGCGGAACAGCACCGGCCGGTCGCCGGTGTCGAGCGTGCGCAGCCGCGCCACGTACTTGGCCGGCTCCCAGTACTGCACCTGCGAATCCCACAGGCCGGTGCCGACGAACATCGCCGGATAGGCCTGCTTCTTCAGGTTGTCGTAGGGCGAGTACGACAGCATGTAGTCGTAGTAATCCTTCTTCTCCGGATTGCCCCACTCGTCGTACTCGTTGGTGGTCAGCGGGATGCTGGCGTCGAGCATCGTCGTCACCACGTCCACGAACGGCACCTGCGACAGGATCACCCGGTACTTGTCGGCGGCCATGTTGGTGATCGCGCCCATCAGCAGGCCGCCGGCGCTGCCGCCGTACGCGGCGACGCGGTCGGGCGCGGCGTAGCCGGCCTCGACCAGGGCGTCGGTGACGTCGACGAAGTCGTTGAAGGTGTTCTGCTTGTTGAACAGCTTGCCGTTGTCGTACCACTGCCGGCCCATTTCCTGGCCGCCGCGGATATGGGCGATGGCGTAGACCATGCCGCGATCGAGCAGGCTGACGTTGGTGACCGAGAAGTTCGGATCCATCGACATGCCGTAGCTGCCGTAGGCGTACTGCAGCATCGCCGCCTTGCCGTTCTTCTCGAAGCCCTTCTTGTAGACCAGCGACACCGGAATGCGGGCGCCGTCGCGCGCGGTCGCCCAGAAGCGCTCGGTGACGTACTTGTCCGGGTCGTAGCCGATCACCGGCTGGCGCTTGAGCAGCTTGCGCTCGCCGGTTTCGGTGTTGAGCTCGTAGGTCGTCGCCGGCGTGGTCAGCGAGGTGTAGCTGTAGCGCAGCCACGGCGTGTCGTGTTCGGAATTGATCGACAGGCCCATCGAGAACGCCGGCTCGTCGGCCTTGACGTACTCCTCCTTGCCGTCCTTACCCTTGTGGATCAGGCGCAGGCGCTCGAGCGCGTCGGAGCGCTCGGACACGGCGGTGAAGCCGTCGAACAGCTCGAAGCCCTCGATGAAGACGTCGTCGCGGTGCGCGATCCAGTCCTTCCACTCCTTGCGCGAACGCGCGCCGTCGGGCGCGGTCACCAGCTTGAAGTTCGGCGCGGGCTTGCCGTCGGCGCCGGGCGCGTTGGTGCGGATCACCCAGCGGCCGTCGAGGCGGTCGGCGTGGTATTCAACGTCGCGCTCGCGCGGCGCCAGCACCGCGAATTCCTTCGGATCGGCGGCCGGCGCGCAGCGCATCTCGCTGGACACGGTGCTGTGCACGTCGATGCACAGGTAGGCGTCGTCGCGGGTGCGGCCCAGGCCCATGTAGAAGCTGTCGTCCTTTTCCTCGTAGACCAGGACGTCGCTGGACGCCGGCGTGCCGAGCACGTGCTTCTTGACCCGCACGGTCAGCAGCGTTTCCGGGTCGTTCTCGATGTAGAACAGGGTCTTGTTGTCGTCGGCCCACATCAGGTCGGTCGACACGCCCTCGATGACGTCGGGATAGATCTCGCCGGTGTCGAGGTTCTTGAAGCGGATCGTGTACTGACGGCGGCCGACCGCGTCGTCGGCCCAGGCCAGCACGCGGTTGTCCTGGCTGACTTCCATCGCACCGACGCTGAAGTAGTCCTTGCCCTTGGCCATGACGTTGACGTCGAGCATCACCTGCTCGGCCGCGTCCATCGCGCCCTTGCGGCGGGCGTGGATCGGGTAGTCCTGGCCGGTCTCGAAGCGGGTGTAGTACCAGTAGCCGCGCTCGCGGTACGGCACCGAGCTGTCGTCCTGCTTGATGCGGCCGACGATCTCGCCGTAGAGCGCGTCCTCCAGCGGCTTGAGCGGTTTCATCACGGCGTCGACGTAGGCGTTCTCGGCGTTGAGATAGGCCAGCATCTGCGGGTTCTTGCGCTTGTCGTCGCGCAGCCAGTAGTACTCGTCCTGGCGCTGCGCGCCGTGCGGCGCCTTGACGGTGTGCGGCTGCCTGGCCGCGACCGGCGGCGCGGGCAGGCCGGCGGCGGGGGCGTTGAGTGTGGTGGTCATCAGAAGCGTGGCCGCTAAGGTGAAGAAAGAAGGTTTCATATGGGGTCCGCCGGGGTGGTCCTCAATGTCGCAGGGTGAAGCGCCGGAAAATACGTACGCCGGTCACGGATAGCGGGCGGCGAAGGGCGCGAACGACGCGCCCACCTCGCCCCGTCATTCCGGCGAAAGCCGGAATCCATTTTGCGGTTGCTCCGCCTTCGCGGGACGGGCAGGAGCGACGATCAAAATGGATTCCGGCTTTCGCCGGAATGACGGTGGGAGAGAACGCGGGGGCACGGGTGCGAACCGCGGGCGTCGGGCGCGACGCGCCGGACTGCCCTCGACCCGAAGCCCGGGCCGCCAACGCACGAACGGGCGCCCGAAGGCGCCCGTCCGAAATCGCGACCGACCGATGCCGCCGACCGCATCACTTGGCCAACTGCTCCCACAGGAAGGTGTAGGCCAGCGCGTTCATGTGCGCGGCCTGGGCGTTGTTGGCCGCGCCGCCGTGGCCGCCTTCGATGTTCTCGTAATAGCGCACGTTGGTCTTGCCGGCGTCGAGCATCTTCGCCGCCATCTTGCGCGCATGGCCCGGATGGACGCGGTCGTCCTTGGTCGAGGTCATGAAGATCACCGGCGGATACTCGCGCTTGGCGTCGAACAGGTGGTACGGCGAGAAGGTCTGGATGAACGACCAGTCGCTGGTGTCAGGATCGCCGTACTCGGCCATCCACGAAGCGCCGGCCAGCAGGTGGCTGTAGCGCTTCATGTCCAGCAGCGGCACCTGCACCACCACCGCGCCGAACAGGTCGGGGTACTGGGTCAGCATGTTGCCGGTGAGCAGGCCGCCGTTGCTGCCGCCCTGCACGCCCAGGTGCGGGGTCGAGGTGATCTTGCGCGCGATCAGGTCCTGGCCGACCGCGGCGAAGTCCTCATAGGCCTTGTGGCGGTTGGCCTTGAGCGCGGCCTGGTGCCAGCGCGGGCCGTACTCGCCGCCGCCGCGGATGTTGGCGACCGCGTACACGCCGCCCTTCTCCAGCCAGCCCTTGCCGATGCCGCCGGAGTAGCTCGGGGTCAGCGAAATCTCGAAACCGCCGTAGCCGTACAGCAGGGTCGGCGCCTTGCCGTCGAACTTGAGATCCTTCGGCCGCACCACGAAGTACGGCACGCGGGTGCCGTCCTTGCTGGTGGCGAAGTGCTGTTCGATCACGTCCTTGGACGCGTCGAAGAAGCTCGGGTTGGTCTTCAGCGTTTCCGGCTGCTTGCCGATCTGCGCCAGCGCCAGCGTGGTCGGGGTCAGGTAGTCGGACGCCGACAGCCACACCGCATCGCTGTCGTCGCTGTCGACCGCGGCGACGCCGACGGTGCCGAACGCCGGCGCGCCGACGAACTCGCTGCGCGTCCACTCGCCCTTGCCGGGCGTCAGCACGCTGAGCTTGTACTTGACGTCGTCGAGCACGTTCAGCACGAGGTGGTTGCGGGTCCAGACCACGCCGGCCAGCGAGGTGGTCGCGGTCGGCGCGAACAGCGTGGCGAAGTCGCGCTTGCCGGCCATGAAGTCGTCGAAGCCGATCGCGATCAGGCTGCCGGCCGGGTATTGCTTGCCGCCGGCTTCGAACGGCTCGCGCAGTTCGGCCATCAGCCATTCGCGATGGACGAACTTGCTGGCCGAGTTCGGCAGCTCGATCTTGCTGAGCTTGCCGTCCTTGCCGCGCAGGTACAGCTCATCGTTGTAGAACGCCAGCGCGCGGTTGACGAAGTCGCGCTCGAAGCCCGGGGTCGGATCGTGGTAGGCGCTCACCGACAGGTCGGTGTCCTTGCCTTCGTAGACCGGCTTGGCCTGCGCCATCGGCGTGCCGCGCGTCCACAGGCGCACGGTGCGGGCATAACCGGAGGTGGTCATCGAGCCCTTGCCGAAATCGGTGGCGACGTAGACGTGGTCCTTATCGATCCAGCTCAGGCTGCCCTTGGCTTCGGGACGGAAGAAGCCGTCCTTGATCCAGGCCTTGGCGGTGAGATCGAACTCGCGGGTCACGTCGGCGTCGGAGCCGCCGCGCGACAGCGCGATCAGGCAGCGCTGGTAATCGGGCTTGAGGCATTCGGCGCCGTGCCAGACCCACTGCTCGTTCTCTTCGCGGTTGAGCGCGTCCAGATCGATCACCGTTTCCCAGGCCGGCTTGGCCTTGCGGTATTCCTCGAGCGTGGTGCGGCGCCACAGGCCGCGCTGGTGCTGCGCGTCCTTCCAGAAGTTGTAGTAGTAGCCGCCGATCTTCTCGACGCCGGGAATCTTGGCGTCGGAGTCGAGCACGGCGCGGATGCTGGTTTCGAGCTGCTTGAACTGCGGCGTGGCGGCCAGTTCGGCCTCGGTCTTGGCGTTGCGCTGCTTCACCCAATCCAGCGCGCGCTTGCCGTCGACGTCTTCCAGCCAGGCATACGGGTCATCGGTCACTTTGTTCTCCTGAGCGGACGCCACGCCAGCGCTGGCGGCGGCGGCCAGGCCGGCCGCGAACAACAGGGACTGACAGGTCTGGGACATCTTCGGCATGGCGGTTCCGGGACATAGGAAGGCCGTCACGCTAACACAGGGCGGCGGGGCGGCCGCCCTGTCCTTGGTCATGTAGGGAGTTGCCGGGTCTGGCGCGTTGGCGGCCGTCCGACGGGGGTCGCGAAAGCGCTGCGCGGCGCGGGTTGTCTGCGCCGGGAAGGCTTCCGGCGCCGGGACGGCTGCGCCGGGCGCGCCGGTGCGAGCGGCGCCGAAATCCATGCCGACCGGCACGCGGCCGGCCGTGCCGCGCTCAGGCCACGCGCGGCAGCG
>NZ_LXSD01000282.1:0-51951 GCF_017168095.1 Lysobacter enzymogenes | reverse complement strand
CGCCGGCGCGCCGGCCGTGGTTCGCGCGCCTGCGTCCGTGGCGGCGCGCCTGAGCTGCGGACGGCGGCGTGCAGGCGCCGGCCGCCGCGGTGGTCGGATCAGTCGTTGTCCAGGCGGTTGCGCGAACGCAGGTCCTCGATGCCCTGCGGCGACAGCCACAGCAAGGTGTTGAGGTAGTCCTGCAGGCAATCGACCAAGGCCTGGCGCGGGCCTTGCCGCCAGGCGTCGGAGCCGTAGAACGCGTCCTGCTGCGCGACCAGCTGCGCGCGGTCGGCGTAGGCGCGGATCAGGCAGTAGCTCTCGTGCTCGTGTCCGGAGCGGACGAAGGCGACCACGTCCATGCCGCTGGCGCGCACCATCGGCAGCGCGGCCGCCATCGCCGCGACGAAGCGCTCGCCGTGGCCGGGCTTGAGCCGGTAGGTGCGGATCTCGACGAGTCGGGCGTTGTCGCGGTCGGTCGGCGGCATGGTGGCGCTCGCAGTGGACGGGCAGGGCGCGCCTGGCGCATTCGCGCGGCGTCGCGCGAAGGACTATACGCCGTCGCTGTGCGGTCGCGGCTCCGGCGCACGGGCCGAAGCGCTATGCGGGCGAACGCGTGAGGCGCGCCGCGCGCGACCGCAACGGGCCGTATATTCACGATGCCGCTCACAGTTCATCTGCGCCGCGCTGCGCGCATGGGAACCCCGACACACTTCGCGCCGCGGCGTTGCAGGCGCTGCGAATCGCCGGGTGTATGGTGCGTCCGCGGCAGTAGCGCCGCGCACCTGTCGAAGGAGAGATTCGATGCACCGCATCAAGCTGATCGCGTTGGGCGTCCTGCTGGCCGCATCCGCCAGCACCGGCGCCGCCACCCAATCGCAGGGTTGCTTCTGCTCGACGATCTACTACAACGACGCCGGCACCGCCGTGGTCGGCGTACGTCAGCCGGCCAGCTGCGGCGACACCGGCTATGGCCCGACGACCAAGAACTACAAGGTGGTCGCCGGCTGCGTCATGTAAGCCGCGCATTCGTTTCGCCACCGGCGCGGCCGCCCGGACGATCCGGGCGGCCGCGTCGTTTTCGTCCGCGCTTGCGGCGTTACTGGTACAGCGCCACCGATTGGCGGCCGGCCAGCACGCGCCGCCCGGATTCGTCCCAGATTTCCATGTCCTGCACCGAATAACCGTGCGCGGCCTGCTGGCTGAAGGAGCGCAGCAGGAACCAGCCGCGGCCGGCGGGCGGGTCGAACAATTCGAAGCTCCAGGCGATCGAGCTGACCGGCGCCATTTCGGTGAAGCTCGCCAGCGCCGCCGGCGGCAGCGCGTCGGCCAGCGCGACCAGGGCCACGGCCGGCGCCACGCCTTCGTCGTCGAGGTGGCGCACCCAGGCGATGAACTCCGGATTCGCCGCGCCCGACACCGGCGCCGATCCGCCGGCCAGGCGCACGTCGAAGTTGCCGAGAAAGCGCGGCGCCAGCTCGTGCACCGGCAGGCGCGGGCATTCGCCGGCCGGCCGCACCTGCGGGCGCTGCGAGAAATCGTGGGCGATGCGGCTGGCGCGCGCGGCGGCGAACACGAACAGCGCGCGCAGCGCGGGCTCGCCGTCGCTGTCGGCGTCGACATCGATCGACAGCGAGGACTTGCCCTGGCGCAGCAGGCGCGGCCGGAAGCGCAGCGCGCCGGAGGCCGGGCCGACGAAGGCGACTTGCGCCGCACGCAGCGGCGGCAGGCCCGCGGGCGCGCTGCCGATCGCGGCCTGCAGCGCCAGCGCCGCGGTCAGGCCGCCATAGACCGTGCGTCCCTGGAACCAGTGCGGCGGCGGCAGGATCCCGGCATCCGGGTCGAACTCTTCGATCAAGCGGGCGAACGAGGACATCGCGAAGCTCCAGGGCGGGGCGGCATCGGTAACTGCATCGGTAACGGCATCGGTAACCGCGGCGGCATCGGCGGCGCGCAGGCGCCGCCTCGCGCATCGCCGCAACGCGAGGATAGCGTCAACGGCGCGAGGCGGGCAGTGTGGTGCGATGCCGCATCGCGCACACGGCCTCGCGCCGGCGCGCGGCGGCAGCGAAGCGAACTGCGGCTGCGCGGCGCCGGACAATCCCGCGCAAGGCGCGCCGCGTAAGGCTGCCGCTCGCCTTTGCGCACTGCGCCGCGCAAAGCGGCCTGCGTGCGCGAGCTGCGTCGATTTGACAGTTGATCGAGCCGCTGCCTAGAGTGCGGCGGTGGTCGTTCCGGCGTTGCGTCGCCGATGTACATTCGCTGCGGCGGACGGCCATGCAGTACAAGCCAAGGCAGTAGAAATCGGTGCCCGGGTGCGGCGGGATTTCGAAACAGGGAACGGCCGTTTGCTGGGCGACATCCAGTAGTCAGGGAGGATTCTCAATGCAAGACAACGATCTGATCAAAGGCTGGCTCACCGGTACCGGCAACGTCGCCGGTTTCGACAATCCGGCCGGTCCGTTGTTCCTGGAAGGCGAAAACGCGGTCGAAGACGCGATGAGGGCGCCCATCACCCACTCCACGTCGGTATCGACCTGTCCCAGCGGCCGTTGCGTCTGCTGCATGTAATGCCGCCTCGCGGCGGGCGGCGCGGCCCGCTCGGGCCCATCGCCGCCCGCCGCAATCCCCGATGAAACCGCCCGCGCAGCCGCCAGCGCCTGCGTAGCTTCGCCGCGCCGCCGTTGCGGCCGCCGCCTGTTTCTCCCAATCGCACCCAGCCCGTACCGAGGTCGCATACGATGGCCGCAAGCCGCATGGACGAGGGCTTCGGCCCGATCATCGACCGCTTCACCGCCGGCGCCGACGCGGCCTTCGCCGCGCGCCTGGCCGCCGCGGCGCAGGACTGGGACGCCGAAGAATCCGCCTTGATCCGCGCCACCGCCGCGCAGGCGCTGTACGCCAACGCGCGGCTCAAGCTCAATCGGGTGCTGGTGCTGGAACTTCACGCCGCCCGCCACAGCGGCGAACTCGGCGAAGGCGACGATGCGCAGCGTTTCGCGCGCTTCGTCGAGCTGGCGCAGAGCCCTGAATTCGCCGCCCATCTGCAGCGCCGCTATCCGCCGCTGCTGGCGCGGCTGCAGCGCGCGCTGGACCAGCACAGCGCCGCGATCCAGACCCTGGTCGCGCGCATCGCCGCCGACCGCGCGCTGCTGTCGCAGTGGACGCGCCGCCCGCTCGGCCGCCTGCTCGGCATCGGCCTGGGCGAGGGCGACCTGCACGACGGCGGCCAGACCGTCGCCCGGGTCGCGTTCGCGGGCGGCAAGCTGATGTACAAGCCGCGCTCGCTGCGCATCGACGCGGCGCTGGACGGCTTCCTCGCCCAGGTGTTCGGCGCGGACGAGCGCATCCGCGTGCCGGACGTGCTCGACCGCGGCGACTACGGCTGGGCCGCGTTCGTCGAACACCGCTATTGCGACGGCGACGCGCAACTGCGCGAGTTCTATCGCCGCCTCGGCCATTGGCTGGCGGTGCTGCGCCTGCTCGGCGGCACCGACATCCATCTGGAAAACCTGGTCGCGGCCGGGCCGGTGCCGCATGTGGTCGATGTCGAAAGCCTGTTCGCGCCGCAGCGTCCGGCCGCGCCCTCGCGCTTTGGGCCGGCCTACGACCTGGCCCAGGAGCTGATCCAGAACTCGGTGCTGCGCACCGGCATCGTGCCGTTCCGTTCGCCGGTGATGGGCTTCGGCCGCGCCGATCTGTCCGCGGCCGGTTCGCTGCCGGGCGAGCAGCCGCAGCTGCAGGTGCCGGTGATCGTCGACGACGGCACCACCCAGGCGCGGGTCGCGATGGTCGAGGCCGAGCTGTCGGCCTCGCAGAACCATCCCAGCCCCAAGCCCGAGGTGTCGCGCTATTGGGACCAGATCAGCGACGGCTTCCTCGACGCGTCGCGCCACCTGCGCGCGCTCGACGCCGACGGCGCGCTGGCGCCGCTGCTGGCCGCGTTCGAAGGCTGCCGCGCGCGCGACGTGCGCCGGACCACCCAGTCCTATGTCGAGGTCGGCCGCATGCTCTGGCATCCGGCCTCGCTGCACGAAGAAGACAAGGCGATCGAGCGTGCGCGCGCGCTGTTCGCGCGCAGCCCGTCGGCGCAGGCGCCGTCGCCGGAGCAGATCGCGGTCGAGATCGACGACCTGCGCTACGGCGATATTCCGGCCTTCGTCGAACCGCTCAGCGCGCAGCGCATCGAGGCCACGGTCGAGGAGTGGCGCGGCATGCGCATCGAGCTGGAGGAAATGATCGTGCGCAGCTCGCTGGTGGTCACCCAGCTCAACAGCGAGACCGACGGGCCGAGCGAGCGCGACAGCCGTTCGCACTACGCCCGCCATCCGCATCGCGACCGCCTCGACCAACGCCGCCGCGCGCTCGCCGCAGACACCGTGCAGCGCCTGCTGCGGCTGTCGGTGCGCGCGCACGACGGTTCGACCACCTGGATTTCGCCGGAGAGTTTCGGCGGCGACGGCTGGCACGTGCAGCCGCTCGGCGCCGACGCCTATTTCGGCCTCGGCGGCGTGGCGGTGGCGCTGGCCGGTTATCGCCACGAGACCGAGCACGGCCGCGCCGACCCGGTCGACGGCGTCGAGGAGGCGCTGGAAGGCGCGCTGCTGGCGATGCGCCGGCAGACCCAGGTCGAAGCCTCGGCGGTGGTCGGCGGCTTCAACGGCGACGGCAGCCGGATCTGGGCCTGGCTGGTCCTGCACGACCTGCTCGGCCGGCCGCAATTGCTCGACGACGCGCGCGCCTGCGCGCAGCAACTCGAACGCGTGGGCTTCGCCGAAGAACCCTTCCTCGACATCACCGGCGGCAGCGCCGGCGCGATCGTGCCGCTGCTGGAACTGGCCCGCGCCGCCGCCGATCCGCGTTGGCTTTCGCTGGCCGCGGACGCGGCGCGGCGGCTGGAGGTGACCGCGCACCGCGACCAGCGCGGCGCGTACTGGCTGTCGCCGGCGTTCCCCGATCCGATCGGCGGCTTCGGCCACGGCGGCTATGGCATGGGCTGGGCGCTGGCGCGGCTGGCGCGCAGCCAGGCCGGCAGCGAGGACGACCGCCGGCGCTGGCGCGAACTGGCCGCGGCCGCGTTCGCGTTCCAGGATTCGCTGTTCGATCCGGCCAGCGGCAACTGGCACGACGTGCGCATGGTCGACAGCGTCAACTTCCCGACCTGGTGCAACGGCGGCGTCGGCATCGGGTTGGCCGCGGCCGACCTGTACGCGCGCGACGGCGACGCCGGCGCATTGCGCGACCTGCGCCGCGCGGTGGCGTTGACGCGCGGGCAGTGGGGCCTCACCCACACCTTGTGCCACGGCGATTTCTCGCAATGGGAGTTGCTGGTGCGCGCGGCCGCGCTGGATCCGCAGGGCTGCGCCGGCGAGCGCGAAGCCGCCACGATGCAGGTGGTGTCGGGAATCGAGGAGCACGGCATCGTCGGCGGCGTCACCCGCAAGGCGTTCACGCCGGGGCTGATGACCGGCCTGGCCGGCGCGGTGCACGGCCTGATCCGCATGCATCCGCAGTGCGATCTGGCCTCGCCGCTGTTGCTCGAATGCCGGCGCCAGCCGGCGCTGCGCGCGCGCGCGCAGGACGACGCGCAGGCGCTGGCCTTGACCTAGGCCGGCGCCGGCGCCCGTTGCGGCGCCGCCTGGCCAACCCAGCCCGCAAACGCGGCGAAGGCGGCTCGCCTCGCTGCGCTCGGCCGTGGCCGCGAAGCGCCGTGCCGATCGGAAACCGTCAGGGCCAAGCGGCGCGCCCTGCCGCGCGCGCATGGGCATGGCACGGGACAGCAGGCATGAAGCGCCTCGGCGCGACCCGCACGCATCCGCGCGTGGCGGAAAGGAACTGCGTCGCAGATCGGCGAGCCCGCAGTAAAACCGAAAACAAATTTCCACATCGATAAACGAATGCGGCACGGTATCGCGATGCGCTATGCGGATCGGGCCGCGAGTGACAAACGTCAATTGACGAAAATATCGCCAATAGATTCCGGCGACAGGTTATCGACAGCGCGCCGCGCGCGTTCGTTCATTCGATTCATTACTGCACGATGAAGCGATCTGTTTGACCTCGTCGCGAAACACTTTCGCAACATGACAAACATCATTCGATGTTTTTCTGCGCGCAGGAAGGCTTCGCGCGAATGGCGGTTTTCCCCAGGGAAAAGCCGGTTTTTTCGCCTGCGTCGATGTGCGCGGATCGTCGTTTCGCAGTTCATGCGACGAGCGCGAGCGAGGATTCGTTCGACGATCCAAAAGAACTTCATTCACTCCTTGACCGAAATCACACGAGCAAATCGGATGGAACAACCAAACCAGAGAGACATCACACAACAGTCGATGCCATCGCTTTATATTTAATTCCGAAGAGCGCAACGTTCCGCATAGAAATGCGTCCTTCGATCGGGGAATTCGCTATCGCGCCCCGCTGCCTACGTGCTCTCGGTAATGCGTTCCCGCCGTCATAACAAGCATTAGATAGACGTCTCATCTTCCGGGCCGCTTCGGCTGAAGCCACCGGTTGTTTTCATGCGCGCCGCGCTCAAGCGCGGATTCATCACGGACCGATCGCCAGCATCCGCATGCTCTATGCACAAGACACCGTCATGTACTGTTGACCGCCACTGAGGCCGCGCTCCGCGCGGCCCTCGCGCATCCATCGCCATCGCTCCGGGGGCATCGCCTCCTGGATTCGTGCGCGCGCTTTTCGGCCGGGCCGCGGTTTTCTCGCGAAAACGCCTGCAAAACGCCGCATTCCGCAACCCGAACAGATCGACCCACCTGTCGCAATCCGCGCTTCCAACCCGTGCGGCAATGCGGCGCGACCACTTCAAAGGGACATCGATGAGAACGGACCACCACCGTCGCAGCGACAACGCTCCGGCCGCCCCGATCGTCAACCGTCATTCCCTGGACGCGCAGCTGTGCGCGCACGAACTGTTCGAGAAGCGCGCAGCGCGGTCGCCGTCGGCGGTCGCGATCCGCCAGGACGGCTTCGAGCTGAGCTATGGCGAACTCAACGCGCGCGCCAACCGCCTGGCGCGGCATCTGCGCGCGCTCGGCGTCGGCGCGGACGACCGCGTCGCCTTGCGCCTGCCGCGCAGCGCCGAGCTGATCGTGGCGATGCTGGCCGTCGCCAAGGCCGGCGCGGCGTATCTGCCGCTGGATCCGGCCTATCCGCCGGAACGCCAGGGCTACATGCTCGCCGACAGCGGCGCGCGGCTGCTGCTGACGTTGGGCGAGGGCGGGGATGCGGCCGCATCGCCGCCGCGGATCGCGCTGGACGCGCCGCAACGTCCGTGGGATCGGCTCGACGGCAGCGATCTTAGCCGCGCCGAAACCGGCCTGGCGCCGGAGCATCTGGCCTATGTGATCTACACCTCCGGCTCGACCGGCCAGCCCAAGGGCGTGATGGTCGAGCACCGCAACCTGCGCAATCTGCTCGACTGGCATTGCGATGCGTTCGCGCTGAGCGAAGGCGAGCGCAGTTCGTGCGCGGCCGGTTTGGCGTTCGACGCCTGCACCTGGGAAATCTGGCCGCCGCTGTGCATGGGCGCGACCTTGGTGCTGGCGCCGGCCGCGGCGGCGGGCGACCCGGTGGCGCTGCTGCGCTGGTGGGAGTCGCAGGAACTGCACAGCGGCTTCCTGGTCACCGCACTGGCGGAGATCGCGCTCAAGCGCGCGCCCGCGGCCGGGCCGTTGCGCCGGCTGCTGACCGGCGGCGACCGCCTGAGCCGCCTGCCGGACGCGCACCTGCCGTTCGAGCTGATCAACAACTACGGTCCGACCGAAACCACGGTGGTGGCGACCTCGGGGCGGCTGCGCGCGGACGATGCCGCGCTGCATATCGGCCGTCCCATCGCCAACACCTCGATCTATCTGCTCGATGAGGACGGCCGGCCGGTCGCGGACGGCGCGCCCGGCGAGATCTTCATCGGCGGCGCGAGCGTGGCGCGCGGTTATCTCAACCGGCCCGAGCTCACCGCCGAGCGTTTCCTCGCTGACCCGTTCGCGGGCGGCGCCGAGGCGCGCATGTACCGCACCGGCGACCTCGGCCGCTGGCTGCCGGACGGCAACCTGGAATTCCTCGGCCGCAACGATCAGCAGATCAAGATCCGCGGTTTCCGGGTCGAGCCGGGCGAAATCGAAGCGCGCCTGCGCGAACTGGCCGGCGTCGACGAGGCGGTGGTGCACGCGCGCGAGGACCGTCCCGGCGACAAGCGCCTGGTCGCCTATCTGACCGGCGCCGACATCGCGCCGGCGGCGCAATTGCGTGCGGCGCTGTCGCGCGAATTGCCCGACTACATGGTGCCCGCGGCGTTCGTGACGCTGCCGCGCCTGCCGCTGACGCCGAACGGCAAGCTCGACCGCCAGGCCCTGCCGGCGCCGGACCACGAGGCCTACGCGCAACGGCCCTACACCGCGCCGCAGGGCGAGACCGAAACCGCGCTGGCGCAGATCTGGGCCGAGCTGCTGCAACTCGAGCGCGTCGGCCGCGACGACCATTTCTTCGAGTCCGGCGGCCATTCGCTGCTGGCCGTGCAGTTGATGGAGCGCTTGCGCGACCGCGGCTTCTACGCCGACGTGCGCACGCTGTTCGCCGAACCGACCCTGGCGGCGCTGGCGCGCGCGGTGGAGCAGGCGCGCGAACGCGATTGGCGCGAAGTCGCGGTGCCGCCGAACCTGATCCCGGCCGGCGCGACCGCGCTGACGCCGGACCTGCTGCCGCTGGTGCGCCTGGACGAGGCGCAACTGGCGCGCATCGTCGATTCGGTGGCCGGCGGCGCGGCCAACCTGCAGGACGTCTATCCGCTGGCGCCGCTGCAGGAAGGCATCCTGTTCCATCATCTGCTGCAGACCCAGGGCGATCCCTACCTGCTGTCGACCACGCTCGCGTTCGACTCGCGCGAGCGCCTGGACGGCTTCGTGCGCGCGTTGCAGGTCGCCATCGACCGCCACGACGCGCTGCGCACCGCGGTGCTGTGGGAAGGCCTCGGCGAACCGGTGCAGGTGGTCTGGCGCAAGGCGACGCTGCAGGTCGAGACCCTGGCCTTCGACGGCGCCGATGTCGAGGCGCAGCTGCTCGCCCACACCGATCCGTCGCACAACCGCATCGATGTGCGCAGCGCGCCGCAGATGCGCGGCTTCGCCGCGTTCGACGCGGCCGGCCAGCGCTGGCTGCTGACGCTGTTGCAGCACCACCTGATCATGGACCACATCACCAGCGACCTGCTGATGCAGGAACTGGCGTGGATCCAGGACGGGCGCGAAAGCGAACTGCCCGCGCCGGTGCCGTTCCGCGACTTCGTCGCCCAGGCGCGCCTGGGCGTGAGCGTGGAAGAACACGAGAGCTATTTCCGCCGCATCCTCGGCGATGTCGAACAGACCACCGCGCCGTTCGGCCTGAAGGATGTGCAGGGCGCGGGCCAGCACATCGTCGAGCTGCAGCGCACGCTCGATCCGGCGCTGTCGCGGCGCATCCGCGCCCAGGCCAAGGCCTTGGGCGTCAGCGCGGCGAGCGTGTTCCACTGGGCCTGGGGCCAGGTGCTGGCCAAGACCGCCGGCCAGGACGAGGCGGTGTTCGGCACGGTGCTGTTCGGGCGCATGCACGGCGGTTCGCGCGCCGATCGCGCGCTCGGCCTGTTCATCAACACGCTGCCGGTGCGCGTGCGCCTGGGCGAGGTCGGCGTGCGCGAAGGCGTGCTGGCCACTCACGCCAGCCTGTCGGAGCTGGTCTGGCACGAACACGCGCCGCTGGCGCTGGCCCAGCGCTGCAGCGCGCTGCCGGCATCGACGCCGCTGTTCTCGGCCTTGCTCAACTATCACTACAGCGCCGGCTCGCTCGGCATCGACGTGGAGCGCGGCTGGGGCGAGGGCGTGCAGTTGCTCGCGTTCAAGGAGCGGACCAACTACGCCTTCAATCTCTCGGTCGACGACCGCGGCGAGGACTTCGGCCTGGGCCTGCAGATCGTCGCCGACATCGACGGCGGGCGGGTCTGCGATTACCTGCAGCGGGTGCTGGAACGCGCCGTGGATGCGCTGGAACGCGCGCCGGACGCTGCGGCCTGGACCATCGACGTGCTCGACCGCGACGAGCGCGAACGGCTGCTGCGCGAACGCAACGCGACCCGGCGCGACTACCCGCGCCAGGGCGGCGTGCACCGCGCGTTCGAGCGCCGCGCGGCCGATACGCCCGACGCGGTGGCGCTGGAACAGGACGGGCATGCACTGAGCTACGCCGAACTCGACGCCTGCGCCGAGCGCGTGGCGCGGCGTTTGCGCGCGCTGGGCGTCGGCACGAACGATCGGGTAGCGTTGCTGCTGCCGCGCAGCGTCGAACTGGTGGTGGGCATGCTCGCCGCGCTCAAGGCCGGCGGCGCCTATGTGCCGATGGACCCGGCCTATCCGGCCGAGCGCGTGGCGTTCCTGCTCGCCGACAGCGCGCCCAAGGCGGTCTTGAGCACGGCCGAGCTGCGCGCGCAGTTCGCGCTGGACGCGGCGGCGCCGGTATTGCAGCTCGACGGCGAGGACGCACAGGCGGACGCCGGCGACACCGCCGCAGGCGATCGCGTCGCGGTCGATGGCGGCGACCTGGCCTATGTGATCTACACCTCCGGCTCGACCGGCCAGCCCAAGGGCGTGATGGTCGAGCACGATCATCTGGCCAACCTGGTCGGCTGGCACTGCGAAACCTTCCCGCTGCAACCCGGCGAGCGCACCGCCAGTCTGGCCGGCGTCGCGTTCGACGCCTGCACCTGGGAAATCTGGCCGGCGCTGAGCATGGGCGCGACCTTGCTGCTGCCGCCGCAGGCCGCGGCCGGCGACCCGATGCAGGCGCTGCACTGGTGGCGGCAACAGGAACTGCACAGCGGCTTCCTCGTGACCGCGCTGGCCGAGATCGTGCTGTCCGACAGCATGCTGTCCGACAGCGCGCCGTCCGACGCCGCCGCGGCCCAGCCGGGCAGGGCGCTGCGCAGCCTGCTGACCGGCGGCGACCGCCTCAGCCGCCTGCCCGAGCGCGCGCTGCCGTTCGAACTGATCAACAACTACGGCCCGACCGAAACCACGGTGGTGGCGACCTCCGGCCGCCTGCGCGGCGACGATGCCGCCCTGCACATCGGCCGGCCGATCGCCAACACCGCGATCTATCTGCTCGACGCGCACGGCCAGCCGGTGCCCGAAGGCGTGGCCGGCGAGATCTACATCGGCGGCGCCAGCGTCGCCCGCGGCTATCTCAACCGTCCCGAACTGAGCGCCGAGCGCTTCCTCGCCGATCCCTTCGCAGGCGTCGATGGCGCGCGCATGTACCGCAGCGGCGACCTCGGCCGCTGGCTGCCCGACGGCAATCTCGAATTCCTCGGCCGCAACGACCACCAGATCAAGCTGCGCGGGTTCCGCATCGAACTGGGCGAGATCGAAGCGCAGCTGGCGCGCCTGCCCGGCGTCGCCGAAGCCGCCGCGCACGTGCGCGAGGACGCGGCCGGCGACAAGCGCCTGGTCGCCTATCTCGTCGGCGCCGGGCTGGCGCCGGCCGCGCAACTGCGCGAGGCGCTCGCGCGCGAGCTGCCGGACTACATGGTGCCGACCGCGTTCGTGATCCTCGAACGCCTGCCGCTGACTGCCAACGGCAAGCTCGACCGCCGCGCGCTGCCGGCGCCGCAGGACGAGCATTACGCCCACCGCGCCTATGAGGCGCCGCAGGGCGAGACCGAAACCGCGCTGGCGCAGATCTGGGCCGAACTGCTGCGGGTCGAACGGGTCGGCCGCCGCGACCATTTCTTCGACCTCGGCGGCCACTCGCTGCTGGCGATGCGGCTGCTGTCGCGCATCGGCCAGCGCTTGAACCTGGAGGCCTCGCTGCCGCAGTTGTTCGCCCAGCCGGTGCTGGCCGACTTCGCCGCCGCGCTGGCCCAGGCCCAGGCCGACGCGCTCCCGGCGCTGAGCGCCGGGCCGCGTCCGGACGCGCTGCCGCTGTCGTTCGCCCAGCAACGGCTGTGGTTCGTCGCGCAAATGGGCGAGGAAGCCAACGCCGCGCACAACATTCCGCTCGGCCTGCGCCTGCGCGGCGCGCTGGACGCGGCGGCGCTGGACGCGGCGCTGGCGCGCATCGTGCAGCGCCACGAAGCGCTGCGCACCCGCTACGAGCGCGTCGACGGGCAGCCGGTGCAGCGCATCGAGCCCGCGTCCGGCTTCGCCCTGAGCCGCCACGATCTCAGCGCCGCCGCCGACCCGCAGGCCGAACTGCAGCGGCATGCGCTGGAGGAAGCGCGCGCGCCGTTCGACCTGGAACGCGCCGCGCCGGTGCGCGGGCGCCTGCTGCGCCTGGGCGAGGACGACCATGCGCTGTTGCTGACCCAGCACCACATCGCCTCCGACGGCTGGTCGATGGGCGTGCTGATCGACGAACTCGGCGCCTTGTACCGCGCCTACGCGGTCGAAGGCGTTGCGGCCGGGCACGACCCGCTGCCGCCGCTGCCGGTGCAGTACGCCGACTACGCGCTGTGGCAGCGCGGCTGGCTCGACGGCGACCTGCTGCGGCACCAGCAGGACTATTGGCGCGACCACCTGCGCGCCGCGCCGGACCTGCTGGAACTGCCGACCGACCGGCCGCGCCCGGCGGTGCAGGAACACGCCGGCGAGCGCCGCCGCTTCAGCCTCGATGCGGCGCTGACCCGCGAGCTGCACGCCTTCAGCCATCGCCACGGCACCACCTTGTACATGACCCTGCTGGCGGCCTGGGCGGCGCTGCTGGGGCGTTTGTCGGGACAGCAGGACCTGGTCGTCGGCACGCCGATGGTCAACCGCAACCGCACCGACCTGGAACCGCTGATCGGCCTGTTCCTCAACACCCTGGCGCTGCGTTTCGACCTGTCCGACGACCCCAGCGCGGCCGCGTTCCTGGCCCAGGTGCGCGACACCGCGCTGGCCGCGCAGGCCAACAAGGACCTGCCGTTCGAGCAAGTGGTGGAAACGCTCAAGCCGGCGCGCAGCCTGGCCTACACGCCGCTGTACCAGGTCGTGTTCGTGATGCAGAACCAGGTCGATCCGGTGCCGGATCTGCCCGGTGTGCAGGTCGAGGCGATGGAAGCGCCGCAGACCCGCGCGCAGACCGACCTGTGGTGGTCGATCAGCGAGCAGGACGAGCAGTTGCACGGCGAAGTCGTGTTCGCCACCGCCTTGTTCGACGCCGACACCATCGAGCGCTGGATCGGCCACTGGGAAGTGCTGTTGCGCGGCATGATCGCCGACGACGCCCAGGCGCTGAGCCGGTTGCCGTTGCTGACCCCGGCGCAACGCGAAGAGGCGGTGCATGCGTGGAACCGCACCGAGCGCGCGCTGCCGCCGCAGCGCCACGTCCACGCCTGGGTCGAAGCGCAGGCCGCGCAGGCCGGCGACGCGCCGGCGCTGGTGCACGAAGACCAGCGCCTGAGCTACGCCGAACTCAACGCCCGCGCCAACCGCCTGGCCCATTACCTGATCTCGCTGGGCGTGCGCCCGGACCACCGCGTCGCGCTGGCGCTGGAACGCGGCGCCGACTTCGTGATCGCGATGCTGGCCACGCTCAAGGCCGGCGCCGCCTACGTGCCGCTGGACCCGCAGTATCCGTCCGAACGCCTGGCGTTCATGCTCGACGACAGCCGGCCCAAGGCGGTGCTGACCCACAGCTCGGTGCAGGAACGCCTGCCGGCGAGCCGCGCGCTGATGACCGCCAGCGTGGTCGAACTCGACGACCCGGCGGCGCCGTGGGCGCAGCTTTCCGACGCCGATCCGGACGCCGACGCGCTGGGGCTGACGCCGGACCATCTGGCCTATGTGATCTACACCTCCGGCTCGACCGGCAAGCCCAAGGGCGTGATGGTGCCGCACCGCGGCCTGTGCAACCTGGTCGCCGCGCAGGCCGACGCGCTCGAGGTCGCGCCCGGCAGCCGCGTGCTGCAGTGCGCGTCCTTCAGCTTCGACGCCAGCGTGTTCGAGATGGTGATGGCGCTCTGCCACGCCTCGACCCTGTACGTGCCCGCGCCCGGCGCGCTGCTCGCCGGCCAGACCCTGGCCGATGCGGTGCGCCGCCACGGCATCACCCATCTCACCCTGACCCCGGCGGTGCTGACCAGCGTCGAAGACGAAGCCGCCTTCGCCAGCGTGCGCACCCTGGTCGTGGCCGGCGACGCCTGCGCGCAGGCGCTGGTGCGGCGCTGGGCGCGCGGGCGCCGCTTCGTCAACGCCTACGGCCCGACCGAATCGACGATCTGGGCGACGTACCAGCCGTGCGACGCCGATGCGGCGGGCGCGCCGCCGATCGGCCGGCCGATCGCCAACACCGCGATCTATCTGCTCGATGCGCACGGCGAACCGGTGCCGACCGGCGTCGCCGGCGAGATCTTCATCGGCGGCGCCGGCGTCGCCCGCGGTTATCTCAACCGCGCCGAGCTCAGCCGCGAGCGCTTCCTCGACGATCCCTTCGCCGGGCGCGAAGGCGCGCGCATGTACCGCACCGGCGACCTGGCCCGGCGGCGCGGCGACGGCGTGCTGGAATTCCAGGGCCGCAACGACGCACAGGTCAAGCTGCGCGGCTTCCGCATCGAGCTGGGCGAGATCGAAAACCAGCTGACCCGCCAGCCCGGCGTGCAGGAAGCGCTGGTGACGCTGCGCGAGGACGCCAGCGGCGAACGCCGCTTGGTCGCGTATCTGGTCGGCCCGCAGATTCCCGAAGCGCAGCACCTGCGCGCGGCGCTGGCCAAGGCGCTGCCCGAGTACATGCTGCCGGCGGCGTTCGTGACCCTGGCGGCGTGGCCGCTGACTCCCAACGGCAAGCTCGACCGCCGCGCGCTGCCTTCGCCGGACGGCGAGGCCTTCGTGCAGCGCGAGTACGAACCGCCGCAAGGACCGGTGGAGCAGGCGCTGGCCGAGATCTGGACCGAACTGCTGCGGATCGAGCGGGTCGGCCGGCGCGATCATTTCTTCGAGATCGGCGGCCACTCGCTGCTGGCGATGCAGCTGACCTCGCGCGTGCGCCAGCGCCTGGGCCAGGAACTGGAACTGGCCAGCGTGTTCGCCAGCCCCGTGCTGAGCGATCTGGCCGAGCGCGTGGCCCAGGCCGAGGCCAGCACCTTGCCGCCGATCCGCACCGGCCAGCGCCCGGCGGCGCTGCCGCTGTCGTTCGCCCAGCAGCGCCTTTGGTTCCTGGCGCAGATGGGCGAGGAGGCGAACGCGGCCTACCACGTGCCCGGCGGCCTGCGCCTGCGCGGCGCGCTCGACGAGGCCGCGCTGCAGGCCGCGCTCGACCGCATCGTGCAGCGCCATGAAGTGCTGCGCACCCGCTTCGGCCTGGAACAGGGCCAGCCGGTGCAGTGCATCCAGGCCGAAGGCCGCTTCGCGCTGAACCGGCACGACCTCAGCGGCGCCGCCGATGTCGACGCCGAAGTCGAGCGCTGGACCCTGGTCGAGGCGCACGAGACCTTCGACCTCGGCACCGGCCCGCTGATCCGCGGCCGCTTGCTGAAGCTGGCGGCGCAGGACCACATCCTGCTGCTGACCGTGCACCACGTGGTGTCCGACGGCTGGTCGATGAGCGTGCTGATGCGCGAGCTCGGCGAGCTGTACCGCGCCTATGCCGTCGATGGCCTGTCGCCGGCCGAAGATCCGCTGCCGCCGCTGCCGGTGCAGTACGCCGACTACGCGCTGTGGCAGCGCCAATGGCTCGACGGCGCGGTGCTGCAGCGCCAGCTGGAGTTCTGGCGCGGGCACCTGCTCGGCGCGCCGGCGCTGCTGGAACTGCCCGGCGACCGGCCGCGGCCGGCGGTGCAGGACCTCAGCGGCGGCACTTTGACCTTCGAGCTCGACGCCGAACTGAGCCAGGGCCTGCGCGCGCTGAGCCAGCGCCACGGCGCCACCTTGTACATGACCCTGCTCGCCGGCTGGGCCGCGCTGCTGAGCCGGCTGTCGGGCCAGGACGATCTGGTCGTCGGCACCGCCGGCGTCAACCGCAGCCACGCCGAGGTCGAACCGCTGATCGGCTTCTTCGTCAACACCCTGGCGCTGCGCATCGACGTGTCCGGCGAGCCGAGCACGGCCGAACTGCTGGCGCGCGTGCGCGCCACCGCGCTGGCGGCGCAGGCGCACAACGACGTGCCGTTCCAGCAGGTGGTCGAGGCGGTCAAGCCGCCGCGCAGCCGCGCGCACACGCCGCTGTACCAGGTCGCCTTCGTCATGCAGAACACGCCCGACGGGACGCTGCATCTGCCGCAGATGGAGATCGAGCCGATCCTGCCGGAGACGACCTCGGCGCAGATCGACCTGTGGTGGTCGGCCACCGAGACCGGCGATCGCATCGAATGCTCGGTGGTGTTCGCCAAGGCCTTGTTCGACGCCGACACCATCGTGCGCTGGAGCGGCCACTGGAAGACCCTGCTGGCGGCGATGGTGGCCAACGACGCGCGGCCGGTGAGCCGGCTGCCGCTGCTGTCCTCGCCGCAGCGGCGCCAGGTGCTGGAGACCTGGAACGCGACCCGGCGCCCGTACCCGCGCGAACTCAGCGTGGTGCGGCGGGTGCAGGCGCGCGCGCGCGACGCCGCGCAGATCGCGGCGGTGACGCACGAAGGCGCGAGCCTGAGCTACGCCGAACTCAACGCCCGCGCCAATCGTCTCGCCCATCGCCTGATCGCGCTCGGCGTGCGTCCGGACCAGCGCGTGGCGCTGCTGCTGGAACGCGGGCCGGAGCTGATCGTGGCGATGCTGGCCACGCTCAAGGCCGGCGGCGCCTACGTGCCGCTGGATCCGCAGTATCCGAGCGAGCGTCTTGCGTTCATGCTCGACGACAGCCGGCCCAAGGTGGTGCTGACCCAGGCCTCGCTGGAAGACGCGCTGCCGTCCAGCCGCGCGCTGATGACCGCCGGCGTGGTCGTGATCGACGATCCGTCGGCCTCGTGGCTGCAGCTGTCCGACGCCGATCCGGACCCGGCCGCGCTGGGCCTGGACGAACACCATCTGGCGTATGTGATCTACACCTCCGGCTCGACCGGCCAGCCCAAGGGCGTGATGGTCGAGCGCGCCAACCTGGCCAACCTGGTCGGCTGGCATTGCGAGACCTTCCCGCTGCAGCCCGGCGAACGCACCGCGAGCATGGCCGGCATGGCCTTCGACGCCTGCACCTGGGAAATCTGGCCGGCGCTGAGCATGGGCGCGACCCTGGCGCTGCCGCCGCGCGCGGCCGCCGGCGATCCGGCGCAGTTGCTGCAGTGGTGGCAGGCGCAGGAGTTGCACAGCGGCTTCCTGGTCACCGCGCTGGCCGAGATCGCGCTGCAGGATGCGGCCGCGGCCAGGCCGGGCAGGGCGCTGCGCAGCCTGCTGACCGGCGGCGACCGCCTCAACCGCCTGCCCGATGCGGCGCTGCCGTTCGAACTGGTCAACAACTACGGCCCGACCGAAACCACGGTGGTCGCGACCTCGGGCACGCTGCGCGCCGACGACGGCGCGGTGCATATCGGCCGGCCGATCGCCAACACCGCGATCTACCTGCTCGACGCGCACGGCGAACCGGTGCCGCAGGGCGTGGCCGGCGAGCTCTACATCGGCGGCGCCAGCGTCGCCCGCGGTTATCTCAACCGCGCCGAGCTCACCGCCGAGCGTTTCCTCGACGACCCGTTCGCCGGCCGCGAGGGCGCGCGCATGTACCGCAGCGGCGATCTGGCGCGCTGGCGCGGCGACGGCCGGATCGAGTTCCTCGGCCGCAACGACCATCAGGTCAAGATCCGCGGCTTCCGCATCGAACTGGGCGAGATCGAGGCGCGCCTGGCCCGCCAGCCCGGCGTCGCCGAGGCGGTGGTGCATGCGCGCGAGGACAACCCGGGCGAGCCGCGCCTGGTCGCCTACCTGGTCGGCCCCGATGTGCCGGCGGCCGCGCAGTTGCGCGAGGCGCTGGCCAAGGAACTGCCCGAGTACATGCTGCCGGCCGCGTTCGCGGTGCTCGAACGCCTGCCGCTGACGCCGAACGGCAAGCTCGACCGCCGCGCGCTGCCGGCGCCGGAGGGCGACGCCTACGCGCTGCAGGCCTACGAGGAACCGCAGGGCGAGATCGAGAACGTGCTGGCCGCGGTGTGGATGGAACTGCTCAAGCTGCCGCGCATCGGCCGCCACGACCACTTCTTCGAGATCGGCGGCCATTCGCTGATGGCGACGCAGCTGGTCTCGCGCATCCGCCGCGAATGGGAGCTGGACATCCCGCTGGCCGAAGTGTTCTCCAACCCGACCCTGGCCGCGCTGTCGGGCGTGATCGTCGACTACGAACTGTCGGCGTTCGACCCGCAGGACATCGCCTCTCTTCTTTCCGAGCAAGAACTGGTCAAAGGCTCCGCCTGATGAATACCTCTTCGATGGATGGTCTGAGCCGCGCCGAGCGCGAAGCCCTGCTGGCCCGCGCCAAGGCCGCGAAACTGGCGCGCAGCGGCGGCGCGGCCGAGCGGATCCAGCGCCGCGGCGGCGACGCCGCGTACTGGCCGGCGTCCTACGCCCAGCAGCGGCTGTGGCTGATCGCCAACATGGGCGAGCAGGCCAGCGCGGCCTATCACGTGCCGCTGCGCTTCGCCCTGCGCGGCGCGCTCGACGAGTCCGCGCTGCAGGCGGCGCTGGACCGGATCGTGCAGCGCCACGAAGCGCTGCGCACGGTGTTCGACTGGGTCGACGGCCAGCCGGTGCAGCGCATCCTCGCCCGCGCCGGTTTCCAGCTGCAGCGCCACGACCTGAGCCAGGCCGCCGACATCGATGCCGAAGTGGCGCGCTGGAGCCGCGCCGAAGAAGACGCACCGTTCGACCTCGCCGCCGGCCCGCTCGCGCGCGGCCGCCTGCTGCGCCTGGGCGAGGGCGAGCACGTGCTGCTGCTGACCCTGCACCACATCGTCTCCGACGGCTGGTCGATGGGCGTGCTGATGCGCGAGCTCGGCGAGCTGTACCGCGCCTACGCCGTCGACGGCGTCGCCGCGCAGATCGATCCGCTGCCGGAACTGCCGGTGCAATACGCCGATTACGCGCTGTGGCAACGCGACTGGCTCAGCGGCGAGGTCCAGCTCAAGCAGCAGGCGTACTGGCGCGAACGCCTCGACGGCGCGCCGGCGCTGATCGAACTGCCCGGCGACCGGCCGCGCCCGGCGGTGCAGGACTACGCCGGCGCCAGCCTCGACCTGGAACTCGACGCCGAACTCAGCGAAGCGCTGCGCGCGCTGTCGCGCAAGCACGGCACCACCTTGTACATGACCCTGCTGGCGGCCTGGGCCGCGCTGGCCGCGCGCCTGTCCAACCAGGACGAGGTGGTGATCGGCACACCGGTGGCCAACCGCAACCGGGTCGAGCTGGAACCGCTGATCGGTTTCTTCGTCAATACCCTGGCGCTGCGCCTGGACCTCAGCGGCGCGCCGAACGCCGGCGAGCTGCTGGCGCGCGTGCGCGAGCAGGTGCTGCAGGCGCAGGCGCACCAGGACGTGCCGTTCGAGCAGGTGGTCGAAGCGGTCAAGCCGGCGCGTTCGCTCGCGCATACGCCGCTGTTCCAGCTCATGTTCACCTGGCACAACGCCGAGCAAGGCGAAGCGCTGGAGATCGGCGGCCTGCACTGGCAGGCCCTGGCCGACGGCGAGCGCCGCAGCGCCCAGTTCGACCTGTCGCTGGGCCTGCAGGAGATCGACGGCCGCATCGTCGGCAGCCTCGGCTTCGCCACCGCCTTGTTCGACCGCGCCACGGTCGCGCGGCACCTGGACTACCTCAAGGCCTTGCTGCGCGGCATGGCCGCCGACGACGCCCAGCCGGTCGCGCGCATCGCCTTGCTCGACGCCGATCAGCGCCGCGCCGCGGTGGAACGCGGCGTCGCGCCGCGTCGCGCCTATCGCCAGGGCGTGTGCATGCAGCAATTGTTCGAGGAACAGGCGCAGCGCACGCCCGAGGCGATCGCGCTGGAGCAGGACGGACAACGGCTGAGCTACGCCGAACTCAACGCGCGCGCCAACCGGCTCGCGGCGCATCTGCGCGGGCTCGGCGTCGGCCCGGACCGGCGCGTGGCGTTGTTGCTGGAACGCAGCCCGGAGCTCGTGGTGGCGATGCTGGCCACGCTCAAGGCCGGCGGCGCCTACGTGCCGATGGATCCGGCCTATCCGCCGCAACGCCTGGACTACCTGCTCGCCGACAGCGCGCCCAAGGCGCTGCTGACCCAGGACGAACTGCACGCCGCGCTGTCGCTCGGCGAAGCCACGGCGGTCGTGCGCCTCGACGACGAGGCGGCGTGGGCGCAGGCGCCGGCGGAGAATCCGTACCCCGGCGCGCTCGGGCTCAGCGCGGTCAATCTGGCCTATGTGATCTACACCTCCGGCTCCACCGGCGAGCCCAAGGGCGTGATGGTGGAACACGCCAACCTGACCAACCTGGTCGGCTGGCATTGCGAGACCTTCCCGCTGCAACCCGGCGAGCGCACCGCGGCCATGGCCGGCGTCGCCTTCGACGCCTGCACCTGGGAAATCTGGCCGGCGCTGAGCATGGGCGCGACCCTGGCGCTGCCGCCGCGCGCCGCGGCCGGCGATCCGCTGCAACTGCTGCAGTGGTGGCAGGCGCAGGAACTGCACAGCGGCTTCCTGGTCACTGCGCTGGCGGAGATCGTGCTGTCGGATACGTCTACGTCCGCGGCCAAGCCGGGCAAGGCGCTGCGCAGCCTGCTCACCGGCGGCGACCGCCTCAGCCGCGTGCCCGCCGCGCCGCTGCCGTTCGAGCTGATCAACAACTACGGCCCGACCGAGACCACGGTGGTGGCGACCTCCGGGCCGCTGCGCGCAGACGGCGCGGCGCCGCACATCGGCCGGCCGATCGCCAACGCCGCGATCTACCTGCTCGACGCCTATGGCGAGCCGGTGCCCGAAGGCGTCGCCGGCGAGATCTACATCGGCGGCGCCGGCGTCGCCAGCGGTTACTTCAATCGGCCCGAACTGACCCGCGAGCGTTTCCTCGACGATCCCTTCGCCGGCCGCGTCGGCGCGCGCATGTACCGCAGCGGCGACCTCGGCCGCTGGCGGCCCGACGGCAATCTCGAATTCCTCGGCCGCAACGACCACCAGCTCAAAATCCGCGGCTTCCGCATCGAACTGGGCGAGATCGACGCGCGCCTGGCGCGCCTGCCCGGCGTGCGCGAGGCGGCGGCGCACGCGCGCGAGGACGGCGCCGGCGACAAGCGCCTGGTCGCCTACCTGGTCGGCGACGCGCTGGCCCCGGCCGCGCAACTGCGCGACGCGCTGGCGCGCGAGCTGCCCGAATACATGCTGCCGTCGGCGTTCGTGACCCTCGAGCGCCTGCCGTTGACCGCGAACGGCAAGCTCGACCGCCGCGCCTTGCCGGCGCCGCAGGACGATCACTTCGCCCACCGCGCCTATGAGGCGCCGCAGGGCGAGACCGAAACCGCGCTGGCGCAGATCTGGGCCGAACTGCTGCAGCTCGAGCGGGTCGGTCGGCGCGATCATTTCTTCGACCTCGGCGGCCATTCGCTGCTGGCCTTGCAGGCGACCGCGCGGCTGCAACAGCGCCTGGGCCTGAACGTGGCGCTGTCGCTGTTGTTCGCCCATCCGGTGCTGGAAGACTTCGCCCGCGCCGCCGCGGCGCAGCGCGGCGAAACCTTGCCGGCGATCGCCGCCGCGGCGCGGCCGCCGGCGTTGCCGATGTCGTTCGCGCAGCAGCGGCTGTGGTTCCTGGCGCAGATGGACGAAGCCGCCAGCGCCGCCTATCACATGGCCGGCGGGCTGCGCCTGCGCGGGCCGCTGGACGTGGCCGCGCTGCAGGCCGCGCTCGATCGCATCGTCGCCCGCCACGAGGCGCTGCGCACCCGCTTCGCCTCGCACGACGGCCGGCCGGTGCAGCGCATCGGCGAGGCCGCCGGTTTCGCCCTGGCCCATCAGGATCTCAGCGACGCCGAGGACATCGACGCCGAACTGGCGCGCTGGAGCCGGATCGAAAAGGAAGCGCCGTTCGACCTCGCCGCCGGCCCGCTCGCGCGCGGGCGCCTGCTGCGCTTCGGCGCGGACGACCACGCCCTGCTGCTGACCTTGCACCACATCGTCTCCGACGGCTGGTCGGTCGGCGTGTTGGTGCGCGAGCTCAGCGAGCTGTACCGCGCCTACGCGCTCGACGGCGTGGCGATGGATACCGACCCGCTGCCGGCGCTGCCGCTGCAATACGCCGATTACGCGCTGTGGCAGCGCGACTGGCTCGCCGACCCGGCGCAGGGCGCGCAGCTGGACTACTGGCGCGAACGCCTCGCCGGCGCGCCGGCGCTGATCGAACTGCCGACCGACCGGCCGCGTCCGCCGGTGCAGGACTACGCCGGCGCCAGCTTCGACCTGGAACTGGACGAAGACACCAGCGACGCGCTGCGCGCGCTGTCGCGCAAGCACGGCACCACCTTGTACATGACCCTGCTGGCGGCGTGGAGCGCGCTGGCCGCGCGCCTGGCCGGGCAGGACGAAGTGGTGATCGGCACCCCGGTCGCCAACCGCGCCCGGGTCGAGCTGGAGCCGCTGATCGGCTTCTTCGTCAACACCCTGGCGCTGCGCCTGGACCTCGGCGGCGACCCCGGCGTCGGCGAACTGCTGGCGCGCGTGCGCGAGCAGGTGCTGCAGGCGCAGGCGCACCAGGACGTGCCGTTCGAGCAAGTGGTCGAGGCGGTCAAGCCGGAGCGCTCGCTCGCCCATAGCCCGCTGTTCCAGCTGATGTTCAGTTGGCAGAACACGCCGCAGCCGGAACTGAGCCTGGGCGCGCTGAGCCTGCGCGAACTCGGACCCGGCGAGCATCGCAGCGCGCAGTTCGACCTGTCGCTGGCGTTGCAGGAAGTCGGCGGCCGCATCGTCGGCCAGCTCGAATACGCCACCGCGCTGTTCGACCGCGCCACCGTCGCGCGCCATGTCGATTACTTCAAGGCGCTGCTGCGCGGCATGATCGGCGACGACGGCCGCGCGGTCGCGCGCATCGGCATCCTCGGCCGCGACGAGCGCCGGCGGGTGCTGGAAGACCGCAACGCCAGCGCGCGGCCGGTGCCGCAGGCCGGCGGCATCCATCGCCTGTTCGAACAGCAGGCCGCGCGCACGCCCGATGCGACCGCGCTGGAGCAGGCGGGGCAGGGGCTGAGCTACGCCGAACTCAACGCCCGCGCCAATCGCCTGGCCCGGCATCTGCGCGCGCTCGGCGTCGGCCGCGACGAGCGCGTGGCCATCGCGCTGCCGCGCAGCGCCGAGCTGATCGTGGCGATCCTGGCCACGCTCAAGGCCGGCGGCGCTTACGTGCCGCTGGATCCGGCCTATCCGGCCGAACGCCTGAGCTATCTGCTCGGCGACAGCGCGCCCAAGGTGGTGCTGAGCCAGCGCGAGCTGATCGCCGGCTTGCCGGCCGCCGCGGCGACGCTGGTGGACATCGACGCCGACGCCGAGGCCTGGGCCGCGCTGCGGGGCAACGACCTCGACGAGACCGCGGACGACGCGCACGCGCTGGCCTATGTGATCTACACCTCCGGCTCCACCGGCCAGCCCAAGGGCGTGATGGTCGAACACGCCGGCCTGATCAACCAGATCGCGGCGCTGCAGGCGCATTACGCGCTGAGCGCGGCCGACCGCGTGCTGCAGTTCGTCTCGCCGACCTTCGACGTGTCGGTGGAGGAGATCTTCACCGCGCTGCTCAGCGGCGCCACCCTGGTGCTGCGCACCGACGAGTGGATCGCAGGGCCGGCGCGCTGGTGCGAACTGTGCGCGCAGCACGCGCTGACCGTGGCCAACCTGCCGACCCTGTTCTGGCAGCAGCTGGCCCAGGCCGCGGACGTGGCGATCCCGGCCGCGCTGCGTCAGATCGTCATCGGCGGCGACGCCGTCAGCCCGGCCGCGCTGGCGGCGTGGTGGGCGCGCGGCGGCCATCGCCCGGCGCTGTCCAACGCCTACGGCCCGACCGAAACCACGATCAACGCCAGCGTCGCCGACTGCGCGCCGCAGGCCAACCCGCACAGCGTCGGCCGGCCGCTGGCCAACACCGCGATCTATCTGCTCGACGCGCACGGCGAGCCGGTGCCGGAAGGCTCGCCCGGCGAGATCTACATCGGCGGCGCCGGCGTCGCCCGCGGCTATCTCAATCGCCCGGAACTCAGCGCCGAACGTTTCCTCGCCGATCCGTTCGCCGCCCGCGAGGGCGCGCGCATGTACCGCAGCGGCGACCTCGGCCGCTGGCTGCCCGACGGCACCATCGAGTTCCTCGGCCGCAACGACCATCAGCTCAAGATCCGCGGTTTCCGGGTCGAGCCGGGCGAGATCGAGGCGCTGCTGCGCCGTCTGCCGGGCATCGCCGAGGCGGTGGTGCACGCACGCGAGGACCGTCCCGGCGACAAACGCCTGGTCGCCTACCTGGTCGGCGCCGACATCGCGCCGGCGGCCGAGCTGCGCGCGGCGCTGTCGCGCGAGCTGCCCGAGTACATGCTGCCGTCGGCCTTCGTCGCGCTCGAACGCCTGCCGCTGACGCCGAGCGGCAAGCTCGACCGTCTGGCGCTGCCGGCGCCGGACGCCGACGCCTACGCGCAGCGCGATTTCCAGGCGCCGCAGGGCGCGACCGAAATCGCCCTGGCGCAGATCTGGGCCGAGCTGCTGCAGCGCGAGCAGGTCGGCCGCAACGATCACTTCTTCGAATCCGGCGGCCATTCGCTGCTGGCCGTGCAGCTGATGGAGCGCCTGCGCGCGCGCGGCCTGCAGGCCGACATCCGCACCCTGTTCGCGCAGCCGACCCTGGCCGGCCTGGCGCGGGCGCTGGAGCGATCGCGCCAGCGCGAAACGCGCGAAGTGGCGGTGCCGCCGAACCCGATCCCGGCCGGCGCCACCGCGCTGACGCCGGACCTGCTGCCGTTGGTGCGGCTGGACGAGAGCCAGCTCGCGCGCATCGTCGACTCGGTGCCCGGCGGCGCGGCCAACATCCAGGACATCTACCCGCTGGCGCCGTTGCAGGAAGGCATCCTGTTCCATCACCTGCTGCAGGCGCAGGGCGATCCCTACCTGCTGTCGACCACGCTGGCGTTCGATTCGCGCGAGCGCCTGGACGGCTTCGCGCGCGCCCTGCAGACCGCGATCGACCGCCACGACGTGCTGCGCACCGCGGTGCTGTGGGAAGGCCTGGACGAGCCGGTGCAGGTGGTGTGGCGCAACGCCGCGCTGGAAGTCGAGACCCTGGTGTTCGACGGGCCCGACATCGAAAGCCAGCTGCGCGCCTACACCGACCCGGCGCACTACCGCATCGACGTGCGCAGCGCGCCGCAGATGCGCGGCTTCGCCGCGTTCGACGCGGCCGGCCAGCGCTGGCTGCTGGTGCTGTTGCAGCACCACCTGATCATGGACCACGTCACCAGCGACCTGCTGATGCAGGAGCTGACCCTGATCCAGGACGGCCGCGAAAGCGAACTGCCCGAGCCGGTGCCGTTCCGCGACTTCGTCGCCCGCGCGCGCCTGGGCGTCAGCGTGGCCGAACACGAAGACTATTTCCGCCGCGTCCTGGGCGATGTCGAGGAGACCACCGCGCCGTTCGGCCTCAAGGACGTGCAGAACGCCGGCCAGGACATCCGCGAAGCCCAGCGATTGCTCGACCCGGCGCTGTCGCAGCGCATCCGCGAGCAGGCCAAGGCGCTCGGCGTCAGCGCCGCGAGCGTGTTCCACTGGGCCTGGGGCCAAGTGCTGGCCAAGGCCACCGGCCGCGACGAGGCCGTGTTCGGCACGGTGCTGTTCGGCCGCATGCACGGCGGCGCCCGCGCCGACCGCGCCATGGGCCTGTTCATCAACACCTTGCCGCTGCGCGTGCGCCTGGGCGAGGTCGGCGTGCGCGAAGGCGTGCTGGCCGCCCACGCCAGCCTGTCGGAACTGGTCTGGCACGAACACGCGCCGCTGGCGCTGGCCCAGCGCTGCAGCGCGCTGCCGGCGTCGACGCCGCTGTTCTCGGCGCTGCTCAATTACCGCCACAGCTCGCCCGAGCATGCCGTCGACGATGCCGCCGCGCTCGGCGCCGGCATCGAGGTGCTGGCCGCGCAGGAGCGCCACAACTATCCGCTGAGTTTGTCGGTGGACGACCTCGGCGGCGATTTCCACCTCGGCCTACAAGTCGTGGCCGAAGTCGATGCCGGCCGCGTCTGCGACTACCTGCAGCGCGTGCTGGAGCAGGCGGTGCAGGCGCTGGAACACGCGCCGCAGACGCCGTCGTGGCGCATCGACGCGCTCGCGCCAGCCGAACGCCAGCGCCTGCTGCGCACCTGGGGCGCCGCCGGCGCCGAGTACGCGCAGAAGGCCTGCATCCACGAATTGTTCGAACGCCAGGCCGCGCGCACGCCCGATGCGGTCGCGGTGGTGCACGGCAGCCGCCGGATCGGTTACGACGCGCTCAACCGTTCGGCCAACCGGCTCGCGCATCGCCTGATCGCCGAGGGCGTGAATCCGGGCGATGCGGTGGCGGTGCTGCTGGAGCGCTCGATCGACCTGGTCGCCGCGCAGATCGCGATCCTCAAGTGCGGCGCGTTCTACGTGCCGATCGACCAGAACGCGCCGGCCGAGCGCCAGGCGTTCCTGCTCGCCGACAGCGCCGCGGCGCTGGTGCTGAGCCGCTCCGGCCACGCCGCGCCGGCGCTGGACGGCGCGCGCCGGCTCGACCTGGATGCGCTCGACCTGCGCGCGCAGCCCGAGCACGACCCGGAGCGCCGGATCGACAGCGAGGCCATCGCCTACGTGATGTACACCTCCGGCTCGACCGGACAGCCCAAGGGCGTGATGGTGCCGCATCGCGCCATCGGCCGGGTCGTGCGCGACAACGGCTACGCGCCGTTCGACGCCAGCGACCGGATCGCGTTCGCCTCCAATCCGGCCTTCGATGCCACCACCATGGAAGTGTGGGGCGCGCTGCTCAACGGCGGCGTGCTGGTGGTGATCGACGCCGACGTGCTGATCGCGCCGCAGCGCCTGGCCCAGGCGCTGAGCGAACAGCAGGTGACGGCGATGTTCGTCACCACCGCCTTGTTCAACCAGTACGCGCTGGCGATTCCCGAAGCGCTGGCCGGGCTGCGTTATCTGCTGTGCGGCGGCGAACGCGCCGACGCCTCCAAGTTCGCCGCGGTGCTGGCCCAGGGCGGGCCGCGCCATCTGATCCATTGCTACGGCCCGACCGAGACCACCACGTACGCGACCACCTGCGAGATCGTGCGCATCGCCGCCGACGCCGCGTCGGTGCCGATCGGCCGGCCGATCGCCGGCACCTCGGTGTATCTGCTCGACGCGCGCGGCCAGCCGGTGCCGGCGGGCGTGCCGGGCGAGCTGTACATCGGCGGCGCCGGCGTGGCGCGCGGTTATCTCAACCGCCCCGAGCTCAGCGCCGAGCGCTTCCTCGACGATCCGTTCGCCGGACGCGAGGGCGCGCGCATGTACCGCACCGGCGACCTCGGCCGCTGGCGCGCCGACGGCAGCATCGAATTCGTCGGCCGCAACGACCAGCAGGTCAAGATCCGCGGCTTCCGCATCGAGCCGGGCGAGATCGAGGCGCAGTTGCGCCGCGTGCCCGGCGTGCGCGAAGCGGCGGTGGACGTGCGCGAGGACAGCCCGGGCGACAAGCGCCTGGTCGCCTACGTGGTCGGCGACGCCTTGCCCGACAGCGCCGGCCTGCGCGCGGCGCTGGCGCGCGAGCTGCCGGAGTACATGGTGCCGGCCGCTTACGTCGCGCTCGACGCGCTGCCGCTGACCCGCAACGGCAAGCTCGACCGTCGCGCGTTGCCGGCGCCGGAAGGCGAGGCCTATGCGCAGCGCGCCTACGAGGCGCCGCACGGCGAAGTCGAAACCGCGCTGGCGCGGATCTGGGAAGAATTGCTGCAGGTCGAGCGGGTGGGGCGGCAGGACCACTTCTTCGAACTCGGCGGCCATTCGCTGCTGGCGGTGCAGATGAGCTCGCGGGTGCGCGAGCGGCTCGGCCTCGAAATCTCGCTGTCGGATCTGTTCGCCCAGCCGGTGCTGAGCGCGTTCGCCGCGCTGGCGTCGCGCCCGGGCGGCGCGGCGGCGGCGCCGCTGCGCGCCGGCGAGCGTCCGCAGGCGCTGCCGCTGTCGTTCGCCCAGCAGCGCATGTGGATGATCGCGCAGATGGGCGCGCAGGCCAGCGTGGCCTACCACATCCCCGGCGGGCTGCGCCTGCTCGGGCCGCTGGACGTGGACGCGCTGCAGGCGGCGCTGGACCGGATCGTGCAGCGCCACGAGGCGCTGCGCACCCATTTCGCCGTGGTCGACGGGCAACCGGTGCAGCGCATCGGCGCCGCCGCCGGCTTCGCCCTGCTGCGCCAGGACATCGGCGCGGCCGCCGACAGCGCCGCGGAAATCGAATACTGGAGCGAGATCGAAGCCGAACAGCCGTTCGACCTGAGCGCCGGCCCGCTGGTGCGCGGCCGCCTGCTCAAGGTGAGCGAGCACGAGCACGCGCTGCTGCTGACCATGCACCACATCGTCTCCGACGGTTGGTCGATGGGCGTGCTGATCCACGAGCTGGGCGCGCTGTACCGCGCTTATGCCGTCGAAGGCGTGGCGCACTCGGTCGATCCGCTGCCTGCGCTGCCGCTGCAGTACGCCGACTACGCCCTGGCCCAGCGCGAGGCGATGGACGCCGACAACGAGCGCCGCCACCTGGACTACTGGCGCTCGCACCTGACCGGCGCGCCGGCGACCTCGGCGCTGCCGATCGACAAGCCGCGCCCGGCCGAGCAGAACTTCAAGGGCGCGATGTTCGAGACCGCGCTGCCGGCCGCGGCCAGCGCCGCGCTGGCCGAACTGGCCCGGCGCGAGCACGCCACGCCGTTCATGGTGCTGACCGCGGCGCTGAGCGTGCTGCTGTCGCGCTACAACGCGCAGAGCGACATCTGCCTGGGCACGGTGGTGGCCAACCGCGACCGCGCCGAGCTCGAGCCGATGATCGGCCTGTTCCTCGACACCCTGGCGATCCGCACCCGCATCGATGCGCAGCAGCGCTTCGAGCAACTGCTGCGCCAGGTCCGCGCCAACCTGCTCGGCGCCTACGCCCACCAGGGTCTGCCGTTCGAGCGCGTGCTCGATGCGGTCAAGCCGGCGCGCAAGGCCGGCATGCCGCCGCTGTTCCAGGTCATGCTGCTGATGCAGAACATGCCGATGGAGCGGCTGGAGCTGTCCGGGCTGGCGATGCAGGCGCTGCCGGCGCCGGAGCACACCGCCAAGTTCGACCTCACCGTCTACGTGACCGAGCGCGACGGCGCGCTGCATCTGGCGTACGAGTACGCGCAGGCGCTGTTCCACGCCGACACCATCGAGCGGCTGGCCGCGCATTTCAACGCGCTGCTGAGCGAACTGGCCGCGGCGCCGCAGACGCGCCTGGACGAGCTGGCGCTGCCGGGCACGCTGGCCTTGCCGGCGCAGTTGCCTGCGCCCGAGCCGCAAGCCGCAGCCGCGGCCGAACCGCAGAGCGAACGCCATGCGCTGTCGTACCACCAGAACCGGATGTGGTTCATCGATGCGTTCGAGACCGGCAAGGTCTACGCGCATTCGCCGGTCTACCACAACCTGCCGCTGCTGCTGGAGTTCGATCCGGGCCTGTCGGCGCGCACCATCGAAGCCGCGCTGAATGCGGTGATCGCGCGCCACGAGGCCTTGCGCACCGCGATCCGCAGCGACGGCACGACGGTGTGGAGCCAGCCCGAACGCGACGGCGCGATCGCGCTGGACTGCATCGACCTGCGCGAGCAGGATCCGCTCGAAGCGGCGCTGGCCGAGGCCGCGCAGCCGTTCGCGCTCGGCCGCGACCGCCTGGTCCGCGCCGCGCTGTGGCGCGGCGCCGGCCGCGCGCTGCTGTGCGTGGTCGTCCATCACATCCTTGCCGATCGCGCATCGCTGCAGACCGTGGCGCAGGAGCTGGTCGATGCCTGCGCGGCATTGGTCGCAGGACATAAGCCGGCGTCGGCGCCCGCGCCGCTGCAATACAGCGACTTCGCCCGCTGGCAGGCCGCGCAGCCGGCCGAGTTCGTCGACACCGGCCTGCGTTACTGGAAGCAGCAGTTGCACGACCGCCTGCAGGCGCTGGAACTGCCGTTGAACCGGCCGCGTCCGGCGGTGCACACCTACACCGCGGCGCGCCACGCCTTCGCCATCGACGGCGAGCTCGGCGCGCGCCTGCGCCGGCGCGCGCAAGAACGCGGCCTGGCGGTCGAAGACGTGCTGCTGGCGGGCTTCCACGCCTTCCTGCGCCGCTACACCGGCCACGACGAACTGGTGATCGGCGTCAGCGCCGACGGCCGCGCGCGGCCCGGTTTCGACGGCCTGGTCGGGCCGCTGGCCAATCTGCTGGTGCTGCGCACCCGGATCGACCCGCACACCGATTTCGCCGGCCTGTCGCAGGCGCTGGCGCACCAGCGCCGGCGCGCGCTGCAGCACCAGGACCTGCCGTTCGAGCGCCTGACCCTGGCGCTGGACCCGGTCAAGGACATGAGCCGCACCGCGCTGTTCGACGTGCTGTTCCAGTACGACGAGCGCAGCGGCCGCCGCCTGCGCAGCGGCGACATCGCCGCGACCGTGCTGGAGACCAACCTCGGCCACGGCAAGTACGACCTGCACCTGCAGCTGTATCCGGAAGGCGAGGGTTTCCAGGCGCGCCTGGCCTACAACGCCGACTTCTTCGACGCCTGGCTGATCGAGCAGATGATGGGCCACTTCGTGCGCCTGCTGCGCGCCGGCGCCGACGACCCGGCAGCGCGCATCGACGACGCGGCGCTGCTGGACGAGGCCGAACGCAGCCGCGTGCTGGGCTGGAACGACACCGACGCCGGCTATCCCAGCGACAAGACGGTGCCGCAGCTATTCGAGGAGCAGGTCGCGCGCACGCCCGAGCGCATCGCGGTCAACCTCGGCGACGAGCGCCTGAGCTACGCCGAACTCAACCGCCGCGCCAACCGCCTCGCGCACCTGCTGCGCGCGCGCGGCATCGCCGTGGGCGAGCGCGTCGCGCTGTGCCTGGACCGCAGTCCGCAGATGATCGTGGCGATGCTGGCGGTGGCCAAGGCCGGCGCCGCCTACGTGCCGATCGACCCGGACTATCCGGCCGACCGCGTGCGCTTGACCCTGGAGGACAGCGGCTGCCGCTACGTGCTGACCAGCGCCGCGCGCGCGGCCGAACTGCCCGACTGCGGCGTCGCCGCGATCGCGCTGGACGCCGAGGCCGAAGCCTTGGCCGCGAGCAGCGACGCCGATCCCGCGCCGCTGGCCGGCGCCGACGATCCGATCTACGTGATCTACACCTCCGGCTCGACCGGCCGGCCCAAGGGCGCGCTGCTGAGCCACCGCAACGTGGTCCGCCTGCTGATCAACGACCGCCTGCAGTTCCGTTTCGACGAACACGACGTGTGGTCGATGTTCCACTCCTACGCGTTCGACTTCACCGTGTGGGAGATCTACGGCGCGCTGCTGTACGGCGGCCGCCTGGCGATGGTGGCGCAGGCCGAGCGCAAGGATCCGCAGCGTTTCCTGGCGCTGCTGGAGCGCGAGGGCGTGAGCGTGCTCAACCAGACTCCGAGCGCGTTCTACCACCTCGCCGACGCCGCGCTGCGCCGGGACGAGCCGGGCCTGCGCGCGCTGCGCTACGTGGTGTTCGGCGGCGAAGCGCTGAGCCCGTCGCGGCTGGCCGCGTTCCACGACGCGCATCCGCACGTCGCCCTGGTCAACATGTACGGCATCACCGAAACCTGCGTGCACGTCACCTTCAAGCGGCTGCAGCGCGAAGACCTGGACAGCGGCGCCTGCAACATCGGCGTGCCGATCCCGACCACGCGCACCTATGTGCTCGACGAACGCCAGCGGCTGCTGCCGCCGGGCGTGCCGGGCGAGCTCTACGTCGGCGGCCTCGGCGTCGGCCAGGGCTATCTCAACCGCGACGAGCTGACCCGCCAGCGCTTCCTGCCCGATCCGTTCCAGCCCGGCGGGCGCCTGTATCGCTCCGGCGATCTGGCCAAGACCCTGGACTCGGGCGAGATGATCTATCTCGGCCGCATCGACAACCAGGTGCAGTTGCGCGGCTTCCGCGTCGAGCTCGGCGAGATCGAAGCGCAGCTGGCGCGTCTGCCCGGGGTGCGCGAGGCGGCGGTGATCGCACGCGAGGACACGCCGGGCGACCAGCGTCTGGTCGCTTATCTGGTCGGCGACGACGTGCCCGACACGCCGGAGCTGCGCGCCGCGCTGGCGCGCGAGCTGCCCGACTACATGGTGCCGGCCGCCTACGTGATGCTGGCGCGGCTGCCGCTGACGACCAACGGCAAGCTCGACCGCAACGCCTTGCCGGCGCCGGAAGGCGACGCCTACGGCCAGCGCGGCTATGAAGCGCCGCAGGACGGCGTGGAGAGCGAACTGGCGCAGATCTGGGCCGAACTGCTGCAGGTCGAGCGGGTCGGGCGCCAGGACCATTTCTTCGAACTCGGCGGCCACTCGCTGCTGGCGCTGCAGATGACCGCGCGCCTGCAGCAGCGCCTAAGCCTGGACGTGGCCCTGGCCGATCTGTTCGCGCAGCCGCTGCTGAAGGATTTCGCCCGCATCGCTGCGCTCAAGCAGGGCGGTTCGCTGCCGCCGATCGCGGCCGGCGAGCGGCCGCAGCCGTTGCCGCTGTCGTTCGCCCAGCAGCGCCTGTGGTTCCTGGCGCAGATGGATTCGGCCGCCAGCGCGGCCTATCACATGACCGGCGGGCTGCGCCTGCACGGGCCGCTGGACGCGGCGGCGCTGCAAGCCGCGCTGCGCCGCATCGCGCAACGCCACGAGGCGCTGCGCACCCGCTTCGAACCCATCGACGGCCAGCCGGCGCAGTTCATCGATGCGCAGGGCCGCTTCGAGCTGCAGCAGCACGCGCTCGACCCGGCCGACGCGCCGGCGCAGATCGCGCACTGGACCCGGGTCGAAGCGCAGACCGCGTTCGACCTGGCCGCCGGCCCGCTCGCGCGCGGCCGCCTGCTGCGCGTGAGCGAGCAGGAGCACGTGTTGTTGCTGACCGTGCACCACATCGTCTCCGACGGCTGGTCGATGGGCGTGCTGGTGCGCGAGCTCAGCGAGCTGTATCGCGCCTATGCGCTCGACGGCGTGGCGGTCGACATCGACCCGCTGCCGGCGCTGCCGGTGCAGTACGCCGATTACGCGCTGTGGCAGCGCCGCTGGCTCAGCGGCGAGGTGCAGCAGCGTCAGCTCGACTACTGGCGCGGCCGCCTGAGCGGCGCGCCGGCGCTGATCGCGCTGCCGACCGACCGGCCGCGCCCGCCGGTGCAGGACTACGCCGGCGCCAGCCTGGACCTGGAGTTCGACGCCGAGCTCAGCGACGCGCTGCGCGCGCTGTCGCGCAAGCACGGCACCACCTTGTACATGACCGTGCTCGCGGCCTGGGCCGCGCTGACCGCGCGCCTGGCCGGGCAGGACGAAGTGGTGATCGGCACGCCGGTCGCCAACCGCGCCCGGGTCGAGGTCGAGCCGCTGATCGGTTTCTTCGTCAACACCCTGGCGCTGCGCCTGGACCTGAGCGGGCAACCGACGGTCAGCGATCTGCTGGCGCGGGTGCGCGAGCAGGTGCTGCAGGCGCAGGCGCACCAGGACGTGCCGTTCGAGCAGGTGGTGGAAACCCTGCGTCCGGTGCGTTCGCTCGCGCACAGCCCGCTGTTCCAGCTGATGTTCAGCTGGCAGAACACGCCGCAGCCGGAACTGGCGCTGGGCGAGCTGCAACTGCGCGACCTGGAGGACGGCGAGCACCGCAGCTCGCAGTTCGACCTGTCGCTGGGCCTGCGCGAAGACGGCGGCCGCATCGTCGGCAGCCTGGAATACGCCACCGCCTTGTTCGACCGCGCGACCTTGCAGCGCCATGTCGGCTATTTGAAGGCGCTGCTGCGCGGCATGGCCGCGGACGACGGCCGTGCGGTCGAGCGCATCGCCGTGCTCGACCAGGCGCAACGCCACGAGCAATTGCACGCCTGGAACGACACCGCGACCGCGTTCGCCGGCAACGAGTGCGTGCACCGCCTGTTCGAACGCCAGGCCGCGGCGACCCCCGACACGGTGGCGGTGGAGCAGGGCGCGCAGCGCCTGAGCTACGCCGAACTCGACGCCCGCGCCGAAGCGCTGGCGCGGCGCCTGCGCGCGCTCGGCGTCGGCGCGGACGACCGCGTCGCCATCGCCACGCCGCGCGAGCCGCTGATGCTGGTCGGCCTGCTGGCGATCTGGAAGGCCGGCGGCGCGTACGTGCCGCTGGATCCGGCGTATCCGGCCGAGCGTCTGGGCTACATGCTGCGCGACAGCGCGCCCAAGGCGCTGCTGACCACGAGCGCGGTGCGTGAGCGGCTGCCGCTGGATGCCTCGCTGGCGGTGCTGGAGATCGATCGCGATCAGGCCGGCGAACCGGCTGTTTCGGATGCGCCCGAGGCCGAAGCCGCGCCGGCGAATCCCTCGCAACTGGCCTACGTCATCTACACCTCCGGCTCCACCGGCCTGCCCAAGGGCGTGATGATCGAGCACCGCACGCTGGCGAATTTCCTCGCCAGCATGGCCCAGCGGCCCGGCCTGGACGGCGGCGACCGCCTGCTCGCGGTCACCACGCTGAGCTTCGACATCGCCGCGCTGGAACTGTGGCTGCCGCTGATCCGCGGCGCGCGCGTGGTCCTGGCCGAGCGCGAGCAGGCCGTCGACGGCGCCCGCCTCAAGGACCTGATCGAAACCAGCGGCGCCACGGTGCTGCAGGCCACGCCGGCGACCTGGCGCCTGTTGCTGGAAGCCGGTTGGCGCGGCGGCGCGCAGTTCAAGGCCTTGATCGGCGGCGAAGCGCTGCCGCCGGATCTCGCCGCGCAACTGCTGCCGCGCGTCGGCGAGCTGTGGAACATGTACGGCCCGACCGAGACCACGGTGTGGTCGATGATCGATCGCGTCCGCGCCGACGCCGCGCCCGGCGGCATCGGCCATCCGATCGCCAACACCGCGATCTACCTGCTCGACGCGCACGGCGAACCGGTGCCGCAAGGCGTCGCCGGCGAACTGTTCATCGGCGGCGACGGCGTGGCGCGCGGTTACCTGGATCGCGAAGAACTCACCCGCGAGCGTTTCCTGCCCGATCCGTTCGCCGGGCGCGAAGGCGCGCGCATGTACCGCACCGGCGACCTCGGCCGCCGCCGCGGCGACGGCAGCGTCGAATTCCTCGGCCGCAACGACCATCAGGTCAAGATCCGCGGGTTCCGCATCGAACTGGGCGAGATCCAGGCGCGGCTGGCGCAACAGCCCGGCGTGGCCGAGGCGGTGGTGCACGCCCGCGAGGACCGGCCGGGCGCGCCGCGCCTGGTCGCTTATCTCGTCGGCGCCGCCGCCGACGCGCTGCCGGCGGCGGCGGAACTGCGCGCCGCGCTGGCGCGCGAGTTGCCCGACTACATGCTGCCGGCCGCCTACGTCGTGCTCGACAAGCTGCCGCTGACGCCCAACGGCAAGATCGACCGCGCCGCGCTGCCGGCGCCGGACGGCGAGGCCTATGCGCAGCGCGGCTACGAGGCCCCGCAGGGCGAAGTCGAAAAGACCGTGGCGCAGATCTGGGCCGAACTGCTGCAGGTCGAAAAGGTCGGCCGGCACGATCATTTCTTCGAACTCGGCGGCCACTCCCTGCTCGCCGTGCAGATGGGGTCGCGCCTGCGCGAACGCCTCGGCGTCGAGGTGCCGCTGGCGACGCTGTTCCTGGATCCGGTGCTGTCCGGATTCGCCGGCCACGTCGCCGCGTCGGCGCAGACCGCGCTGCCGCCGCTCAGCGCCGGGCAGCGTCCGGCCGAGCTGCCGTTGTCGTTCGCCCAGCAGCGGTTGTGGTTCATCGCCCAGATGGGCGCCGAATCCAGCGGCGCCTACCACATGGCCGGCGGCCTGCGCCTGCGCGGCGCGCTCGATCGGGATGCGCTGCAAGCGGCGCTGGACCGGATCGTGCAGCGCCACGAAGCCCTGCGCACGCGCTTCGACACGGTCGACGGCCAGCCGGTGCAGCGCATCCTCGCCGAGGCGCGCTTCGCGCTGGCGCACGAAGACCTCAGCGACCGCGCCGACGCCCAGGCCGAGCTGGCCGCGTGCGGCGAGCGCGAGGCGCGCGCGCCGTTCGACCTCAGCCGCGGCCCGCTGATCCGCGGTCGCCTGCTGCGCCTGGCCGACGACGATCACGCGTTGCTGCTGACCATGCACCACATCGTCTCCGACGGCTGGTCGATGGGCGTGCTGGTGGAAGAACTCGGCGCGCTGTACCGCGCCTATGCGGCCGACGCCGCCGCGCGCGACGCCGATCCGCTGCCGCCGCTGCCGGTGCAGTACGCCGACTACGCGCTGTGGCAGCGCCGCTGGCTCGACGGCGCGCTGCTGCACGGCCAGCAGGCGTATTGGACCGAACACCTGCGCGGCGCGCCCGCGCTGCTGGAACTGCCGACCGACCGGCCGCGCCCGGCGGTGCAGGAGCACGCCGGCGAACGCCGCCGCTTCACCCTCGACGCGTCGCTGGCGCGGTCCCTGCGCGAGCTCGGCCAGCGCCACGGCACCACCCTGTACATGACCCTGCTGGGCTCGTGGGCGGCGCTGCTGGGCCGCTTGTCGGGGCAGGGCGAGGTGGTGATCGGTACGCCGATGGTCAACCGCAACCACACCGAGCTGGAACCGCTGATCGGCTTGTTCATCAACAACGTCGCCCTGCGTTTCGACCTCGGCGGCGAGCCCAGCGTGGCCGAATTCCTCGGCCGCGTGCGCGAGATCGCCCTGGGCGCGCAGGCGCACAAGGACCTGCCGTTCGAACAGGTGGTCGAAGCGCTCAAGCCGGTGCGCAGCCTCGCCTACACGCCGCTGTATCAGGTCGTGTTCGTGATGCACAACATGGCCGATGCCGGCCTGGAACTGCCGGGTTTGAGCATCGGCACCCTGCCGGTCGACGAGGCGGTCGCGCAGAACGACCTGTGGTGGTCGGTGGCCGAAACCGAAGACCGCCTGGAGTGCGAGGTGGTGTTCGCCCGCGCGCTGTTCGACGGCGCCACCATCGAGCGCTGGATCGGGCATTGGGAAACCCTGCTGCGGGCGATGGTGGAGCAGGAGCAGACCGCGATCGCGCGCCTGCCGCTGCTGTCGCCGCCGCAGCGCGAGCGGGTGCTGCGCGAGTGGAACGCCACCGCGCAGCCCGCGCCGGCGCAGCCGCTGGCGCAGGCCTGGTTCGAACGCCAGGCCGCGGCCACGCCGCAGGCGACCGCGCTGAGCTGGGACGGCGGCGAGCTGAGCTACGCCGAGCTCAATGCGCGCGCCAATCGTCTGGCCCATCACCTGATCGCCTCGGGCGTGCGTCCGGACCAGCGCGTGGCGCTGCTGCTGGAACGCGGGCCGGACCTGATCGTGGCGATGCTGGCCACGCTCAAGGCCGGCGGCGCCTATGTGCCGCTGGATCCGCAGTACCCGGGCGAGCGCCTGGCGTTCATGCTCGACGACAGCAAGCCCAAGGCGGTGCTGACCCAGGCTTCGCTGGAAGAGACGCTGCCGTCGAGCCGCGCGCTGATGACCGCCAGCATCGTGCTGGTGGACGAGGCCGATGCGCCGTGGCAGCGCCTGTCCGGCGCCGATCCGGATCCGGTCGCGCTGGGCTTGAACGAACGCCATCTGGCTTACGTGATCTACACCTCCGGTTCGACCGGCAAGCCCAAGGGCGTGCTGGTCGAGCACGCGGGGCTGGCGCATTACCTGGATTGGGCCTGGCAGTACTACGCCGGGCGCGCGCCGATCGGTTCGGTGGTGTCCTCGCCGGTGGCTTTCGACGCCACCGTCACCAGCGTCTACCTGCCGCTGATCGGCGGCGGCGCGGCGCATCTGCTGCGCGAAGGCGACGAGCTTGCCGGCCTGGAGCAGTGGATCGTCGCGGCCGCGCCGGGGCAGCTGATCAAGATCACCCCCTCGCACCTGCGCGCACTCGGCGAGCGCCTGGAAACGCTGGGCCAGCGCTGCGCCGGCCAGCTGTTCGTGGTCGGCGGCGAAGCGCTGCCGGCGGCGACGGTGGCGCTGTGGCGGCGGATCAGCCCGGATTCGCGCCTGGTCAACGAATACGGCCCGACCGAGACCGTGGTCGGCTGCGTGGTCCACGAAGCCGCGCAGTGCCTGGAGGAGGCCGGTTATTGCCCGATCGGCAGGCCGATCGCCAACACCCGCATCTACCTGCTCGACGCGCACGGCGAACCGGTGCCGCAAGGCGCGACCGGCGAGCTGTACATCGCCGGCGCCGGCGTCGCCCGCGGCTATCACGGCCGCGCCGAACTCACCGCCGAGCGTTTCCTGCCCGATCCGTTCGTGGACGATGCGCAGGCGCGCATGTACAAGAGCGGCGACCTGGCGCGCTGGCGTAGCGACGGCAGCCTGGATTACCTCGGCCGCAACGACGATCAGGTCAAGATCCGCGGCTTCCGCATCGAGCTGGGCGAAGTCGAGGCCAAGCTCGCGCAATGCCACGGCGTGCGCGAAGCGGCGGTGACCGCGCGCGAGGACGTGCCGGGGCACAAGCGTCTGGTCGCGTACTTCGTCGCCGGCGAGGGCGCGCCCGACGCGCAGTCGCTGCGCAGCAAGCTGCAGGCCTCGCTGCCCGAGTACATGGTGCCGGCGGCCTATGTGGCGCTGGAGCGCCTGCCGCTGACCGCCAACGGCAAGCTCGACCGCCGCGCCTTGCCGGCGCCGGAAGGCGATGCGTTCGGCCCGCGCGCGTACGAAGCGCCGGTCGGGACGGTGGAGATCGCGCTCGCGCAGATCTGGGCGGAACTGCTGCAGGTCGAGCGGGTCGGCCGCGGCGACCAGTTCTTCGACCTCGGTGGGCATTCGCTGCTCGCGTTGCAGATGACCGCGCGCCTGCGCCAGCGCCTGAACCTGGACGTGGCCCTGCCGGAGCTGTTCGCCCACCCGGTGCTGCGCGACTTCGCCGAAGCCGCGGCGCGGCAGGGCGCGGCGGCGTTGCCGGCGATCGTCGCCGGCGCGCGGCCGCAGCCGTTGCCGCTGTCGTTCGCGCAGCAGCGTTTGTGGTTCATCGCCCAGCTCGACGCGGCGGCCAGCGCGGCCTATCACATGGCCGGCGGCCTGCGCCTGATCGGCGCGCTGGACGTGCGCGCCCTGCGCGCGGCGCTGGACCGGATCGCGCAACGGCACGAATCGCTGCGCACCCGTTTCGAGCGCCAGGACGGCCAGCCGGTGCAGGTGATCGACGCGGCGGCGGGCTTCGCCCTGGCCGAGGAGGATCTGCGCCAGGCCGGCGCCGACGCCCTGGCCGAGGCGACCCAGCGCGAATTCGACGCGCCGTTCGACCTCGCCGCCGGTCCGCTGGCGCGCGCGCGCTTGTTGCGCGTCGGCGAGCAGGAGCACGTGCTGCTGCTGACCGTGCACCACATCGTCTCCGACGGCTGGTCGATGGTCGTGCTCACGCGCGAGCTCAGCGAGCTGTATCGCGCCTACGCCGTCGACGGCGTAGCGACCGACACCGATCCGCTGCCGGCGCTGCCGGTGCAATACGCCGACTACGCGCTGTGGCAGCGGCAGTGGTTCGACAACGACGCCCAGCAGGAACACAGCGAGTACTGGCGCCGCACCCTGGCCGGCGCGCCGGCGCTGATCGCGCTGCCGACCGACCGGCCGCGCCCGCCGGTGCAGGACTACGCCGGCGCCAGCGTCGAGCTGGAACTCGACGCAGCGCTCAGCGACGCGCTGCGCGCGCTGGCGCGCAAGCACGGCGCGACCTTGTACATGACCGTGCTGGCGGCGTGGGCGGCGCTGGCCGCGCGCCTGGCCGGGCAGGACGAGGTGGTGATCGGCACGCCGGTGGCCAACCGCGAGCAGGTCGAGGTGGAGCCGTTGATCGGCCTGTTCGTCAACACCCTGGCCCTGCGCCTGGACCTGAGCGGCGATCCCAGCGTCGCCGAACTGCTGGCGCGGGTGCGCGAGCGGGTGCTGCAGGCGCAGGCGCATCAGGCGCTGCCGTTCGAGCAGGTGGTCGAGGCGGTCAAGCCGGTGCGCTCGCTCTCGCACAGCCCGCTGTTCCAGCTGATGTTCACCTGGCAGAACACGCCGCAGCCCGATGACAGCGCGGCCGCGTTCGGCGACCTGCAATTGCGCGACCTCGACGAAGGCGAGCGCCGCGTGGCCCAGTTCGACCTGTCGCTGGGCCTGCAGGAGCGCGACGGCCGCATCGTCGGCAACGTCGAGTACGCCACCGCCCTGTACGACCGCGCGACTCTGGAACGCCACATCGGCTACCTCAAGGCGCTGCTGCGCGGCATGGTCGAAGACGATGCGCAGCCGGTGGAACGCATCGCGATCCTGCCCCCGGCCGAGCGCACGCTCGCGTTGCGGACCTGGAACGCGACCGAGCGCGCCTACCCGCAAGGCGAGTGCGTGCACCAGCTGTTCGAGCAGCAGGTCGCGCGCACGCCCGCGGCGGTGGCGGTGGCAGAAGACGGCCGCGCCCTGAGCTACGCCGAACTCAACGCCCAGGCCAACCGGCTGGCGCGGCATCTGCGCGCGCTCGGCGTCGGTGCGGACCGGCGTGTGGCGGTGGCGATGCCGCGCGGGCTGGAGATGATGGTCGCGCTGCTGGCGGTGCTGAAGGCCGGCGGCGCGTATGTGCCGCTGGATCCGGCCTATCCGCAAGAGCGCCTGGTCTACATGCTCGAGGACTGCCAGCCGCAGGCCTTGCTGACCCACAGCGCAGTGCGCGCCGGCCTGCCGGCCGCGGTGCACTGGCCGGTGCTGGAAGTCGACGCCGATGCTGCGCAATGGCGCGGTTACGACGAAAGCGATCTCGATCCGGCCGAAACCGGCCTGCGCGATGCGCATCTGGCCTACGTCATCTACACCTCCGGCTCGACCGGCCGTCCCAAGGGCGCGATGAACGAGCACGCCGGCGTGGTCAACCGCCTGCGCTGGATGCAGGAGGCCTATGGCTTGAACGGCGGCGACAGCGTGCTGCAGAAGACCCCGTCGAGCTTCGACGTGTCGGTGTGGGAGTTCTTCTGGCCGCTGATGACCGGCGCGCGCTTGTTCATGGCCCGGCCGGACGGGCACAAGGACCCGCAGTACCTGGCCGAAACCGTGCAGCGCGAGCGCATCACCACGATGCACTTCGTACCGTCGATGCTGCAGGCGTTCCTCGAACTCGCAGACCCGGCCCAGTGCCGCGGCCTGGTGCGGGTGATGTGCAGCGGCGAAGCGCTGCCCGGCGCATTGGCGCGGCGCTTCCGCGAACTGTTGCCGCACACCCAGCTGCACAACCTGTACGGCCCGACCGAAGCGGCGGTGGACGTCACCGCCTGGGCCTGCGATACGGACGAACTGCCGGACAACATCCCGATCGGCCGTCCGATCGCCAACACCGCGATCTATCTGCTCGACCGCCACGGCCAGCCGGTTCCCGCCGGCAGCGCCGGCGAGCTGCACATCGGCGGCGTGCAGGTCGCGCGCGGCTATCTCAACCGGCCGGAACTGAGCGCGGAGCGTTTCGTCCGCGATCCGTTCTCGCCGCGGCCCGGCGCGCGCATGTACAAGACCGGCGATCTGGCGCGCTGGCAGGCCGACGGCAGCCTGCTGTACCTGGGCCGCAACGATCATCAGGTCAAGATCCGCGGCCAGCGCATCGAGCTGGGCGAGATCGAGGCGCAGTTGCTGCGTCAGCCCGGCGTGCGCGAAGCGGTGGTGCTGGCGCGCGAGGACCGTCCGGGCGACCGGCGCCTGGTCGCGTATCTGGCCGGCGAGGGCGTCGCCGCCATCGCCGAGCTGCGCGCCGCGCTGGCGCGCGAGCTGCCCGAGTACATGGTGCCGGCCGCCTGCGTGGTGCTGGAGCGCTTGCCGCTGTCGCCCAACGGCAAGGTCGACCGCGCCGCGTTGCCGGCGCCGGACGGCGAGGCCTATGCGCAGCGTCCGTTCGAAGCGCCGCAGGGCGAGACCGAGCAGACGCTGGCGCGGATCTGGAGCGAGCTGCTGCAAGTGGAGCCGATCGGCCGCCACGACAGCTTCTTCGACCTGGGCGGGCATTCGCTGCTGGTCGTGCACGTGGTCGAACGCTTGCGCAAGGCCGGGCTGCAGGTGGAGATGCGCACCATCCTGGAAACGCCGACCCTGCAGGCGGTGGCCGCGCGCGCCCAGCGCATCGGCGAGGCGCCGCTGTCGCAGCACCTGGTGCCGATCCGCTTCGGCGACCGCTCGCGCCGGCCGCTGTTCTTCATCCACGAGCCGACCGGCGAAGTGCTGTCCTACGAGCGGCTGTCGCGCCATTTCGACGACGGCCTGCCGATCTACGGCATCCAGGCCGACCGCGCCGACGCGCAGCGCGAGGTCAGCGCGCAGAGCCTGGCCCGGCGCTATCTGGAGGTCGTGCGCAGCGTGCAGCCGCAGGGCCCGTACCGGCTTGCCGGCTGGTCCGGCGGCGGCCATCTGGCCTACGAAATGGCCGAGCAGTTGCTGGCCCAGGACGAGGGCGTGGAGTTCCTCGGCCTGATCGACAGCGGCCGCCCCGGCAATCTGCGGCCGGAAGACATGCCGCAGGACGAGCAGCGCTTCCGCTGGGATTTCCTGTTCAGCCACATCCGCTATCTGGACCCGAGCCTGGACGAGGACGAAGTCGAAGCGCTGGAGCGGCGCGGCAGCATCGAAGCGGCGATGGCGCACGCGCGCAGCCTCGGTTGGCTGCCGCCTAGCTTCGGCGCCGACGAGCTGACCTGGCGCGCGGCGCTGATGAAGCGGCTGTCGGTGGCCTGCCTGAGCTACCGCCCGCAGCCGCTGCCGATCGCGGTGCATCTGTTCACCGCCGACATCGCCGCCGACAAGGACGCTTCGCACGGCTGGGCCGACTTGCTCGGCGACAACCTGCGCATCCGCCGCATCGGCGGCACCCACAAGTCGATCATGGAAGAACCGCTGGCGGCCACGTTGGCCGCGGCCATCGCCGGGCTGTTGCACGACGGCGAACGCGATCCGCCGCCGGCGCCGCCCGCGCACACCGCCGCGATCACCGTGCAGGCCGGCAAGGCCGGCGCCGCGCCGCTGTTCTGCATCCCCGGCGCCGGCGCGAACGTCAGTTGCTTCCTGCCGCTGACCCAGGCCTGCGGCGCGCACACGCCGATCGTCGGCCTGCAGGCGCGCGGCCACGACGGCCGCAGCGTTCCGCACGCCAGCGTCGAGGCCGCGGTCGAGGCCTTGCTGCCGGAAGTGCGCGCGCTGGGGCAAGGCGGGCCTTACCACCTGCTCGGCCACTCGTTCGGCGGCTGGATCGCGTTCGAACTGGCGCGGCGCCTGCATCAGGCCGGCGAAGCCGTCGCGCCGCTGATCCTGGTGGACTGCGAACCGCCGCAGCGGGTGCGCCACTCCGATCATCTCGAAGTGCTGACCCAGTTCGTCGAGTTGCTGGAGATGGACCTCGGCAAGCGCCTGCCGCTGGATACGCAGGCGCTGGCCGACCAGCTCGGCGACGAGCGCGACCGCCGTACCCTGGCGGCGATGGTCGCCGCCGGGCTGATGCCGGCGCGGGCCACGCTGGCGCAGTTCCAGGCGCTGCTGCGGGTGTTCGCCGCCAACTTGAACGCCAGCTACCAGCCGCAGGCCGATTACTCGGGCGAAGTAGTGCTGTTGAACGCCCAGGCCGAGGCCAAGCCGCCGACCGTGCGGCGTTCGCTGATGTCGCCGGCCGAGGCCGCCGAAGGCTGGAGCCGCTACGCCTCGCGCCTGCGCGAGCAGACCCTGCAAGGCGATCACATGAGCGTTTTGAAGTTCCCGCACGTCGGGCAGATCGCGGCCGCCGCGGCCGCGGCCTGGCCCGCGCACGTATTGGCCGCTGCCTTGCAGCGCGACGCCGGCAAGCACGACGCCGGCGCCCAGGCCAAAGACCTTTCCACCCAAGCCGAGTCGCCATGAATACCACTCAGTCTCTGTCCGCCGATGTGCGCAGCGTTCCGCTGGTCAACAACTGGTTCGCCCACATCTACCTGATGTCGCCGCTGACCCTGGGCCTCTACACCAAGCACGCGCACCTGGCGATGCTGGATTCGTTCATCGACGATCCCGAGCAGCACCTGGTCTCGTCGAACACGCCCGAGCTGCTGGGCGGCCCGTTCATCAACTACACCGGCGACCCGGCCGACATGGCCCGCTTCCGCGACGAAACCATGGAGCGCTGCGCGCTGCACCTGCGCTGCGCCGATGCGATCAACGACATGTACCAGATGCTGTTCAGCCAGGCCAAGGGCAGCGGCGTGCCGGCGCTGTACTCGCAGGTCGACGAGCTGATCCGCTACGGCGTGGACATCGCCTACGACGTCAGCAAGCAGCCGGGCGCGCGCTTCATCGAATCGATCTTCTACAACAGCCCGCTCAACGCGCCGCAGCTGCAGACCGTGGTGCTGGAGAAGGCCAGCTACGAGCCGCGCACCTTCGTGCTGAGCACGCCGCAGATCAAGAACGACAAGACCGCGGTGACCCTGAGCCTGCCGTTCGGCGACCCGCTGTGGGACGAGCTCTACGCCGGCACCCGCGATCCCGACGGGCTGGCCGAGCGCCTGCGCCCGTACATGCAGGAACCCGAGCGCGAGATTCCGTTGCTCAAGGGCATGCTGGAACCGCCCAAGCCGGCCGCCGCCGATGCCGAGTGGACCCGCGATACGCCGCGCATCCGCTACTTCGGCCACGCCTGCGCGATGATCCAGTGCGCCGGCGTCAGCATCCTGATCGACCCGCTGATCAGCTATCCCAACGAAGCCGAGATCCCGCACTTCACCTTCGACGATCTGCCGGCGCATATCGACTACGTGTTGATCACCCATCCGCACCAGGACCACGTGGTGTTCGAGACCCTGCTGCGCCTGCGCCACAAGGTCGGCCAGGTGGTGGTCGGCCGCGCCGGCGGCGGCGGCCTGGCCGACGTGTCGCTGAAGCTGATGCTGGAAAGCTGCGGTTTCCAGAACGTGGTCGAGCTCAGCGAATACGAGAGCGTGAGCTTCGAAGGCGGCCGCATCCTCGGCGCGCCGTTCTACGGCGAGCACGCCGACCTCGACATCCGCGCCAAGCTGGTGTTCGCGATCGAAATGAACAAGTCGGTCAACCTGTTCTTCGCCGACTCCAATCCGCCGGCGCCGGAGTTCTACGCGCCGCTCAAGGCCATGTTCCCGAAGATCGACTGCCTGTTCCTGGGCATGGAATGCGTCGGCGCGCCGGCGACCTGGCTGTACGGCCCGCTGCTGCAGAAGATGCTGACCCGCGGCGAGGACCAGTCGCGGCGCCTGGACGGCTGCGATTCGGCCAAGGCGCTGGCGATGCACGAGTACTTCAATCCCGAGCGGCTGTTCATCTACGCGATGGGCGCCGAGCCGTGGCTGACCCACATCACCAGCATCCTGTATTCGGAGGAGACCACCCAGTTCAAGGAAGCGCGCGTGGTCGAGAAGGCGCTGCGCGAGCGCGGCCGCGAGGCCGAGTTGCTGTTCGGCAAGATGGAACTGCTTCTGTGAAGCGCGACGGCGCGAGGCGAGGGCCGTTCGGCGGCCCGCTGGCGCAGCTGATCCGGGCGGCGCGGCCGCCGCGGCTGCTGCTGTCCGCGGCCGCCGCCAGTTCGGTGCTGGCGGTGGCCAGCACGCTGGCGTTCCCGATGCTGACCAAGCAGGTGGTCGACCAGATCCCGGCCGGCGGCGTGCAGGCGCAGAACATCGCCCTGCTCGCGCTGGCGCTGACCGGCGCCGCGCTGGCCTCGGCGCTGACCGCCTACCTGCTGTCGCGGGTCGGCTACGGCGTGGTCGCCAACCTGCGCCGGCTGCTGGTGCGCAAGGTGGTCGGCCTGCCGATCGCCGCGTTCGACCGCAGCAGCAGCGGCGACTGGGTCAGCCGGGTGTTGAACGACTGCCAGTCGATCTCCGACCTGGTCACCCGCGAGGCGATCAACCTGCTGACCAGCGCGCTGCTGCTGGCCGGTTCGGTCACCGTGCTGTTCCTGCTCGACCTGCGCCTGACCTTGATGCTGCTCGGCAGCCTCGGCGCGGCGTTCCTGTTGGTGATTCCGCTGGGCATGCTGCTGGAAGGGCTCGCGCGCGGCACCCAGGACCGCACCGCGCGCCTGGGCGGCATCCTCACCCATGTGTTCGCGGAGATCCGCCTGGTCAAGGCGTTCACCGCCGAGGCGCGCGAGCACGGGCGCAGCGACGAGGAGATCGAGGGCATTCGCCGGATCGGGCTGCGCCAGGCGCGGATCAACGTCTGGATCGAACCGCTGATGACCCTGGCGCTGATGGCCGCGGTGATCGCGATCCTGGTCTACGGCGCCACCCGGGTCAGCCGCGGCGACATCACCATCGGCACCCTGACCGCGTTCGTGCTGTACATCCTCAACGTCGCAACGCCGGTCGTGCAGCTGACCCACTTCACCGCCGAGTTCCACAAGGCCAAGGGCGCCTCGACCCGCATCGCCGCGCTGCTGCAGGAGCCGGCCGAAGACGACGGGCAGGGCAGCGACGCCTCGCAGCGCGAGCGCGGCGACCTGGTGTTCCGCGACGTGTCCTTCGCCTATCCGGGCGGGGAGGAGATGCCGGTGCTGCGCGGGATCGATCTGGTCTTCCGGCCGGGCACGACCACCGCCTTGGTCGGCGCCAGCGGCAACGGCAAGACCACGATCCTGTCGCTGATCGAACGCTTCTACCGCCCCAGCGGCGGCGCGATCGAGTACGACGGCGAGCCGATCGAGCGCTTCAGCCTGGCCTCGTGGCGCGGCCGCATCGGCTACGTCGCCCAGGGCGCGCCGGTGATGCCGGGCAGCGTGCGCGACAACATCACCTACGGCCTGAGCGGGCAGTACAGCGACGCGATGGTGTGGGCGGCGGCCGAGCGCGCCGGCGCGGCCGGCTTCATCGAGCGCATGCCCGAAGGGCTGGACACCGCGCTGATCGAGCAGGGCAACAACCTGTCCGGCGGCCAGCGCCAGCGCATCGCGATCGCGCGCATGTTCCTGCGCAATCCCGACATCCTGATCCTCGACGAGGCCACCTCGGCGCTGGACAGCGAGACCGAGCACCAGGTCAAGCTGGCCCTGGCCGAACTGATGAAGGGCCGCACCAACATCGTCGTCGCCCACAGCCTGACCACGGTGATGCAGGCCGACTGCATCTACTTCCTGGAAGGCGGGCGGATCTCCGGCATGGGCAATCACGAGGAGCTCAACCGCACCCATCCGTATTACGCGCGGCTGGTGGCGCGTTACTTCCAGAAGCTGCCGGAGCCGGCGATGTCCGCACACGCGCCGGCGGAACTGGTGGGCAGCGCCGGTGGCTGAGGCCTCGCCGCGCGCCGCCCGCCGCGCACGCGCGCGGCGCGGCGGCGCGGCCGTGTTCGAGGCGCTGATCCGGCGCCCGATCGGCCTGTCGCTGCTCGGCCTCGGCCTGGTCCTGGCCGGCTTGTGGACCTACGCGCTGCTCGGCGTGGCCGCGCTGCCATCGCTGGACTTTCCCGGCGTCACCGTGCTGGCGCAGATCCCTGGCGCCAGCGCGCAGACCATGGCGACCACGGTGGCCGCGCCGCTGGAGCGCCGGCTCGGCCGCATCGCCGGGCTGCGCTCGATGGAATCGCAAAGCAGCGAAGGCTCGCTGCTGATCCAGCTGTCGTTCGAGTTCGGCCGCAGCGCCGACAAGGCCGCGCGCGAGGTGCAGGCGGCGATCAACGACGCCGCCCCGGACCTGCCGGCCGACATGCCGGCGCCGCCGCAATACTTCAAGGCCAACACCAACGCCATTCCGGTGCTGATGGTGGCGCTGACGTCCGATACGCAGCCGCCCGAGCGCCTGTACGACCTCGCCGACACCGTGCTCAAGCCGGCGATCGCGCAGATTCCCGGCGTCGCCCAGGTGCAGGTGTCCGGCGGCGCGCCGCACGCGGTGCGGATCGAACTGGACAACGCCGCGCTGGCGGCCAAGGGCCTGCTCGCCAACGATGTCGCCAATGCATTGGTCGCGGCCAACGTGGTCTCGCCGCTGGGCCTGCTCGGCGACGGCCGCAGCCGCATGAGCGTGGCGGTCGACAGCGGCCTGCGCGAGCCGCGCGAATTCGCCGATTTGCCGATCGCCGTGCGCAACGGCGCCTCGGTGCGGCTGGGCGACGTGGCCCGGGTCGAGAGCGGCCAGCAGGACCGCTACCAGGCGGCGTGGTTCGGCGCGCGGCGCGCGGTGACCCTGCAGGTCGGCAAGCGCGCCGACGCCAATGCGGTGGCCACGGTCGCGGCGATCCGCGCGCGCCTGCCGGCGCTGCGCGCGTCGCTGCCGGCCGATGTCGCGGTGGTGCCGATGTTCGACCTCACCCAGACCGTGCGCTCGGGCCTGCACGAGGTCGAGATCGCGCTGCTGCTGAGCGTGGCGATGGTCGCCGCGGTCATGCTGGCGTTCCTGCGCCGGCTGCGCCCGACCCTGATCGCGATGCTCAGCGTGCCGCTGTCGCTGGCCGGTGCGTTCGTGGCGATGTGGGCGCTGGGCTATTCGCTCAACACCTTGTCGCTGGTGGCGCTGGTGCTGTGCATCGGCTTCGTCGTCGACGACGCCATCGTGGTGATCGAGAACATCGTCCGCCACATGGAACTGGGCCTGCCGCCGGCGCGCGCGGCGGCCGCGGCGGTCGGCGAGATCGGCTTCACCATCGTCTCGATCACCCTGTCGCTGATCGCGGTGTTCGCGCCGTTGCTGCTCGGCGACAACGAACTGGTGGTCCTGCTGCGCGAGTTCTCCGCGACGCTGGCCGCGGCGGTGGTGATCTCGGCGCTGGTTTCGCTGACCTTGACGCCGGCGCTGTGCGCGCGTTTTCTCGCGCCCGAACCGGTACCGCCGCCGCGCCCCTCGCGCCTGGAAGCCGCGCTGCAGCGATTCGACCAGGCGTTGCACGCGCGCTACGAGCGCGCGCTCGACTGGGCGATGGGCCGCCGCCGGCTGATGCGCTGGCAGCCGGCCTTGCTGCTGCTGGCGACCCTGGCCGTGGCCTGGGCCACGCTGCTGAGCGCCGGCGGCGGCTTCATGCCGGAGGAGGACACCGGCATGCTTCAGGCGACCTTCCGCGCCGACACCAACGTCTCGCCGGCGCGCCTGGGCGAGCACGCGCAAGGCCTGATCGGGATCATGCGCGCCGATCCGGCGGTGCTGCACGTCACCACGATCCTCGGCGCCGACAGCGGCGGCGGCGCGGTCGGCAGCACCGGCACGATGTTCGTCGACCTCAAGCCCAAGGGCGCCGGCCCCGGGCAGCGCAGCGACGGCCTCAAGCAGGTGATCGAGCGGCTCGACCGCCGCTATCGCGAACTGGCCGGCGTGTCGGTCGCGCTGAGCCCGCTGCAATTGCTCGGCGGCGACGAAGGCCGCAGCGGCGGCCTGTTCTCGTTCCAGCTGGTCAACGGCCTGGGCGGCGACGAACTGCAGCCGTGGGCGTTGAAGACGGTGGCGGCGCTGCGGGCGATGCCGCAGTTTCGCGACGTCTCCAGCGACTACGACGCGCTCGGCAAGCAGCAGACCTTGCAGGTGGACCGCGCGCTCGCCGGGCGCCTGGGCGTCAGCATGGGCGATGTGGATTCGGCCCTGGCCAGCGCGTTCGGCCAGCGCACGGTGTCGGTGATCTACTCCGACATCGCCCAGTACTGGGTGGTGCTGACCTCGTCCGACGAAGGCCGGCTCAGCGTCGAAGGCCTGCTGCAGACCCGGGTGCGCGCCGCCGGCGGGGCGATGGTGCCGCTGTCGGCGCTGGCACGGGTCGAGCCGCGGCTGGCCCCGGCCAGCGTCAGCCATTACAACCAGCTCGAATCGGCCAAGATCCGCTACAACCTCGCCGGCGACATCACTCCCGACCGCGCCGCGGCGTTGATCCGCAGCGCGGTCGCCAAGGCCGGCGTGCCGGCCGGCATCCGCCTCAGCCTGGACGGCGACAGCCAGCGCCTGGAGTCGGCGCAGTCCAACGGCCTGATCCTGCTGCTGGCGGCGGTGGCGGCGATGTACATCGTGCTCGGCGTGCTCTACGAAAGCCTGCTGCATCCGCTGACGATCCTGTCGACCCTGCCGGCCGCGGCGCTGGGCGCGTTCGCGGCGATGCTGGTCACGCACACGCCGTTGACCCTGATGACGGTGATCGCGGTGCTGCTGCTGATCGGCATCGTCAAGAAGAACGCGATCTTGATGGTCGATTTCGCCCTGACCGCTGAACGCGAGCGCGGCCTCGCGCCGCCGCAGGCGATCCGCGAGGCGGCGCTGGTGCGCTTCCGCCCGATCCTGATGACCACGCTGGCGGCGATCGGCGCGGCGCTGCCGCTGGCGATCGGTTTCGGCGTCGGCGCGGAGATGCGCCAGCCGCTGGGCATCGCCATCGTCGGCGGCTTGCTGGTGTCGCAGTTGCTGACCTTGCTGAGCACGCCGGCGATCTATCTGTGGCACCACGACCGTTCGCTGCGCAAGGCCGCGCGGCGCGAGCGGCGCGCGCTCAGGCGCGCAGCGCGGGCCGCGGCGGCGGCCGGGAGTCCGGCATGAAGCGCTGTTGCGTCGAATGCGTCCGCGACGAGGGTTTTACCAAGTCCGTCCGGATTCTCCGAACCGCCCGCTGCGGGCGTCGATGTGTTGTAGCAAGGCCTCGCTAAGAAGACCCGATCCGAAGCTCGATCCACGTTGGGCGCGCTGCGCCCGCCCCACGCATTCCAGGAGTGTTGCATGTCGCGTTTTCGCAAGATCGCGCTGGTCGCCGTCGCGGCGCTGGCGTTGGGCGGCGCCGGCTTGGCGGCGCTGAGCCAGGCGCCGGCCGATACCGGCCAGAACAAGGACGAAGGCGAGGGGCCCGGCGCCGCGGGCGTGGGCGCGGACGCGCCGGTGCCGGTCGCGCTGGCGCCGGTCGCGCGCCAGGACGTGCCGCTGTACCTGATCGCGCAAGGCACGGTGCAGGCGCGCAACAGCGTCACCGTCAATCCGCAGATCGGCGGCGTGCGCCTGGTCGAGCTGCACTTCAAGGAAGGCCAGGAGGTCAAGCGCGGCGATCTGCTGGCCCAGCTCGACCCGCGCAACGCCCAGGCCGGCTTCGATGAAGCGATGGCCAAGCTGCGCCAGGACCAGGCCGCGCTGGCCACTGCGCGCAGCAACTACCTGCGCTCCTCGGACGCGCATTACCGACAGTACGTGTCCAAGCTCGACCTCGACACCCAGCGCAACGCGGTCGCCCAGGCCGAGGCCCTGGTCGCCGCCGACGAAGCGGCGATCCACAACGCGCGGGTGCAACTGGACTACACCCGGGTGCTGGCGCCGATCGACGGCATCGCCGGCCTGCGCGGCGTCGATCCGGGCAACGTCGTCACCACCAGCACCAACCTGGTCACCATCACCCAGGTGCGGCCGATCTACGTCGCCTTCAATCTGCCCGAGCAGAACCTGGACAGCGTGTACCGCGCCACCCAAGCCGGCGCGCCGCTGGAAGTCGAAGCGCTGGACCGGGTCGACGCGCACACCGTCGCCGCCGGCGGCAGCCTCGATGTGATCGACAACGCGGTCGACCCGGCCACCGGCACTTTCAAGCTGCGCTCGCTGTTCGGCAACGATCCGCGCGCGCTGTGGCCGGGGCAGTTCGTCAATGTGCGGCTGAAGCTGCGCACCGTCGCCGGCGGGCTGGTGATTCCGGCGCAGGCGCTGCAGCGCAGCCCGGACGGCGATTACGTCTATCTGCTGCAGCCCGACCAGACGGTGAAGATGCAGCCGGTGACAGTCGCCGGCGAAGTCGGCGACAGCCAGGTGATGATCGGCGCCGGCTTGCGCGAAGGCGGGCGGGTGGTGATCGAAGGCCAGTTCCGGCTCAAGCCCGGCAGCAAGGTCAAGCCGGTCGCGGCGACCGCGACGGTCGCGCTCGCGGCGGCGGCCGCCCGCGCGCCGATCACGAGCGCGCCGATCACGAGCGCGCAGACCACGAGCGCGCCC
>NZ_LXSD01000281.1:0-2508 GCF_017168095.1 Lysobacter enzymogenes | reverse complement strand
GCGCGCCTGCCCGGGCGCGTGCGCGCGCTGGCCGCGCTGGCCGCGCCGCTGGCGTTCGGCTGGCTGATGCAGCATGCGCAGGGCTATTACGCCAGCCTGCGCGCGGCCGCGGCGACGCCGCTGGACCGCTGGACCAACTCAATCCTGCTGACCTTCCTGGGCATGGCGTTCATCGTGGCCTGCTACGTGTTCCTGGTCGCGATCCCGCGCCGGTTGTCGCGCTCATGAGATGGCGCTCGCACCAGCGCTATCGCTGGAACATGCGCGTGCCCACGCGCTTCGCCCTGCTCAAGGCGCTGGTGCTGGCGTTCTTCACCATCCTGGTGCTGGCGCCGCTGACGGCGTGGGTGTTCTCGCTGCCGATGTGGGCGATGGACGTGTTCGGCTATCTGCTCGGCTCGGGCCAGAAGGAGCCCGGCGCGCGCTGGTTCGGCGCGGGCGTGGTCGCGGCCGGCGTGCCGTGCCTGGCGGTGGTGGGCTGGCGCGCCTGGCGCGAGCGCGACCTCGATGCCGGGATCATGGCCGCGGTCGCGGCGGTGGCGTGGCTGGTGATCGCGGTGGCGCAGTTGCGTTGAGGCGGCGCGGCGAGCGGAGACGAAAGCGTCGGGCCTGAAGGCCCTCCCACAAAAGCCGCCTCTTGTGAGAAAACCTTCAGGCCCGATGCTTTTTTGTGGGAGGGCCTTCAGGCCCGACGCTTTCGGCTCCGACGGCGCAGTCCCCGCCCATGCAGCGACGACGCTCGCGACTCCAGCGCCCGCCGCGCCCCGACAACGCAAGCCCCGACCGGTGCGCGCCCGCCCCCTGACAGGCGCGCACCGGCCGGATCGCCGGAACCGGCTCCTGCAAGCCGGTTCCCCATCGGCCCGGGCGGCGGTCGCGTCGCTGGGCGATCCGCCGCGGATGCTGTGCCCGGTTCGCGCTGGGGTCGCTGGCCGGGCGGGCCGATGCTTGCTGCTGCCGCCGGCCCGATGCCGGCGGGGTGGTTTCGCCGCGGCGCTCAGCCGGCCGCGTTGGGCAGTTCGGCCACCGTAGCGCCGAGGATCAGCGGGCTGCGCGAGGTGCTGGCGCCGGTGAAGGTCTGGGTCGCCGGGTCGGCCTTCCAGCCGGCGGCGAGGCTGCCGCCTTCGGCCTCGAACACGAACGGGCCGACGCGCAGCGCGGTGGCGGCCTTGAACGGATCGACGAAGCGGCGGAAGGTCGAGGTGGTGGTGCGGATCGCGAACGAGGGCCGGTAGCCCACGCACAGCCCGCTCTTGATCAGGCCGAAGAAGCCGCGCTCGCCGAACACCGGCTGGCCGCGGGTCTCCACGCTGTCGCCGCCGAAGGCGCTGTAGCCGGGCATGAACGGCCCGTCGATCATCGAACGGGCGAAGTCGCCGTCGAACCACTCGCCCGGGCGGATGGCGATGGTGTCCACCGCCTGGAAGTCCAGCGACAGCTCGAGCTTGTTGTCGAATTCGAATTCGTCGATGCGCTCCCAGCGGCCGTTGATGCGCACCTGCCAGAACAGCTGGCGGATGCGGCCGCGGCGGCCGGCCCAGGTCTGGGCGAAGTCGTACGGCGCCTCGCGATTGCTGAAGCCCAGGGTGACCCCGGCCGGGCCGCGGCCGGCTTCGACCTGGGCGACCCAGTCGTCGCTGCTCTGGGCCAGGCGCCAGTCCGGCACCTTGGGCATGCGGATCAGGTTGAGGTCGGACAGGCGCACGTGGAAGCGCTCGTCGCCGCAGCGGCGCTGCGCCTGGCCCAGTTCCGGCGACTGGCACTGCGCCACCAGCGCGGCGTAGTGCGCCTGGGCCCGGTTCATCGCCACCTGCGCGGCGACGATCCGGCTCTGGTGGCCGTGGCCGCGCGCGCTGCCGAGCCACTGGGTGAAGCTGGGCTGGTTGTCCTCGACCTGGGCCGCATAGGCCGAGGCGGCCGAGGTGGTGGCCAGGGTGTACTGGTTGGTCGCCGTGGTCAGCGCGTCGTCGGCGTCGTTGAGGTGCTGGCGCAGGCTGCGGTAGTCGGTCTGCGCCAGCGCGGTGTTGAGGAACTGCTGATAGGCCTGGTGCACGGTGTCGCCGCTGGAGACGTAGGCGCCGATCGCGCTCCACTGCGGCGCGGTGGCGCAGAAGTCGTACTGGGCGGCGTGGATGAAGCCTTCCTGCGGGCACGGCCAGTCCCACGGCGCGCTGGGGTAGGCGAGCTGGAAATCATCCGGCGACAGCCCGATCGAATCGACCAGGGCGCGGTACAGCAGCCCCCAGGGCTTGTCGTCGAAGTCGGCGTTGGCGGCCAGGCCCGCGTCCAGTCGGGCCAGCTCCAGCAGGCGCCGGTCCTGGGCGCCGTGGCGGAACTGCGACAGCGGGCCGACCTCTTCGTCCGGCGACTCCAGCGTCGGGGGAGACGCTTCGCCGACGTGGGAATAAGGGGGCTCGTATGCGGACATGCTGCGCTCCTGCCTCGCCGCGCGGCGGCGTGCGCGCCGGTGGCCGCGCGCCCGGCGGCGCGTCGACGGCGGAGCGCGGC
>NZ_LXSD01000280.1:0-11979 GCF_017168095.1 Lysobacter enzymogenes | reverse complement strand
GCCGCGGCGCGCGCGGGCAGGGCGGGCAAGGCGCTGGCGACGGCGGCGAAGGCCAGCGCAGCCGCGCGCCATGAATCCCTCGCGGCCCTTCATCCTGCGCCCGGTCGCGACCTCGCTGCTGATGGCGGCGATCGTGCTCGCGGGCCTGGCCGGCTTCCGTTTGCTGCCGCTGTCGGCGCTGCCGGAAGTCGACTACCCGACCATCCAGGTGCAGACCGCCTATCCCGGCGCCAGCCCGGAAGTGATGGCGCACACCGTGACCGCGCCGCTGGAGCGCCAGTTCGGGCAGATGTCGGGCCTGCGCCGGATGAGTTCGACCAGCGCCGCCGGCGCCTCGGTCATCACCTTGCAGTTCGACCTCGACCAGACCCTGGACGTGGCCGAGCAGGAAGTGCAGGCGGCGATCAACGCCGGCGGCAACCTGCTGCCGGCCGACCTGCCGGCGCCGCCGGTCTACGCCAAGGTCAATCCGGCCGACGCGCCGGTGCTGACGCTCGCGGTGACCTCCGACACGCTGGCGCTGACCAAGGTGCAGGACCTGGTCAATACGCGCCTGGCCCAGGGCATCTCGCAGGTCGGCGGCGTCGGCCTGGTCTCGCTCAGCGGCGGCAACCGGCCGGCGGTGCGGATCCAGGCCGATCCGCAGTTGCTGGCCTCCTACGGCCTGGGCATCGACAGCCTGCGCACGGTCATCGCCAACGGCAACGCCAGCGGCGCCAAGGGCAGCTTCGACGGGCCCAGCCGCTCCTACGCCATCGACGCCAACGACCAGCTCGCCAGCGCCGAGCAGTACCAGGAACTGATCGTGGCCTGGCGCGACGGCGCGCCGATCCGCCTGCGCGACGTGGCCAAGGTGGTCGAAAGCGCCGAGAACGTGCGCCTGGGCGCGTGGTCGGGATTGACCCCGGCGATCATCGTCAACGTCCAGCGCCAGCCCGGCGCCAACGTCATCGCCACCGTCGATGCGATCAGGCAACGCCTGCCGGACCTGCAGGCGGGCCTGCCGGCCGGGCTCAAGGTCGCGGTGCTCAGCGACCGCACCGCCGGCATCCGCGCCTCGGTGCGCGACGTCGAGTTCGAGCTGGTGCTGGCGATCGTGCTGGTGGTGGCGGTGATCCTGGCGTTCCTGCGCAGCGTCGCGGCCACGGCGATCGCCAGCCTGGCGGTGCCGATTTCGCTGATCGGCACCTTCGGCGCGATGTACCTGCTCGGCTTCAGCCTCGACAACCTCAGCCTGATGGCGCTGACCATCGCCACCGGCTTCGTGGTCGACGATGCGATCGTGATGATCGAGAACATCTCGCGCTACATCGAGCGCGGCGAGCCGCCGTTCCAGGCCGCGCTCAAGGGCGCGCGCCAGATCGGCTTCACCATCATCTCGCTGACCGTGTCGCTGATCGCGGTGCTGATCCCGCTGCTGTTCATGGGCGACGTGGTCGGGCGGCTGTTCCGCGAATTCGCGATCACCCTGGCCATCACCATCGTGATCTCGGCGGTGGTGTCGCTGACCCTCACGCCGATGCTGGCGGCGCGCTGGATCAAGCCGCAGGGCCACGACGAACACGGCCCGCGCGACGATTTCATCGCCCGCACCATCGAGCGCTACGGCGTGGCGCTGGACTGGGTACTGGCGCGGCAGGGCGCGACCTTGCTGGTGGCGGCGGCGACGCTGGCGCTGACGGTCGCGCTGTACATCGTCATTCCCAAGGGCCTGTTCCCGGTCCAGGACACCGGCCAGCTGCAGGCGCAGGTGCGCTACAACCGCGAGGTGTCCTACGCCGGCATGGCGCGCGCGCAGCAGGCGGTGGCCAAGGCGCTGCTGGCCGATCCGGACGTGGCCTCGCTGAGTTCCTACATCGGCGTGGACGGCGCCAACACCACGCTGCTGTCGGCCGGACGCATGCTGATCGAGCTCAAGGACCAACGCAGCGCGTCGCAGGAGGACATCATGCAGCGCCTGCGCGAGCGCGCGCTGGCGGTGCCCGGCGCGAGCCTGTACGTGCAGCCGGTGCAGGACCTGACCATCGACGCGGAGACCGGGCCGACCCAGAACCGGTTCTCGATCCAGGGCTCCGACCAGGCCGCGGTCGACCGCAGCGCGCAGGCGCTGGCGGCGAAGCTGCGCGAACTGCCGCAGCTGCGCCACGTGATCACCGACGCCGGCGCCACCGGCGCCTCGGCCTATGTGGCGATCGACCGCGACAGCGCCGCGCGCATGAACATCAGCGCCTCGACCGTGGACGAGGCGCTGTACAGCGCGTTCGGCCAGCGCATCGTCTCGACGATCTTCGACGAGACCTCGCAATACCGGGTGATCCTGGAAGCCGCGCCGGGCCTGGCCGCGAGCCCGGCCGACCTCGGCCGCCTGCACCTGCCGACCGCGACCGCGCCGACGCCGCTGGCGGCGATCGCCAGCATCGGCGAGCGCGCCGCGCCGCTGCAGGTGAACCACGTCGCCCAGTTCCCCGCCGCCACGGTCGGCTTCGACACCGCGCCGGGCGTGTCGCTGGGCAGCGCGGTCGATGCGATCCGCGCCGCGGCGAAGCAGGCGCAGCTGCCGGCCGGGGTGAGCCTGTCCTTCCTCGGCGCCGCCAACGCCTACGAGGCCTCGCTGCAGAACGAGCTGTGGCTGATCCTGGCCGCGGTGGTGTGCGTCTACATCGTGCTCGGCGTGCTCTACGAGAGCTACATCCATCCGCTGACGATCCTGTCGACCCTGCCTTCGGCCGGCGTCGGCGCGCTGCTGGCGCTGATGCTGAGCGGCTCGGACCTGGGCGTGATCGGCATCATCGGCATCATCCTGCTGATCGGCATCGTCAAGAAGAACGCGATCATGATGATCGACTTCGCCATCGACGCCGAGCGCGAGCAGGGCATGGAACCAATGGCGGCGATCCGGCAGGCGGCGCTGCTGCGCTTCCGGCCGATCCTGATGACCACGCTGGCGGCGCTGTTCGCCGCGGTGCCGCTGATGCTGGGCTGGGGCGAGGGCTCCGAGTTGCGCCGGCCGCTGGGCATCGCGATCTTCGGCGGGCTGATCCTGAGCCAGATCCTGACCCTGTTCACTACGCCGGTGGTGTACCTGGCCTTCGACCGGCTCGGCCGCAAGCGCGGCGCGGCGCCGGCCGGCGAGGGCGCGGCCGCAATGCGCGCGGAACCGGACCCGCAGGCATGAACCTGTCGGCGCCGTTCGTGCGCAGGCCCATCGGCACGGTGCTGCTGACCGTGGGCCTGGCGCTGAGCGGGGTCGCGGCGTTCTTCAGCCTGCCGGTGTCGCCGCTGCCGCAGGTGGATTTCCCGACCGTCTCGGTCAGCGCCAACCTGCCCGGCGCCAGCCCGGAGACGATGGCGGCGAACGTGGCCACGCCGCTGGAGCGGCGCCTGGGCACGATCAGCGACGTCACCGAGATGACCTCGCAAAGCTCGATCGGGCAGGCGCGGGTGACCTTGCAGTTCGACCTCGGCCGCAGCATCGACGGCGCCGCGCGCGATGTGATGGCGGCGATCAACGCCGCCCGCGGCGACCTGCCGGCCACGCTCAGGAGCAACCCGAGCTACCGCAAGGTCAACCCGGCCGACGCGCCGATCATGATCGTGGCGATGACCTCGCCGAGCCGCACGCCCGGGCAGATCTACGAGGCGGCGACCAACATCGTCCAGCAGACCCTGTCGCAGGTCGACGGCGTCGGCGACGTCGAGATCGGCGGCGGCTCGCTGCCGGCGGTGCGGGTGGAGATCAATCCCTACGCGCTCAACCGCTACGGCATCGGTCTGGAGGACGTGCGCGCGGCGATCTCGGCGGCCAACGCCAACCGGCCCAAGGGCGTGGTCGAGGACGGCGCGCGCGCGTTGCAGATCTACACCAACGACACCGGCCAGAGCGCGGCGGATTTCCGCGACCTGGTGGTGGCCTGGCGCGACAACGCCGCGGTGCGCCTGCGCGATGTGGCGCGGGTCGTCGACAGCGTCGAGGACGTGCACACGATGGGCCTGTTCAACGGCCGGCCGGCGGTGGTGGCGGTGATCAGCCGCCAGCCCGGCGCCAACATCATCCGCACCGTCGACGGCGTGCGCGCGGCGCTGCCGACCCTGGCCAGGCAATTGCCGGCCGACATCGAGCTGTCGATCGCCTCCGACCGCACCAACACCATCCGCGCCTCGCTCGACGAAGTCGGCGCCACCCTGGCCATCGCCCTGGTGCTGGTGATCCTGGTGGTCGGCGCGTTCCTGCGCAGCTGGCGCGCGACCCTGGTGCCGGGCGTGGCGGTGACCGCGTCGATCCTCGGCGCGGTCGCGGTCATGTACCTGCTCGGCTTCAGCCTCAACAACCTCAGCCTGATGGCGCTGACCATCGCCACCGGCTTCGTCGTCGACGATGCGATCGTGGTGGTGGAGAACACCAGCCGCCATCTGGAACGCGGCATGGAGCGCTTCCAGGCCGCGCTGCTGGGCGCGCGCGAGGTCGGCTTCACCGTGGTCTCGATCAGCCTGTCGCTGGTGGCGGTGTTCATCCCGCTGCTGTTCATGGGCGGCATCGTCGGCCGGCTGTTCCGCGAGTTCGCGGTGACCTTGTCGGCGGCGGTGCTGATCTCGCTGCTGGTGTCGCTGACCACCACGCCGATGATGTGCGCCTGGCTGCTGCGCCCGCACGCGCAGGAACAACCGCCGGGCCGGATCGGCGCGTGGCTCGAGCGCGGCCTGGAGCGGCTGCGCCGGACCTACGGCGCCAGCCTGCGCTGGGCGCTCGACCACGCCGGGCTGATGCTGGCCTTGCTGGCGCTGACCGTCGTCCTCAACGCGTGGCTGTTCGTCAAGATTCCCAAGGGCTTCTTTCCCGAACAGGACACCGGCCAGATGACCGGCGGCCTGCGCGCGGACCAGAGCATTTCCTTCCAGGCCATGCAGGGCAAGCTGCAGGAGATCGTCGAGGTGGTGCGCCACGATCCGGCGGTGGCCACCGTGGTCGGCTTCACCGGCGGCTCGCGCGCCGGCGGCGGCTTCGTGTTCGTGACCCTCAAGCCCAAGCCGCAGCGCCGCGACAGCAGCGAGCAGGTGATCGCGCGGCTGCGGCCGAAGCTGATGCGCATCAGCGGCGCGACCTTGTTCCTCAACCCGGTCCAGGACGTGCGCCTGGGCGGGCGGCAGAGCAATTCGACCTATCAATACACGCTCAAGAGCGACAGCAGCGACGACCTGCGGCGCTGGGCCGACACGCTGACCGCGGCGATGAAGCAACAGCCGGAACTGACCGACGTGGATTCCGACACCCAGCCGCACGGGGTCGAAAGCTACGTCACCATCGACCGCTCCAGCGCCTCGCGCCTGGGCATCGCCCCGGTCGATATCGACAACGCGCTCTACGATGCGTTCGGCCAGCGCCAGGTCTCGACCATCTACAAGAACCTCAACCAGTACCACGTGATCCAGGAGGTCGACCCGGTCTACGCGCGCGATCCGTCCGCGCTCAATGATCTGTACGTGCCGGCGCAAGCGACGCCGGCCGTGGGCCAGGCCCAATCGGGGCCGACCGCCTCGCCGGTGCGCGGCGCCTCGCAGGGCAGCGCGCTGACCCAGAGCCCGCGGCAGATGGTGCCGCTGGCGGCGATCGCGCGCTTCGCCGACGCGGCCGCGCCGACCTCGATCAATCATCAGGATGCGCAGCTGGCGACCACCATTTCGTTCAACCTCGCCCCGAACCGCTCGCTCAGCGACGCCCAGGACGCGATCGCGCGCGCGCAGGCGCAGATCGGCCTGCCGGCCAACGTGCACGGCAGTTTCCAGGGCACCGCCAAGGCCTTCCAGGACACGACCAAGAGCCAGCCGCTGCTGATCCTGGCGGCGATCGTGGCGATCTACATCGTGCTGGGCATCCTCTACGAAAGCCTGATTCATCCGCTGACCGTGCTGTCGACGCTGCCCTCGGCCGGAATCGGCGCGGTGCTGGCGCTGATGCTGCTGCGCATGGAGTTCTCGGTGATCGCGCTGATCGGGCTGGTGCTGCTGATCGGCATCGTCAAGAAGAACGCGATCCTGATCATCGACTTCGCCCTGCAGGCCGAGCGTTCGCGCGGGATCGGCGCGCGCGAGGCGATCTACGAGGCCTCGATGCTGCGCTTCCGGCCGATCCTGATGACCACCCTGGCCGCCGCCCTGGGCGCGCTGCCGCTGGCGATCGGCTTCGGCGAAGGCGCCGAACTGCGCCAGCCGCTGGGCGTGGCGATCATCGGCGGTCTGATGGCCAGCCAGGTGCTGACCTTGCTGACGACGCCGGTGGTGTACTACTACCTGGACAAGCTGCGCCGGCCGGGGAAGAACGAGGCGTGGCTGGCGCGGTCGGGTGCGGCGGGCGATGGGGAAGGTGAGGGCGAGGGCGGGCAAGCGCAACGGCCTGAATGTTCGGCTTGGATGAAGCCCTGGATGTTCGGCTTCGCCGAAGTAAAACAGAGCCCGCCTTCGCGGGAATGACGGTAGGTAGGTTTCGTCGCGTCTCTTCTTGATCGTCATCCCCGCGAAGGCGGGGATCCAGAGACTTCAGAGTCATGTCGCGATAAAGCCCTGGATGTTCGGCTTCGCCTTCGCGGGAATGACGGCAGGTAGGTTTCGCGGTGTCTCTCTCAAGCCGTCATCCCCGCGAAGGCGGGGATCCAGAGACTTCAGCGTCATGCCTCGATGCAGCCCTGGATGTTCGGCTTCGCCGAAGTAAAACAGAGCCCGCCTTCGCGGGAATGACGGCAGGTAGGTTTCGTCCCGTCTCTTCCAGATCGTCATCCCCGCGAAAGCGGGGATCCAGAGACTTCAGCGTCATGACTCGATGCAGCCATGGATGTTCGGCTTTGCCGAAGTAACACAGAGACCGCTTGCGCGGGAATGACGGTTGGAGAATTCGGCGTCCGTGCGTGATCTCGCGGCGACGGGAGCGTTCGGCGCTCGCGCACATTTCGCAAGCCCCAAGCCGCCACGCCACGCTCACTGCACCAACTGCTCCGCCTCCACCGAAAACAACTGCCAGCGCCCCCCGAGCTTCTGGTAGGACAACCCGGCATTGCGCGGTTCGCAGCCGCGGGTCGGGCCGTCGTCGGCCGGCAGGCAGAAATACACTTCGATGTCGGCGCCGTCGCCGCCGCCGCGCTGGAGCTCGATGCGTTCCAGCCGCGCCTTGGCCGGAATCGCGCCGGTCTGCTGCAGGGTGGCGAAGTCTTCGCGGACCTGGCGTTCGGGCACCGAGCTCGAACAGGCGGCCAGCGCCGTCGCCAGCAGCGCGGCGAATACAGGTGGGAGCGGGCGGCGCGGGGCGCGCAGAAGGCGACGGTCCATGTCTTGGCAGGGCGGGCAAGCGGCCTCCTTGGCCGCGGGAGCAGGATGATTCTCCACTGGCGATGCGAACGCAAGCACCGAAACCCGCGGCCGGAATCCACACCTGTTCGCGTTTCCAGGACATCGCCGCCGCGACGAGGCCGCAACGACGGACAGGCGACGGTCCGCGCGCATCCGGTCGCGTCGCCGCTCGGCAACGCCAGGGCCATCGCACTCCCGCTGCTTCGCGCTTCGGGCCGCACGTTCGCGCTCGCCTCGCGACCGGTGCATCGCAGCCGGGGTTGATGACAAACGGCAGGGGACGCGGCGGCCGGCGTGGCCGAAGCTGCGCGCTCGGTTCGCGTCTTCGCCGAGCCGCTCCCGATCCCGCTTCCTCCGGCCCGGAACCGCCGCATGCGCCGCCTGTTCGCGTCCGCTCTCGTCCTCGCCGCCTTCGCCTGCGGCGGCGCCTCCGCCGCGCCCGCGGACACGCTCGATCTGGCCGTGCCGCAAGCGCCCGCGCCGGTCGCGGTCGAAGGCCGCGAGCGCCTGCTGTACGAACTGCACCTGACCAACTTCGGCGCGGCGCCGCTGCGCCTGGACGGGCTCAGCGTGCTCGACGCCGACAGCGGCGCGGCGCTGGAGGCGTGGCGCGGCGAGGCCTTGGCCGCGCGCGGCCGGGTGATCGGCGCGCAGAACGCGGCGCTCGACGGCGCGCTGCGGCCGGGCGAGCGCGCGGTGCTGTATCTGGAACTGGATCTGCCTGCGGCCGCGCCGCGCGCGTTGCGGCACAAGGTCGAATTCTCCGTGCCCGGCGCCGAGCCGGGGCAGGTCGAAGGCGCGCAGGTGGTTCCGCGCCCGGCGCCGGCGCTGCAACTGGCGCCGCCGCTGCGCGGCGGGCCGTGGGCGGCGATCTATGCGCCGCAGTGGCCGCGCGGACACCGGCGGGTGTTCTACACCCTCGACGGCCGCGCGCGCCTGCCGGGACGCTACGCCATCGACTTCGTCCGCGTCGACGCGCAAGGGCGCACCGCCCGCGGCGACGCCGACATCGCCGCCAACGCGCTGGGTTACGGCGAGCCGGTGCTGGCGGTGGCCGACGGCACCATCGCCGCGGCGCGCGACGGCGTCGCCGAGAACGAGCGGGTGTCGCAGCAGACCCGCAACGAGTTCGACCGCGCCGCCGGCAACTACGTGTCGCTGGCGCTCGGCGACGGCCGTTACGCGGTCTACGAGCACCTGCGGCCGGGCAGCGTGAAAGTGACGCAGGGCCAGCGCGTGCGCCGCGGCCAGCCGCTCGGCGAACTCGGCTTCACCGGCGACTCGACCGGCCCGCACCTGCATTTCCACGTCGCCGACGCGGCGGCGCCGCTGCTCGGCGAAGGCGTCGGCTACGGCTTCGACGGCTTCCGCCTGATCGGTCGTTACCCCGCGGCGAGAGGGCTGGGAGAGCGGCCGTGGCAGCCGCGCGCCTACGGGCTCGCGGCCGAGCGCCGCAACGAATTGCCCGAGGCGAGTTCGGTCATCGAGTTTCCGCGTTGAGCCGACTGCCGCGTCTATTCGATCTGCGCCATCAGCGAATACGAGCAAGCCGCTTCGCCGGAACGGTACCGCGCGTTGAAGCGTCCGCTACGGATCGCAGCGCTCCGAGCCTGTTGCGCCGGGACGATTGAGTTAGCCACGCGACCGCGAAACCGCGCCGCGCCCAAGCGGGCGCGGTCGGCGGCGACGGACTCAGGCCACAGCCGCCTCGGCCTCGCGCGCCGCCGCGCTGCCGGGCACCGGCAAGCGTCCGGCCAACAGCTCGCGCCCGCGCTGCCCCGGCGCCATGACGATGCCCGAGCACACCAGGAAGAAGCGCTCCAGCGCCATCGACACCACGTTGACCACGCAGAAGCGCCCGGGCTCTTCGTGGTTGATCGCGTAATGCAGGTCGATGCCGCGCGCGCGCAGGCGCGCGACCAGCTGCGGCAGCAACTCGGCCGGCGGCATCGGCGCCGGCACCGGGTAGTCCCAGCGGCCGCGGCGCAGGCGCGCGCGGTCGATCGCGAACACCGCGCAGTCGCGCAGCTTCGGATACGCGGACAAGGCGCCGAGCACAGCTTGCGGGTAGCCGCTCAGCCGGGGCTGCAGCCGCGGCAGTTCCAGCGTCTGCACCAGCTCGGTGATCGCGCGGGTGGCGGCATGTTCGGGATACAGCGAGGCGCCGTAGCCGCACGGGTGCAGCAGCTCGCCGTCGCGCAGGTCGGCGGCGGTGGCGATGAAGCAGGGCACGCCGAGGTCGCTGCGCGCGTCGATCAGCAGGATCTCGCGCTGCAATTGCGCGCTGGCCTCGCTCAGGCGCCGGGCCAGCGGCGCGGGCAGGTCGTCCGGCGCCAGGCGGTAGCCGTGCGCGGCCGGATCGCCGAGGTAATGCGCGGCCAGGAACAGCGACCAGGCATCGCGCTCGATCAATTCGCCGATCGCGTGCACCGCGGCTTCTTCCAGGCTGCTGCCGATCGCGGTGCCGTTGTTGGAGCCGAAGCGCAGCGCGGCGGCGTAATCGAAGTCGTCCTGCGGCGGGCGCCAGTCCAGGTAGGTGGGGTAGGACAGGAACAGCGGCAGCGCCGCGTCCGGCTCGCGCGGGTCGAAGGCGCGATAGCGGCGGCAGGCGAGCCGGCGCTCGGGCTGCTGGGCGAACGCGGCGCGGAACGGCAGCGCGGCCAGCAACGGATCGGCCAGGCAATCGGCGCCGCTGCGCAGGCTCAGTTCGGCGTCGGCGGGCGCCTTGCCGGTGAACAGATGCTCGACCGCTTCGAACAGCGCGCCGACCCGCGCCGGTTCGGCTTCGCCCTTGCCGAAGCCGTTGCCGAGCGGGCGCCCGTCGGCCTCGTCGTAGAGCGTGCAGATGGTCGCCGCGAACGGCGCGCCGGCGCGCTGCAGTTCGGCGCGCCAGCCTTGCGCATCGAGAAAGCCGCGCAGCGCGCGTTCGGCCTGTTCGAGGCTGCGTTCTCGTTCCAGAGGAATCATGCGGAGCGCTCTCCCTTGCGCTGGATGCGGCGCGCCGCGGCGCCGCGGATGCGGCGGCACGGAGGCGGGCTCCGTGCCGTCGCCGCGCCGGCGGACGACGCCGGACGCGCTTGTGGCGCCCTTACTTGGCGTGCGCTTCCAGGAAGTCCAGCTCGTCGGAAGTCACTTCCGGCTGGACGTCGTGGGCTTCCAGGGTCGACAGCGGTTCGATCAGACGCGGGCCGCTCTTGACGATCAGCGGCATATCGATTGCCTTCTTCATATAGTCCCTCATATGGTTGGACGTGCGGTTGAAGGTGCGACAGCGCAGCGGACCGACGCGGGCCTGCGCCCTGCCGGCGGCTGCCGTTCCTCTATAGCAAAGCCGTCCGGCGGCGTGCGGCGAATTGTTTGGATTTGTGATGCAGCGACCAAGCGCGTGGACGCGACGCGCATTCAGCCGCGCTCTGGTTGCGATGTCAGTCGCGGCGCCGGCCGAACGCGGCGTAGGCCAGCACCCCGGTCAGCACGCACAGGCCCAGCACCACCGCCCAGAACCCGTGCGGGTTCCCGGCCAGCGGCATGCCGCCGACGTTCATGCCGAACAGGCCGGCGACCAGATTGATCGGCAGCGCCACCACGGTGACCACGGTCAGCACGAACAAGGTCCGCCCGGTCTGTTCGTTGACCAGCGCGGCCAGCTCTTCCTGGATCAGCTTGACCCGTTCCACCAGCGCCGCCGAATCGCCGATCGCGGTGGAGAACTCCTCGGCGGCCTGTTGCAGGTCGCCGATGTCGTCGCGGCCGATCCACTCCGGCGGCCGGCTGAGCAGGCGGAACAGCGCGGTCGGCTCCGGCGCGAGCAGCCGCTGCAGCCGCACCAGGCTGCGGCGCAGCGAGCCCAGCTGGGTGCGGTCGCTGGCGATGCGGTTGTCGAGCAGGCGGTCCTCGATGCGGTCGACCTGCTGGGTGCACTTGCGCAGGATCTCGCCGAGCACGCTGGCCTGGTCGCGCAGCAGATGCGCGAGCAGCTCCACCGGCGAGCGGAACGCCTGGCCCGCGCGCACCGCCGCGCGCAGCTGGTCGACCGAGCGCAGCGGCCGCAGGCGCGCGCTCACCAACAGGCGCGGGCCGATGCACAAGGTGGTGGTGCCGACTTCCGAGGCGTCGAAGCTGGAGTCGAACAGCACGTCGTGGACGACCGCGATCAGGGCGTTGTCGTCCAGCTCCAGCCGGGTCGAGCCGACCTCGCTGCGCAGGCTGTCGTAGAACGCGTCGGGCATCCGCAGGGCGCGGCGCAGGTAGCGCTCGCTGCCGGTGTTGGACAGCGAGAAGTGCAGCCACAGGAACCCGCCGCCGCCGTCGCCGTCGGCGGGCGCGGACAGGAACGCGGCGACCGTGTCGGTGCTGATCGGCTGCGCCGGCTGGCCCGGGACGAAGCGGTAGCCCCAGATCAGGCCGTCTTCGTTGGAACCGTAGCTGGCGTCGGCGATGCGCATCGAAGCGGCGATCCGGATGAAGCGGAGAACAGGGCGCCTACGCTAGCTCAAAGGCGCGACCGCGTCATGGCGGCGGCCGCGCGCTCAGCAGCGGCCGTCGCTGGAGTAGCTGCTGCCTTGCTTGCGCACGCGCAGGCCGTTGACGCAGCGGAACTCGACCGGCTCCGGCGCCGGTGCGGGCGCCGCGGCGGTGGCGCCG
>NZ_LXSD01000279.1:0-35672 GCF_017168095.1 Lysobacter enzymogenes | reverse complement strand
CCCCGCCGCGCCGGCCGCTGCCGCCGCGCCGCCGCCGCGCCGCGCGCGGCGCTGGCTGCGCTGGCTGATCGCGCTGCCGTTCCTGTTCGCGCTGGCCTCGACCCTGCAGGTGGCGGCGCTGCGCTTCATCGACCCGCCGTTCTCGGCGTTCATGCTGATCCGCCAGTTCGAGGCCTGGGGCGAGGGCGATTTCGGCTTCCGCCTGGCCCACGACTGGCGCGACCTGGACGAGATCTCCGCCGACCTGCCGGTGGCGCTGGTGGCGTCCGAGGACCAGAAATTCGCCGATCACTACGGCTTCGACCTGGCCGCGATCGAGAAGGCGCGCAAGAACAACGAGCGCGGGCGCAATGTCCGCGGCGGCAGCACGATCAGCCAGCAGACCGCCAAGAACCTGTTCCTGTGGGGCGGGCGCAGCTGGGCGCGCAAGGGCCTGGAGGCCTGGTACACGCTGCTGATCGAGACGCTGTGGCCGAAGCACCGGATCATGGAGGTCTACGCCAACATCGCCGAGTTCGGCGACGGCGTGTACGGCGCGCAGGCCGCCGCGCGCACGTATTTCGGCAAGGACGCCGGCCGGCTCGGCCCCGGCGAGGCCGCGCGCATGGCCGCGGTGCTGCCCAATCCCAAGCGCTACAGCATCGCCAAGCCGGGGCCGTACGTGCAGCGGCGCGCGGCGGCGATCCAGCGGCAGATGCGCAACATCGGCGGCGACGGCTATCTCAAGCAGATCGAATGAGGCCGCCGCGGCCGTGCCCGCGACCGCCGCCGCCGCTACTATTCGCGGCATGGACCGCGAACGCGTCACCGTCGTTTTGGCCGCCTTCGACGAGGCGCAGAGCCTGCCGCTGCTGCAGCCGCGCATCGCCGCGGCGCTGGACGCGCTGGCCGCCGACGGCGTCGACGGCCAGGTGCTGTACGTCGACGACGGCAGCGGCGACGCCACCTGGAGCATCCTGCAGTCCTTCGCCGCGGCCGATCCGCGGGTGGGGCTGCTGCGGCTGTCGCGCAATTTCGGCAAGGAGGCGGCGCTGACCGCCGGCCTGGACTTGGTCGAGACCGGCGCGGCGCTGATCCTCGACGCCGACGGCCAGGATCCGCCGGAGCTGATCCCGCAGTTCGTGGCCAAGTGGCGCGAAGGCTTCGACGACGTCTACGGCACCCGCCTGGAGCGCGAAGGCGAGGGCTGGCTCAAGCGCTCCACCGCGCACGCCTTCTACCGGGTGATCGGGCGGCTCTCGCGCACCCCGATCCCGGCCGACACCGGCGACTTCCGCCTGCTCTCGCCGCGCGCGCTGGCCGCGCTGCGGCAGCTGCGCGAGCGCCACCGGTTCATGAAGGGCCTGTTCGGCTGGGTCGGCTACCACCGCGTCGCGCTGCCCTACCACCGCGGCGCGCGCGTGGCCGGGCGCAGCAAGTTCAACTTCTGGCGGCTGTGGAACCTGGCCCTGGAGGGCATCACCAGCTTCTCGACCGCGCCGCTGCGGCTGGCGACCTATCTGGGCCTGGCCACCGCGGCGCTGGCGTTCGCCTTCGCGCTCAAGGTGGTGCTCAAGGCGCTGCTGTTCGGCGACCCGGTGCAGGGCTGGCCGACGATGATGGCGGTGATCCTGTTCCTGGGCGGGGTGCAGCTGATCGCGCTGGGCCTGATCGGCGAATACCTGGGCCGGCTGTACGAGGAATCCAAGCGCCGGCCTTTATATCTCGTCGACACCTGGCAGCCGGCGGCGGGAGTATCCTCGGCCCGGAAAGCGATCTCTACGTTCCCCACGTTCGCGGAAGGAGACGGTCGTGCGCACAGTCAGACAGTTGTTGGAGGCGAAGACCGCTGAGGTCTTCGCGATCGGTCCCGACGCGCCGGTGATCGACGCGATACGGCTGATGGCGGAAAAACGCATCGGCGCGGTGTTGGTGATGGACGGCGCGCGCCTGGCCGGGATCCTGTCCGAGCGCGATTACGCGCGCAAGATCGTGCTGCAGGGGCGCTCGTCGGCGGACACGCCGGTGCGCGACATCATGACCGCGCAGGTGATCAGCGTGAATCTGGGCGACTCCGCCGAACACTGCATGCAACTGGTCACCGATCGGCGCATCCGCCATCTGCCGGTGCTGGAAGGCGGGCAGGTGGTCGGCGTGGTCTCGATCGGCGATCTGGTCAAGGCGGTGATCGAGGATCAGCGGGTGGAGCTGGATCAGTTGCAGCGCTATATCGCCAGTTGAGGTCGCGCCAGTTGAGGTCGGGCGCCAGTTGAGCTCGGGCGGTTGCGTCGTAGCCGGATCGGGAGCGAGACCTATCTACCGTCATGCCCGCGAAGGCGGGCATCCAGGGGCTTTATCGAGGCAGGACTCTGAAGTCTCTGGATCCCCGCCTTCGCGGGGATGACGGCTGGGGAGAATCGCCGCGAAACCCACCTACCGTCATGCCCGCGAAGGCGGGCATCCAGGGCTTTATCGAGGCATGGCGCTGAAGCCTTTGGATCCCCGCCTTCGCGGGGATGGCAGCGGGGTAGAGAGCGCAGCGGCCGGCAGCAGGGCGTCGTGGCGTGGCGTCGTTGTCGTATCGGCGCGGTCGCGGCTTGCGCCGCTCCTGCAGCCGGATACGAAACTGGCCGCAGACCCTGTAGGAGCGGCGCAAGCCGCGACCGCGACACATCGGTTGCGACGAAAGCCGGTTTCCCCGAAGGCCTCGCCCGCCGCTCAATTCACCACATGCTGCGCGCAACCGGTGTCCTTGCCCGGGCCCAACTCCAGCGTCGCCAGCAACGCCGCGGGCGGCGCGATCGCGCCGAGCGCCAGCGCCGCCGCGCCGCGCAGGCCCAGGCGCTTGTAGTCGGGGCGCGCGTTGGGGTTCTTGAACGTGCCGTTCACCAGCAGCGGCGTGCGCAGCGCCAGCAGGCTGCGGTCCTTGGGCCGCGGGCGGATGGTCAGGTCGAGTTTTTCCTGGTTCAGGTCGATCGTGCCGCTGCCGATCAGCACGGTATCGCTGGTGTCGAAGGCCAGCGCCTTGGCCGTCATCACGCCGTCGCGCACCGCGAAATCGCCGAAGCCGCAGCGGATCGGGATCTTGTGGTCGCCGACCAGCTTGAACTTGAGGATTTCGGCCACGTCGATGCCGGTGAATTCCATCAGCAGGTTGCTGATCTGGCCCTGGCCCATGCCGACGGCGACGCTGCCGTCGCTGCCGCCGAGCATCTTGGCGATGGAGTTGCCGCTGCCGCTGAGCGCGATGCGGCCGCCGACCTTGCCGATCGCGTCCTGGCCCAGCTTCACCGTCGGCATCAGCTTGGCCAGGGTCAGGCGCTGGGCGCGGATGTCGGCGCGGGTGCGCAGGGTCGCGGCGCGCGCGTCCATGGCGACGGTGGCGCGGATGTCGCCGTCGGCGACGCCGAAGTTCAGCGGATCGAGCTTGAGCAGGCCGTCTTCGAGCAGCAGCCGCGCCTGCATGTCGTCCAGCGGCCAGCCCGGCGCTTCGATGCGCGCGGCCTTGAGCTTCACGTCGGCGTCCATCGAGCGCAGCTTTTCCAGATGGTACGGCGTGTCCGGCAGCAGCCGCGCGCTGGCGTCCTGGCGCGCGTGCTGCGCGGCCAGTTCGGGATTGGTGCTTTCGCCGCGGCCCTGCTCGGGCGCGGCGCCGACGAAGCCGGCGAGGTCGTCGAAGTCCAGGCGCTTGGAGACCAGGTCGGCGCGCAGGTACGGGCGCTTGCCGGCGACGTCGACGCTGGCGTTGCCGGCCAGGTCGCTGTCGCCGACCTTGCCGGTGAAGCCGTCGTAGCGCCACAGCGCATCGCTGCGGCGCAGGCGGCCGTCGAGCGCGTACGGCGGCGTCGGCGGGATCGCCACGCCGATCAGCGGATACAGATCGGCGAGGTTCTTGCCGCTGAGCGCGAACTGCAGATCGAAGTTGCGCAGGTGGAACGGGTCGACCAGTTCGCCGCGGGCGTGGGCGCGGGTGGCGCCGGCGGCGGCGCGCAGGTTCAGCCGGTAGGGATTGCTCGTGTCGCGCAATTCCAGCGGCGACTCGGCGCGGCCTTCGAGGGTGAAGGCGTTGCTCTTCCAGCGGCCCTTGCCGGCCACGTCGACCGGCGGCGCGGCGTCTTCGCGCCTGGGCTGGCGGCTGGCGATGTCCAGGCGGATGTCGGTCTTGTCGGCCGGGTCGAGGAACTCCAGGCGGCCGTCGTCGATCCAGATGCGCCGGAACGTCGGCAGCTCGCCGCCGCCGCCGCTGTCGAACACCCAGTTGCCGCCGTGTTCGCGGTCGCTTTGCAGGTACACGCGCGGCTGGCTCAGGCGGATGTCGGGGATGCGGATGTCGCCCTTGAGCAGCGGCCACAGTTCGATCGCCAGTTCCAGCCGCTGCGCGCTGGCCATCAGCGGCTGCTGGGCCCAGGGCGCGTTGGCGAAGCTCAGCGCGTCGGCGCGGATCACCGGCACCCGTCCCAGGTCGACGTCGAGATTGCCGCCGATCTGCAGCTTGCGCCCGGTGCGCGCTTCGACCTGGCGCTCGATCGGGCCCTTGAACCAGTTCCAGTCCCACAGCGCGATCAGCGCCGCCAGCGCCAGCGCGAACAGGGCCAGCGCGCTCAGCCAGGGATGCCGGCGCGGCCAGGCGCGCGCCGGCGCGGAGGCGACGGAGTCCGGGACGGCAGATTCTGAGGGGGCGGAAGCGGAGTTCATCGCGAGAGCAGGCGGACGGCCGCATCAAAGGCCGGCCCGCGCAGGGGCCTGGTCGCTACGGTGGCCCCACCATCGCCAGGGCGCGGTAAAGCGTGGGTGAACGCGCGGTGGACGCGGCGTGCGGCGTTCAGGCCGTCATCGCCTCGGGCGTGGGCACCACCTGCGACAGCACCGAGACGTAATGGCAGACGCTGCCGGCGATCACGAACAGATGCCAGATCGCGTGCGAATACTTCAGCGAAGGGCGGTGGTAGAACACCGTGCCCAGGGTGTAGCACAGGCCGCCGGCGAGCAGCCAGCCGAGCGTCCAGGCATCGAGCGCGGCCAGCAGCGGCTTGGCCGCCACGATCACCAGCCAGCCCATCGCGATGTAGATCGCGGTGGACAGCAGCTTGAAGCGGCCGGTGTAGAACAGCTTGAACACGATCCCGGCCAGCGCCAGCGCCCAGATCGCCGCGAACAGGCCCCAGCCCCACGGCCCGCGCAGGCCGATCAGGGTGAACGGGGTGTAGGTGCCGGCGATCAGCAGGTAGATCGCGCAATGGTCGAACACCTTCAGCCGGCCCTTGGCGATGGGGTGCTGGATCGCGTGATAGAGCGTGGAGGCGATATACAGCAGCAACAGGCTGACGCCGAACACGATCGCGCTGCCCAATTGCCAGGCGTCGCCGTACAGCGCGGCCAGGGTGATCATCACCGACCCGCCGGCCAGCGCGGCGGTGGCGCCGAGACCGTGGGTGAGGGCGTTGGCGATTTCCTCGCGGATCGAGTGGTCGCCGTGTGCGGGGGCGTGGGCGGCGGTCATGGTTCGAGCATCCTAGCGCGCCGTGGAGCAAATGCTCACTGCCGCGGCGAATCGACCGCTGGGGTTAAGTGCGCGGCGTCGCGGATTCACCCGTCGGCGGGCACTGCGGCGTCCATGAACACGCTGGCGGTGGCGGTGGCGAGCCCGGCCAGGTTCGACAGGAACGGCGTCCGGGCGCGATCCCGGTGCAGCAGCGCGAACGGCAGCAACACCGGTGCGAACAGCGGCGAGCCCAGGCCCCCGGGCCGGGTCGTATCGGCGCTGGCTTCGGATTGCGGCGATCGCCCACTGTAGGAGCTGCGCGAGCTGCGACCGCGACAGTCGGGCTACGGCGGAGGCTTCGACGCGAGCGGTAGCTCCGCCGTCGCGGCTTGCGCCGCTCCTACAGGGCGATCGCGCAGGCGCGGCGCGATCCGGCCGCGGCGGCGGGCTTACTCCAGCGCATTGAGCCGGCGGATCCGCCGCAGCCGGCGCTGGATCTTGTGCGGCTGGGCGAAGCGGTATTCCTCCACTTCCACCGGCAGCGCGCAGTCCTCGCCGAAGGCCTCGCGCATGGCGTACAGGCGGCCGTTGCCTTCGAAGGCGAGCCAGCGCGCGCCGTCGGCGACGACCTTGATCTGCGAGACCGAGGGGATGATCTCGTTCAGCGCGGCCAGGTCGAGCGCGCCGCGCGCGAGCAGTTCGTCGCGGCGCGCGGCCAGCGCCTGCGCCCGCGCGCGGGTGGCCTGCAATGCCGATTCGCGGTCGATGCGGTGGATCGGCTGCAGCGCGCGCAGCGGCACCCGCGCCTGCGCCTTGTCGCTGCGCAGGCGATGGATGTCCATGATCACCTTGCCCATGTAAGCGTCCTTGTAGTCGAGCGCGGCGACTTCGCTGCGCTTGCTCAACAGGTACAGCCACCATTGGCGCAGGCGCGACATCGGCCTCAGTCGAGCGCGACCGCGTGGGCGTGCTCGCGCGTGGCCAGGAACTGCACGCCCGGCGAGCGTTCCTGCGCCAGCTGCAGGTTGACCCGGGTCGGCGCCAGGTAGACCAGTTCGCCGGCCGCGTCCACGGCCAGGTTCATCGCGTTCTTCTCGCGGAATTCTTCGAGCTTCCTGGCATCGGCGCAGCGGATCCAGCGCGCGGTGGCGACGCTGACCTGCTCGAAGCTGGCGTCGACGCCGTACTCGTCCTTCAGCCGATAGGCGACCACGTCGAACTGCAGCACGCCGACCGCGCCGAGGATCAGGTCGTTGCTCATCAGCGGGCGGAAGAACTGGGTCGCGCCTTCTTCCGACAACTGCGCCAGGCCCTTCTGCAGCTGCTTGAGCTTGAGCGGGTCGCGCAGGCGCGCGCGGCGGAACAGTTCCGGAGCGAAGTTGGGGATGCCGGTGAACGACAGGTTCTCGCCTTCGCTGAAGCTGTCGCCGATCGAGATGGTGCCGTGGTTGTGGATGCCGATGACGTCGCCGGGGTAAGCGCTCTCGGCGATCTCGCGGTCGCTGGCCATGAAGGTCAGCGCGTTGGCCAGCTTGATCTCCTTGCCGGTGCGCGCGTGGAAGGCCTTCATGCCGGCGCTGAACTTGCCCGAGCAGATGCGCATGAACGCGACCCGGTCGCGGTGCTGCGGGTCCATGTTGGCCTGGATCTTGAACACGAAGCCGGTGAGCTTGTCTTCGGTCGGCTGGATCTCGCGGCCGGTGGTCTCGCGCGGCTTGGGCGCGGGCGCGTGCTCGACGAAGAAGTCCAGCAGCAGCTGCACGCCGAAGTTGTTGACCGCCGAGCCGAAGAACACCGGGGTCTGTTCGCCGGCCAGGTATTTGTCCTTGTCGAACGGGTGCGAGGCGCCTTCGACCAGTTCGAGCTCTTCGCGCAGTTCGGCCAGCATGTTCTCGCCGATGCGCGCGGCCAGGGCCGGGTCGTCGATCGAGGCGAAGATGGTCGAGTCCTGGCGGGTGAAGTTGCGGCCCTGCTCGTACAGGTGCACCTCGCCGGTGAGCAGGTGGACCACGCCCTTGAGGCGCTGGCCCATGCCGATCGGCCAAGTGATCGGCGCGCACTGGATACCGAGCACGCTCTCGACTTCGTCGAGCAGGTCGATCGGGTTCTTGCCTTCGCGGTCGAGCTTGTTGATGAAGGTCATGATCGGGGTGTCGCGCAGGCGGCACACCTCCATCAGCTTGATCGTGCGTTCCTCCACGCCCTTGGCCACGTCGATCACCATCAGCGCCGAGTCCACCGCGGTCAGCACGCGGTAGGTGTCCTCGCCGAAGTCGGCGTGCCCCGGGGTGTCGAGCAGGTTGACGATGCGGTCTTCGTAGGGGAACTGCATCACCGAGGAGGTGACCGAGATGCCGCGCTCCTTTTCCAGCGCCATCCAGTCGGACGTCGCATGGCGCGCGGCCTTGCGGCCCTTGACCGAGCCGGCCATCTGGATCGCGCCGCCGAACAGCAGCAGCTTTTCGGTCAGGGTGGTCTTGCCGGCGTCGGGGTGCGAAATGATCGCGAAGGTGCGGCGGCGCAGGGCTTGCTGGGTGACTTCGGACATGGGAACGGCGCGCCCGGGGCGCGTCGGGTAGGCAGGAGAGGGCGGGGATTATACCTGCCGGCCGGGCGGGTGCCGGGGGGAGGCCCTTGTAGGAGCGACGCGAGTCGCGACCGCGACTTGCGGCGGCCGGCACGAGATTGAAGCCCCGCGGTCGCGACTCGCGTCGCTCCTACAGGAGAGCTTCGGGGCGTTAGCGGCCGCCGCCGGACAGGCGCAGGGGGCCTTGCGGGCCGGTCATGCGGAACGGGATCGATTCCAGGCGCATGCCGCGGTTGACCTGCACGGTGAAGTGCAGGTGCGGGCCGGTGCTGAAGCCGGTGTTGCCCGACAGGCCGATCTGCTGGCCGGCGCGCACGCGCTGGCCGACCCGCACCATCACCCCGTCGTCGCCCTTGAGGTGGGCGTACAGGGCCATCGTCCCGTCGTCGTGCAGGATGCGCACGAAGTTGGCGCGGTCGCCGAACTTTTCCAGGTTCAGCCCGGCCTTGTCGAAATCGGACTCGACCTGCATCACCGTGCCGTCGCGCGCGGCCAGCACCGGGGTGCCGATGTCGGCGGCGAAGTCCAGGGCGTAGCGGTGTTCGGGCTCGCTGTGGCTGAAATGGCCGCCGTAGCCCTGGTCGATGCGGAACTGCTGCTGGCGCAGCGGCAGCAGGTATTCGACGTTCTGCGGCCGCGCGCGCGGGTCGCCGGGCACCGAGCGCATGCTCAGTTCGAAATCGCCGCCGCGGCCGGGGTCTTGCGCGCTGAGCACGCTGATGACCGCGCTGCCGCGCGGGTCCAGGGTCGCGCTGGCCGGCAGCAGCGGACTGCCGATGATGTTGTTGCTGTGGTTGAAGTCCAGCCGCACCTCGATCGGCCCGGCCAGGGTGTTGTCGGCCCAGGCCAGGTAGCGGTCGCCGTCCTGCTGCACGCGCAGGCGCGCGATCGAACTGGGCTCGGAGCGGAACGGGATCACCTTGACCTCGGCGGCGCCCGCGGCGGCGGCCGTGGCCTGGCTGGGCGCGCGGTCGCCGTAGTGGGTCACGCCGTTGCGGTCGGTCCAGCGGTACAGCTTGCCGGCCTGCGCGCCGGCGGCGGCGAGCGCGAGCGCGGCGGCGAGGACGGCGGCGACGGCGGGGCGGAGGCGGGAGGAGGTCGGGCGCGGCATGGGTCGGCGGAAGGCGGGGGCCAGTCGGGGGCATCCTAGCCGGGACGGTCCGGGTCGAGGCGGTCGCGGCGGTTCAGTCGAGGCAGTCCGCCTGCAGTTGCAGGGCGCGGGCCACATCGCCCAGGTCGAAGGCGGCCACCGCGCGGTCGTCGTCGACCGCGTACAGCGCGCCGTAGGGGAAGGCGCGGGTCGCCGCGGCGTGCACGGCGATGCCGTCGGTGTGCGCGGTCGCCTCGCCGCGGAAGCTGCCGACCCGGCGCAGGCTGTCGCGTTCGAACACATGGAACACGGTCTGCGGGTCGAGCTGGTCGACCGCGATCCAGTAGCCGGCGCCGTGTGCGCAGTTCCACAGCGCCACGCCCTCGGCCTGGGCCTGGAAGCTGCCCGCCGCCACCGCGCGGCCGGTGTAGCGGCCGGCCAGGGTGTATTCGCGCAGGGTCGAGGCGCGGCTGAGGTCTTCGTCGGCGATCAGCAGGCGGTCGCCGGCGGCGTCGCCGGCGATGGATTCGACGATGCGCAGCGCGGCCGCGTCGCTGGTGTCGCCGAACGCGCCCAGGTATTCGCTGCTCATGCGGTCGGCCTCGTCGAAGCGCAGGCGGTAGCGGCGTACGCGCTGGTCGAGTTCGTTCAGCGCCGGCACCTGGTCGAACTTTGCGCCGTACATGAAGTTGTCGGTGACGTAGACCTCCAGCTCGCCCGGCGCGGTCTCGTTGAGCCACAGGCCGTAGGGACTGCGCAGCTGCGCTTCGCCGAAGCTGCCCAGCGGCGTCAGCTCGGGCAGGCGCAGCACTTGCACGCGGTGGTTGTCGCGTTCGGCCACGAACAGGTAGTCGCCGAACACCGCCAGGCCGTTGGGGCGCTTGAACTGGCCCAGGGCCTCGCCCTTGCCGCCGGCTTCGCGCAGGCGCTTGCCGCTGTCGGCGTCGTACACGGCCAGGCGGTGGCTGGATTTGGCGCTGGCGATCAGCCAGGTCGAGCCGTCGGCGGCGGGCCAGGTAGCCAGCGAATCCAGCTCGTCCTGCGGGCTGGGCGCGGACACGAAGCGTTCGGGCAGGGTCAGCGTCCCGGCCGGCGGCGCGAGCACGCGGCGCGCTTCGGGCGCGCGCGGCGGCGCCGAGGCGCAGGCGCCGAGCAGGGCGCAGGCGAGGAAAACGACGGCGAGGCGGCTGTTCATCGGCGCAAGTGTATGCGGCGCCGACGACAAGCGCGCGGCAGGCGGAGGCCGGCGGCCGCGTCCGGGTGGGCGCTAAATAATAAATCGCTATATGCGGATGAAGCGATTGACACGCCTCCATGCGCTCGGCAGACTGTGCCCATCCATCGAGACCGGCTGAGGGACAGGCCCTTAGAAGCCGGGGCAACCCAACGCAGCGCAAGCTGCGCGAAGGTGCCAATTCCTGCGGCCCGCCCGCGCCTTTCAGGCGTCGAGGCGACGGTCGGAAGATGGTTGCGAACACGCGCCCCGCAGCGCGTGCGCGACTTGCAGCTCGGTGGCCCGTTCACTTCACGGATGCCCGCCATGAGCTTCGCCCCGAACACCGCCGTCACCGAACGCCACGATTCCTACGCCGCCTATGCCGCGTCCGCCGCCGCGTTCGAACGTGCGCCGTCCGCGCGGCCCGGCGCCGTGCGCGGCGAGATCGCGGTCGAACTCGACCTGCGCCACGCCGGCCGCCGCGCGCTGCGCCTGCGCTACGAGATCCAGGGCGAGCGCACGCTGCCGGCGCTGTTCGTCGCCGGCGGCATCTCCGCGCACCGCCATCTGGCGCCGAGCCGCGAGTTCGGCGAAGGCGGCTGGTGGGAAAGCCAGGTCGGCGCCGGCCGCTCGCTGGATCCCTCGCGCCACTGCCTGGTCTCGTTCGACTGGATCGGCGCCGACGGCGCGCTCGACGTCGCCATCGACCCGGCCGACCAGGCCGACGCGGTCGCCGCGCTGCTCGACGCGCTGCGGATCGAACGCCTGCAGGCCTTCGTCGGCTATTCCTACGGCGCGATGGTCGGCCTGCAGTTCGCCGCGCGCCATCCGCAGCGGCTCGACGCGCTGGTCTCGATCAGCGGCACCCACCGCGCCCATCCCTACGCCGCCGCCTGGCGCGCGCTGCAGCGCCGCGCGGTCGCGCTGGGCGCGCTGCAGTGCGACGAGGCCCAGGGCCTGGCGCTGGCGCGCGAACTGGCGGTGCTGAGCTACCGCACTCCGGAAGAATTCGCCGAGCGCTTCGGCGCCGCGCAGGTGGTCGACGGCCGCGTGCGCGTCGACGCCGAGGACTATCTCGACCACTGCGGCAACAAGTACGTCGCCCGCACCTCGCCGACCGCGTTCCTGCGCCTGTCCGAATCGATCGACCTGCAGCAGCTCGACCCGGCCGCGATCCGCGTGCCGGTCACCGTGGTCGCGGTCAGCGAAGACCGCCTGATTCCGCTGAGCGAGTCCTACGACCTGGTCGAACGCCTGCGCGGCGAAACCCGCCTGCGCGTGCTGCGCTCGATCTACGGCCACGACGCCTGCCTGAAAGAACAGTCCCAGATCGACACCATTCTTCGCGAAGCGTTGGCCGACTGTACGTCGGCGGCCGCCTGAGCATTCACTTTTACGGAGCGGCCCACGTGAGCAACGACAGCATCCAGACCCAGACCCGCAACGCCTGTACCGCCGCCGTGCGCGCCGGCATCGACCGCGACGCCGCCTACGGCGCGGTGACCCCGCCGATCGTGCTGTCGTCGAACTTCAGCTTCGCCGGCTTCAACGACAAGCGTCAGTACGACTACACCCGCAGCGGCAACCCGACCCGCGACCTGCTCGGCGAAGCGCTGGCCGAACTCGAAGGCGGCGCCGGCGGCGTGATCACCTCCACCGGCATGTCCGCCATCACCCTGGTGCTGCACGCCTTCCTCAAGCCCGGCGACCGCATCGTGGTGCCGCACGACGGCTACGGCGGCAGCTGGCGGCTGTTCAACGCGCTGGCCGCCAAGGGCGCGTTCGAGCTGATCACCGCCGACCTGACCGACCCGCGCTCGCTGACCGAAGCGCTGGCGACCGAGCCGGCCGTGGTCTGGATCGAAACCCCGTCCAACCCGCTGCTGCGCATCACCGACCTGCGCTTCGTGATCGAGGCCGCGCAGGCCAAGGGCGCGCTGACGGTGGTCGACAACACCTTCCTGTCGCCGGCGCTGCAGCGGCCGATCGCGTTCGGCGCCGACCTGGTCGTGCATTCGACCACCAAGTACATCAACGGCCACAGCGACGTGGTCGGCGGCGCGGTGGTGGCCAAGAGCGCCGAGCACCACCAGCAGCTGATCTGGTGGGCCAACGCGCTCGGCCTGACCGGCTCGCCGTTCGACGCCTTCCTGACCCTGCGCGGCCTGCGCACGCTCGACGCGCGCCTGCGCGTGCACCAGGAGAACACCCAGGCCATCGCCGAACTGCTCGACGCCCACCCGGCGGTGCGCGTGGTCCATTACCCGGGCCTGGCCTCGCACCCGGGCCACGCCCTGGCCGCGCGCCAGCAGAAGGGCTTCGGCGCGATGCTCAGCGTCGAGATCGACGGCGGCGTCGATGCCGTGCGCGCGTTCGTCGACGGGCTGACCTGCTTCACCCTGGCCGAATCGCTCGGCGGCGTGGAGAGCCTGGTCGCGCATCCGGCCACCATGACCCACGCGGCGATGTCGGCCGAAGCGCGCGCCGCCGCCGGCATCGGCGACGGCCTGCTGCGCCTGTCGGTCGGCATCGAACACGTCGACGACCTGATCGCCGATCTCCAGGCCGCCCTCGACCGCGCCAGCGCGGCGGTGGCGACGGCGGCGCGCGCGAAACGATGAGCGCCGTCGCCGCCAGCGCTTTGCACGAGCACCAGGCCGTCGCGCAGGCGCCGGCGCCGCGTCCCTCCCCAACGGTCGGCGCGGCGCCTGCGCGGGTGGCCTTGCTCGGCACCGGCACGGTCGGCGGCGCGGTGCTGGCGCGGTTGGGCGGCTGGCGCGGAACGCCGCTCGGCGAGCGCCTGCGCCTGGTGCACGTGGCCAATTCGCGCCGCGCCACGGCCGATGCGGACGGGATCGTGCCCGAGCACGCGGCCAGCGCGCTGGCCGCGGCCGATCGCAGCAGTTCGCTCGATGCGGTGGCCGAGGTGCTGTCCGGCGGCTCGGGCGCGCGCGTGGTGATCGACGCCACCGCCAGCGAAGCGGTGGCCGAGCGCCATGCGCAGTGGTTGGCGCAGGGCATCCACGTGGTCACCGCGTGCAAGATCGGCCAGGGCACCTCGCTGGCGCGCTGGCGCGCGATCCGCGAGGCCTGCGCGGCCGGCGGCGCGGGCTATGGTGACAGCGCCACGGTCGGCGCGGGTTTGCCGCTGCTGCGCAGCCTGCGCGAGCTGCAGGCCGGCGGCGACCGCATCCACGCCATCGCCGGCGTGTTGTCGGGTTCGCTGGCGTGGCTGTTCAATCATTACGACGGCATGCGCCCGTTCTCGGCGCTGGTGCGGCAGGCGCGCGACGCCGGCTACACCGAGCCGGACCCGCGCGACGACCTGTCCGGCGAAGACGTGCGGCGCAAGCTGCTGATCCTGGCACGCGCGGCCGGCGTGGCGCTGGACGCGGGCGAGGTCGAGGTCGCCTCGCTGGTGCCGCCGGAACTGGCGATCCTCAGCCGCGAAGGCGTCGACGCCGCGTTGCCCGCGCTCGACGCGCCGCTGCGCGAACGCTATGCGCAGGCCTACAAGAACGGCGAGAAGCTGCGCTTCATCGCCCGCCTGGAGCGCGTCGACGACGGCAACGGCGCGAACGGCCGTGTCGCCGCCCGGGTCGGCCTGCAGTCGCTGCCGGGCGATCATCCGCTGGCCGCCGGCGCCGGCACCGACAACAAGGTCGCGATCTGGTCCGACCGTTACCGCGCCCAGCCGCTGGCGATCCAGGGCCCCGGCGCCGGCGCCGAGGTCACCGCCGCCGGCCTGCTCGACGATGTGTTGCGGCTGGTGGGTTGAGCCCGGCGCAACCGGGTCCTGCCACGGCGCACGCCGCCGATCTGCGCGCGGTCACCCTTTGTTACAAACTGCGATTCGCTACGACGCAGCGGCTACATGCCGGCACCACATAATCGGTGGAAACCGGCCGACAGCAGCGGCGCGCTCGGCCTAGAATGCCGCGCGGGCCGGCCGGAATCGTTCCGGCCGCACCGGCATTCCGACACGGGCAGGTGGGCATGAAGAGCGGCGCAGGTTGGCTGGTGATGGTCGCATTGGCGTGCGCCGCGGGCTGCAGCCCGATGCAGCACGTGGTCGCACCGGTGAAGCGGATGGTGCTGGACCCCAAGCGCGAATTCGACCGCACGCCCGAACCGGCCGCGCCGGACTATCGCGACGCGCGCTACTGGGCCTCGCTGCCGGACAAGCGCGACGGCGCCGACGCCACCCCGATCGGCATGCGCAACCGCCAGGCCGACGCCTCGGTGGATGTGTTCTACATCCATCCCACCACGTACTTCAGCCGCGCCGGCTGGAACCAGCCGCTCGACGACGAAGACGCCAACCGCGGCACCGAGTTCACCCTGCGCGCGCAGGCCAGCGCGTTCAACGACGTCGGCCGGATCTACGCGCCGCAGTACCGGCAGATGACGCTCAACGGCTATTTGTCGGCGTCCGACGGCGACCGCGACAAGGCGCTGGACCTGGCCTATCGCGATGTGCGCGCGGCGTTCGACGCGTTCCTGGCGCAGTGGTCGCACGGGCGGCCCTTCATCATCGCCGCGCACAGCCAGGGCAGCGGCCACGGCTTGCGCCTGATCTCCGAGCTGATGTCGGACCGCGGCTCAGACCCGGCCCTGCGCAAGCGCCTGGTCGCCGCCTACCTGATCGGCGCGCCGGTGCCGCGCGACGCGTTGGCGGAAACCGTGCCCGGTGTCGCGTTGTGCGCGAGCCCGGAGCAGACCGGCTGCGCGGTGTTCTACAACGCGGTCGAGGCCGGCGCATTCGAGCCGGGCGAGCGGCCCAAGCGTTTCGAGCGGGTGCGGGCGTGGTATCCCGGCGGCTTCCGCACCCTCGAGCGGCCGTCGCTGCTGTGCGTGAACCCGGTGACCTGGCGCGCCGACCAGGCGTCCAGCCCGCTGTCCGCGCACCTGGGCGCGCTGCACGCCGAGCGCAACCGGCCGCTGCCGGAGCCGCAGCCGCGGCGGGTGAGCGCGCGCTGCGACGACGACGGCCTGCTGCAGACCACGCTGCCGGACGGCGAATGGCGGCAGTGGTGGTTCGGCGGCGACCAGCACGTCAACGATTACCAGCTGTTCTACATGGACATCCGCGCCAATGCCGCGCAGCGCGTCGCCGCCTTCGGCCATCGCGCCGGCGCCGCGCCGGCCGCGGCCGCTGCGGTCGCGCCCAAGGCCAGGCCGAGGAAGCCGGCGCGCCCGCGCTGAGCGCGTCTGCGCGGCGAAGGTCGCGGATGCAAGGAGCGTTGCTGCGATGGATCTCGACGCCGACATCGTTCCCGGCCGCAGCCTCGGCGGCTTCGCCCTGGGCGAGTCGGCGCTGGCGCGCGTGGTCGAACTGGAACAGCGCCACCAAGTGCGCCAATGGCTCGCGCTGGATCCGCGCTACACCTGCGTGCGCATCGACGACGCGCTGCTGCTGATCGTCGACAACTGCGACTTCGCCGTGGTCGATCTGGCCGCGCTGGCCGGCTATCGCGGCCGCCTGTTCGGGTACATCGGCCCTGGCCTGAGCGTGCGCGAGCTGATCGCCGGCGCGTCCAGCGCCTTGCTCGCGGCGATGTCGCTGGACGACGGGTTCCTGTACCTGGACCGGGAGCGCAGCGTCGGGTTCGAACTGCCGGCGGAGCATCAGGACAGCGTCGACCGGATCGAAGACCTGCCCGAAATCCTGGTGCTGGAAGTGCTGCACGTGATGCCGGCGCAGATGCGGCGTGTGCCCGGGCGCGGCGGCACATGGGTGTGGCGGCCGGTGGAGTGATCCCGCCGCGTTGGGCGCCGCCGTCGGCGGCGCATCGATACAGGCTTGCTGATCCGATGCCGACCGCGCATCGGCGCGCACGTTCGCGTTCGATCCTTTCCGCGCTCGGGCGCGAACGCGCAGCCGCAAAAACGAAATCGGAGCGCCGATCGGGGGGATGACCGGCGCTCCGCTGCAGATCGCTCCGGCGTATCGCTCGCCGAGGCTTTGCAAAACTTGGACTTCGAAACGCCCTGAAGCGTTTCAAGCGAACGGTGCGGGCGAGGGCGCGGCGGCCTTCGTCCCGACCCCTCTCCCGCACGCGGGAGAGGGGCTGCAGCAGACGCTAGAGACGGATCACTTCAGGCCGTCGTCGATCGCGGTGGCCAGGCTGCCGGTCGCGTCGTCGCCGCTGAACTCCCAGAAGAACGCGCCGCCGAGGTTCTGCGCCTTGACGTACTGCATCTTCTCGTTGATCAGCTGCGGCGAGTCGTAGCTCCAGAAGGTGCTGCCGTCGTACTTCCAGGTGGCGCGGGCGGTGGCGTCGGTGTAGATCGTGCCCGGCTTGTTCTTGAGCACCTTGTAGTCTTCGATGCCGGCCTCGTAGGTGCCCGGCGCCGCGGTGCCGTTCTGGTACAGGCCGTTGGCGACGTTCTGCACGCCGGTCCAGCCGCGGCCGTAGAAGCCGATGCCCAGGTTGAGCTTGGACGCCGGCACGCCGCGGCTGAGGAAGGCCTGGATCGCGTCGTTGGAGTTGTACAGCTTCTGGTCGCCGGTGGACGGATCGTTCGGCGAGGCGTACAGCGCCGAGTGATGGCCGGTCTTGGGATCCCACGCGCCGTGGAAGTCGTAGGTCATCACGTTGATGAAGTCCAGGTACTGATGGTACGCGCCCGGATCGGTCACGCGGATCTTGTCGACGCCGGCGCCGACCGCGACCGTGAGCAGCAGGCCCGGACGCACCGCGTTGAGCTGGCGGCGGAACTCGGCCAGCAGCGCGGTGAAGTTGGCGTTGTCTTCCGGCTTGCCGCACTCGATGCCGCAGGCCACCGGGTATTCCCAGTCGATGTCGATGCCGTCGAACACGCCCGCCGCCGCGCCGACGCCGCCGGCGCCGTCGGTGACCGGAATGTTGCCCTTGATGTAGGCGTCGACGCACGAGGCGACGAAGGCCTGGCGGTTTTCAGGACGCGCCGCGCTGGAGAAGCCGCGCGACCAGGTCCAGCCGCCGAGCGAGATCAGCACCTTCAGGCCCGGGTACTTGGCCTTGAGCTGCTTGAGCTGGTTCCAGTTGCCGCGCAGCGGCTGATCCCAGGTGTCGGACGCGCCGCTGACGCTCTCGCCGGCCTGGAAGGCCTTGGTGTAATCGGCGAACGCGTCGCCGCCGGCGCCGGTGTTCGGATCCGACGGAATGGTCACGCCGACTTCGCAACGGTTGTTGCGCACGTTGCCGAAGGCGTAGTTGATGTGGGTGATCTTCGCCGCCGAACCGGAGGTGTCGATGTTCTTGACCCGGTAGTTGCGACCGTAGATGCCCCACTGGGCGAAGTAGCCGATCTTGTGCTTGTTGCCGCCGGTGCCGCCCGGCTTGGTGGTGGCGCTGATCGACGCGCTCTGCGCCGAGGCGTTGCCGGCGTTGTCGCGCGCGCGCACGGTGAAGCTGTAGCTGGTGCTCGGGCTCAGGCCGGAGACGGTGTAGGTGGTGGTGGTCGGCGAGCCGGCGAGGCTGCCGTTGCGGTACACGTCGTAGCCGGCCACGCCGCTGCCGCCGGCGTTGTCGGTGGAGGCGTTCCAGCTCAGCGCCACGCTGTTGGAGGTCTGCGACGGCGAGGCCAGGCCGCCGGGCACGCTCGGCGGGGTGGTGTCGCTGGAGCCGCCGTTGACGGTGATGCTGACCGCGGACGAGGTGGTGGTCGCGTTCTGGTTGTCCTTGGCCACGGCGGTGAAGCTGTGGCTGCCGGCGGTGGCGTTGTTCCAGGTCACGCTGTAGGGCGCGGTGGTGTCGACGCCGAGCGAGGTCGTGCCGCGGAAGAATTCGACGCTGGCGACGGAACCGTCGCTGTCGGCGGCGTTGGCGCTGACGGCGATGTTGGCGCCGGCGTTGTAGCTGGCGCCGTTGCTCGGCGAGGTCAGGCTGACCGTCGGCGGCTGGTTGACCGGGCCGGTGCTGCAGGCGCCCAGGTCGGCGTAGTAGTTGCAGCTCGGGCAGTAGGTCGGCGGCGTGTTCCAGATCGGCCCGTTGGCTTGGTACAGGCGGTTCTGGTAGGTCAGCTTGTCGCCGGCGGCGTAGATGGTGGAGGCGTTCCAGGCGGGAACGCCGGTGCAGGCGGCTTGCGCCCACGCCGTCGACATCGACGACGCGGCGAGCATGCCGGTCAGCAACAGCAGGTTGGCGGACCGTGCGTGTCTCATGGTGCTTCCTCTCTCCCGATGCATAGTCAAGACTTCGCCGGCCGCGCGCGGCCGGCGGCGATTTCCCGCCCGTGTCGAAGGAAGGTCGTCGAACCTTCCGATTGCATGGGAGGCTCGGGCCTCCTCGTCGATCGGCGTCGTCGCGCCGTCGTGGGGTGTAGCGGTGTTGCGGCGCACCGCCGCCCGAAGCGGCTGGACCGGTGCGATAGGCCGGCCATGCGCGAGAGTCCTTGGTTGTCAGCGAATGCCTTCAGCGAGTGCGGCCGGGCCGCGGTGGCGTGCGGTGTTGCGCGTGCGATCCCTCCGACGGCCCTGCCAACGAACCGATCGGCGCGCCGTTCGGATGGGGAAACTGGCCGCGCGTGACAACGTTGTCAACCAATCGTCCGAGGCTTTGCGCGCTGGTTCACAGAACCTCGTGACAACGTTTGCGCGAAATGGCGCGATTTGCTGCGGCGCAGCGAGTGGTGGCGCAAGATGATGAGTAAAAACAGTGACTTGTGTCGATGTCCTGTGGACATCTCGATTCGTAGGCAAGTCAATGTATTGCGCTATTGGGAGTCTGGTTCGGTTTCGGGCGCAAGGATGCAAGTTCCGCTAGCCAAACGCGCACCCAGCGTTTTGAAAAGGAATCAGCGGAAAAAATCTGCGCAACTCGTGCCGTCATCAGTCTTGTTGCGCGGTTGTGTGGATATGAAAAGCATTATTTGTGGAGTTTCTTTTTTGATGTCCGATTTTGAGCAACGGCTACTTGTTGCGCCTGCAGGAGCGGCCTAGTCTTGGCCCGCTGCCACGGCCGATCGGGCGCACCGGTACGACCGGAGCGATCGCGCCGGCCGGGATGCGCAGGACAAACAAAAAAGGACTTTTATGAAGCTGGCGGCATGGCTCAACGCATTGCTCGACACGCGAGTGCATGGACGCATCGCCAGCGATCCGCGTACCGGCGCCGCAAAGCCGCTGGGATGTCCGAAACACCGCGTGTTCAAGGACGCCATCGACAGCGGGCAGGCCGACTTCGACGCCTCCCGCGCATTGAGCGTCGACGGGCAAACGCTGGTTCTGAGCGGCGACGATCGCGCTTTGCTCTATGCGATGTTCAACCAGCCCCGTCATCTGGACGAGTTGCGTCACGCCTTCGAACTGCTTTCGCCCGACGGCCCTTCGGTCGCGAATCTCATCGACATCGGTTGCGGCCCGTGCACTGCAGGACTGGCGTATGCGAGCGTCGTCGGCGCCGGTGCGCCGTTTCGTTATTACGGTATCGATCGCGCCAGCTCGATGCGGCGATTGGCCGAAGAGCTCTTCCGCGGCGCCGCGCACGCCGGCGGCCTGCATCCGCAAACGCGCGCTTCGTTCTTCGACAGCCTGGAGTCTGCGCAATTCGACAAGCGCAACTGGGGGCATTCGCTGGCGGTGGTGTGCTACCTGCTTTCCAGTCAGACGGTGGATCCGGCCGAACTGGCCAAGCAGATCGCCGCAGCGCTGGACCGCGCCGGGCCGGGCCCTCAAACCATTTTGCATATCAACAGCGCGAACGCGTATGCCAACCGCAATTGGCCGGTTTTCAGGAAAGCGCTGGCCGCACAGGGATTCGGCCTGGTTCACGAAGAAAAAGAGCCTTTCACGGACACCGACAAATCGGTTGTGGAGATCTCCTACGCGTTGTTCCACCGGCCCAAACAGGACGTGATGAAGATTGGAGACGACCGATGAAGCTGCCGAAACTGGGCGATCTGACGCCCGAACAGCTGAGCGTTTACGAGTATCCGCATGACCGGCATCTGTTCGTGATCGGTCCGCCGGGCTCGGGCAAGACTACCCTGGCGGTGATGCGCGCCAATTTCATCGTCAATACCGGGCTCGCGGTCCAGGTGATCACCCGCAACAAGCTGCTGGTCGGGTTGGCGGGCCAGTTGGCGCGCGAAGCGATCGGCGGCGACGAGGGTTTCAGCGCCTCGACCATGAACCAGTTCGTATCCAAGCACCACAACGACACCATCGGCCGCTATGCACCCGAACCGACGCCGTACCACTACGATTGGGACCGGATCATCGCCGAATACGATGCGCGCGGCATCCAGCCGGATATCGAGCATGTGCTGATCGACGAGGGCCAGAATCTGCCTGCCCCGTTCTTCGAGTGGATGGTGCGCTTCGTCGCCAAGGTCGTCACCGTATTCGCCGACGAAAACCAGACCACCAGCGATGGGCGCGCAAGCGTCCGCGAAATTTACCAGTGCCTTGGCTCCGGGCCGTTCCAACTGTCGCTTAACCTGCGCAACACCCCGGAAATCGCCCGCGTGGCCGAGCATTTCCATCGCGATGCGCAGGTGCCGCCGGCGATGGTCTCGCGGCCCTCCAGCGGCAGCCTGCCGCGTTTGATCAGGGCGCCGAATATGGACGCGCTGGCAACCATGGTCGATGTGCACTTCGACAACCGCGGCGATTGCGTCGGGGTGATCGTTCGGCGTATGGACGAGGTCACTTCGATGGCCGCGCGCCTCAGGGCCTTGGTCGAGCCGCATGTTCGGGTGGAGGCGTACACCAGCGCAGCACCCCTGGGTTACCAGCGTATCCGGACCATGGATCCCGGCATCACGGTTTTGACGGGCGAGTCCGCCATCGGGCTGGAGTTCGATACCGTCTTCCTGCAGGACCTGGAGCGCTCCCTGCCCGCGGCGGACGTGGCGGACGCCCGGCGAATGTATATGCTGTGCGCAAGAGCGCGCGACAGGTTGACCCTCGTCGACGGGCCCGAACCGCTGTCGTCCGATAAACTATCCGACTTGCCTGGCCCCGACCTGCTCCAGCGATGAACGACCCCCAAATGAGCCTGCTGCCTTCGACGGATCGCGAGCAGTCGGCTCGGGGGAAGGGCAAGGCGTCGTCGGTTCGTTTGGGCGTGGTGATGGACCATCGCACCTGGCTCGGATTTCTGGCCGATGAATGGTGGCCGCTGACCCCGGATACGGACTCGGTCCAGCTTGGCGTCGGCTGGCCCTGCGGCCAGGAGGTCGAAGGCCGGATAACGGTAACGGTCTGGTTCGACCCGAGCCGTTTGGCGGCATTGCCGGTGTCCATATTGCGCGATGGCATCTGGCTCGACGAGTCGTTGGCCAATCTGGATCGCGACGATGTCGAAGTGCTGTGGCCGGGGCCGCTGCCGCTGTTTGCGGTGGAGTCGTTCGCCGTTTCCACCGATACCGATGCAGTGCGTCTGGTCGCACTGGCCAAGGGATTGAGCAATGTCGGCGCGCCGGAGCAGCCGATCCACGTTCGTACCCTGGACGTGCGTGCGCCCCGCGCGGATCCGGTGAAACCGCCGACGCAGTTGCGGCCGCCGCCTGACTGGGATGCCCTGCGCGGCGCCGTGGCGATGGCAACCCGGGCCGTGCCGACGACCGATCCATGGTTCGATCTGCTCTGCGCGAGCCTTTCCCGGGCCGAGGACGAATGGCCCGAGCAGGCGTTGGCGGCGATGCCTTGGTGGCGTGACGTGCCTTGGCGACGCGGCGGCTGCGTGCAGGCGGATTCGTTGTGGGCGGCGATGTTGGCGGTGTTCGGCGCGGCACGGCTTCGCGAGCGTTGGAATCCGCACGAAATTCTCCAGGCGATCGGCGAACGCATCGCACCGCAGCAGCGAGCGCATTTCGACGAACTGCGCGTACGTACGCAGGAAATCCTTGCCGACCAACGGTCGATCGACCCCTCTTTAGGTATCGCGGATCCGTTGGGGCTGGTGCTGCAATTGGTGTTGCTGCGACCGGGCGTGGAGCGATTCGAGACCTGGAAGGACGATTTGCCCGCAATGCCGCCAGCGGTGTGGTGGACTGGCGCGACCTTGGCCGGAATCATCACCGGGTATCGCGATCTTCCTCTGGGCTTCCGCGGCTCTTCCGCATTGCGTCGTGCTTTGGCGCTGCGCGTCTGGCAATTTGCCGATGATGCCGATCGCGAGCGTGATGCGGCGATGTGGTGGAATGCGCCCGCGGATCGCTTTCACTGGACCGTGGACGAGCGCATGCGTCTTTTGGCGGGCGACGAGCCTTTGGCGGCGCGTCGGACCAGCTCGCGCGGCGGCTGGTACCGGGCGGATCTGTCTGACCCTGTAGTGCGGCAGGCCGCGTTGGCCTTGGTCAATGAGCACGACCCGGGAGGCTTGCGGCGAAAACTCGCGCTTCGCGATCGGCGTATCGAAACCGCGGGGAGCGGCAGCTTGCGCTTGGTCGACGGCGCGCTCGTCGTCACCGGCGAAGTGGATTTGCTGTTGGCGCCCGCGGACATGTTGGCGCAAGAGTTCGATGCGCAACGTTTTCGCGCCTGGATCTTGAACGGCAGCATCGCGGCACGGTTGCCGGATCCGCCCGGCATGATCGAACTGGAGGCCGACGAACCAGTTGCGAAGCCCGATACGCGCGCCAAGCCGGCCTCCGGTGGCGGACGGCGGGTGGCCGAGCCAGCGGGCGATGCTTATGCGGACAAGCCGCCCGGCCTGACGATCATGCAGCGGTTCATCGAGGAGGACGAGGAGCGCCATATCCTTGCGTTGATCGATGCCGAACCGTGGCTGGACGAGCTCAAGCGCCGTGTGCAGCACTACGGCTGGAAGTACGACTACGGCAAACGCAAGATCGAGCCGGAGGCTTACCTCGGACCGTTGCCGGACTGGGCGCAGCGCCTGGGCAAGAAGTTGGTCGACGGCAAGTTGATCGGCCGCATGCCGGATCAGGTCATCGTCAACGAATACATCGAAAACCAGGGTATATCGGCTCATAAGGATTGCCTCAGCTGTTTCGTGGGACCCATCGTGACGGTGAGCCTGTGCGAAACCTGGGCGATGGTGTTCAAGGGGCCGGGCAAGAGGAAAATCGAACTCGATCTGCCTCGCTACAGCGCGGTGGTGCTGGATGGGCCAGCGCGCACGCAGTGGACGCATGAAATTCCCAAACGCAAGAAAGAAGGCGGCGTAGTGCGTCATCGCCGGGTCTCGCTGACTTTCCGCAAAGTGGCGATCGAGCACGATTAGCGCAGCGCCGGATCGGCCGACAACGCCCGCAATAGCTCGGTATTGAAGCGCGACGGCGCTTCGACCTGCGGCGAATGACCCAGATCGTCGAATTCGACCAGCTTGGCGCCGGGAATCGCCTTTGCGGCAGCGCGGCCGAGTTCGGGATATAGCCCGAGCCGGGCCTTGAGCGCGTCGTCGGCGAGGTCGCGGTTGATCGCGGTGCGGTCGCGCTGGCCGATGAACAAGGTGGTCGGCACGCGCAGGCGGGCGAACTCGTGCACGACCGGCTGGACGAACACCATCTCCGAGGTCAGCGCCTGGTTCCAGGCCACGCGCTCGCGGCCGGGGCCGGCGTAGAGCCCGGCGAGCATGTCGACCCAGCGCTGGTATTCGGGCTTCCACTGACCGCTGTAGTAGACCTCTTGCTGATACTTGCGGATCGTCGCGGCCGTGGTCTTGAGTTCGCGCGCGTAGTTCTCGTCGACGCTGCGCCACGGCACGCCGAGGGCTTTCCAGTCTTCCAGGCCGATCGGGTTGACCAGCAGCAGGCGCTGCGCGGCGTGCGGGTACATCAGCGCGTAGCGCGCGGCGAGCATGCCGCCCATCGAGTGGCCGACGATGCTGGCGCGCTCGATGCCCAGCGAAGCGAGCAGGGCATGGGTGTTGGCGGCCAGCTCGTGCAGGCTGTATTGGTGATGGGCGGGCTTGCTGGATTTGCAGAAGCCGAGCTGGTCGGGCGCGACCACCCGGTAACCGGCGTCGCGCAGCGCGGCGATGGCCGACTCCCAGGTCGCCGCGCAGAAGTTCTTGCCGTGCAGCAACACCACGGTGCGGCCGTTGGGCCGCTCGGGGCGCACGTCGAGGTAGGCCATCTGCACCGCCTCGCCCTGCGAGCCGAAGCGGTAGCGCTGCACCGGATAGGGATAGTCGAAGCCTTCCAGCTCGGCGCCGTAACGCGGCGTGGACGGCTGCGAGCCGGCAGCGAAAGCGGCGGCGGACAGCAGGCAGGACAGGAGCGCGGCGGTCGGGCGCATGGCGTGGCCTCGGCGGGAGTGACGGCAGGCCATCGTAGGGCAGCGCCGCCGCGACCGCCGTAATGCATTGGGCTATAGCGCGGCGCTCGCGGTTCAGTGCTTCGCGCCGGCCGCTTCGCGCAAGCGCCGCACCTGGGCCGGATCGACCGCCGCGTTCTGCCCGCCATAACGGCCGCGCAGCCACTGCGCCAGCGCGGCGACGTCGCGGTCGTCCAGCTGATCGGCGAAGCCGGGCATCTCCTGCATCCGCTCCAGCCCCGGCAGATCGTGTTCGGGCAGGCCGTCGAGGATCGCCACGATCAGGTTGTGCGCATCGCGATCGCGCACGCCGGTGTTGCCGGCCAGCGCGGGCGCGACGTGCGGCACGCCCTGGCCGTCGCGGCCGTGGCAGCCGGCGCACAGGGCGAAGTAGTGCGATTGCGCGGGCGCGTCGCCGCCGTTCGCGGCGGCGGCCGTCCATGCGACGGCCGCGGGCGGCGCGTCGCCGAGCAGATAGGTCGCGATGGCGTCGATGTCCTGGGCGCTGAGCCAGCGCGTCGACAGGTTCACCACCTTGAGCATCTCGTCGGAGGCCACCGCATGCTTGGCGACGCCGCCGGCGAGATAGGCCTGCAGGCCGGCGCGGTCCCAGCCGCGTGCGGCCAGCGCCTGCGGAGTCAGCGCGGGCGCGGCGAAACGGCCGAGCGCGTCGTTGCCGGCCAGCGGCCGCGCGCGGTCGACCTGGCCGAGCCAGCCGCGCGGGCTGTGGCATTCGCCGCAATGGCCGAGGGTTTCGACCAGGTATTCGCCACGCTTCCATGCCGGCGACTGCCCTTGCGAGGCCGGCCGCGCCTGCGCGCCGGCGAACAGCAGGTTCCAGGCGTGGATGCCGGTGCGGATGTTGAACGGAAAGCCGACGCCGTTGGCGAGGTTATGCTGCTTCACCGCCGGTCGCGTCATCAGATAGGCGTAGATCGCGTCGCTGTCGGCGCGCTCGAGGGTCTTGTACGACACGTAGGGCATGGCCGGATACAGCTGATGGCCGTCGCGCGCTTCGCCGCGGGTGATGGCGTGGAAGAAATCGTCGGCGCTGTAGCGGCCGATGCCGCTGTCGGCGTCGGGGGTGATGTTGGTGCCGTGGATGACGCCGAACGGCGAGGCCAGCGGCACGCCGCCGGCGAACGGCGCGCCGCCGTCGGCGGTGTGGCAGGCGGCGCAGTCGGCGGCGGCGACCAAATACTTGCCGCGTTCGATCTGGGCTGGCGTGGCCGTCACCTGCACCGCTGGCCCGCGGCGATACCACCAACCGATCAAGGCATCCACGGCCAACCACACCAGCGCGATCAGCAGCGCCCACAGGATCAGGCGTTTCCAGCGGCGCTTGCTCATCGCGGCGTCTCCGCTTGCGCGCGCACCCGCACGTTGGGCAGCTTGAGTACGAGCGCTTCCACCGCCTGGTAATAGCGCACATAGCCGGTGCAGCGGCACAGGTGCGGATCGAGCGCCTCCAGGATCAGCGCGCGCAGTTCGTCGCGCGCGTACTCGCGCCCCGGCTGCTTGCCCAGGCGCTCGAGCAACACCGTCGCGGCATTGACGAACCCCGGCGTGCAATAGCCGCACTGGAAGCTGAAGTGATCCAGAAACGCCTGCTGCACGGCCGACAGTTCCACCAGCGCGCCGTCGGCGTCGCGCTTGGCGTGGCCTTCGACGGTGCGGATCGACTTGCCCTGGAAGTAATGCGCGCCGGTGATGCAGCTGCGCACCTCGCGCGGGCCGTGCTCATCGTCGACGATGACCGTGCAGGCGCGGCACACGCCCTGGCCGCAGCCGAAGCGGGTGCCGGTGAGGCCGAGGTATTCGTGCAGCACGTCGACCAGCATCATGTCGTCGGGCACGTCGATGGGGCCGTGGTCGCGGCCGTTGATGCGCAAGCGCAAGGGTTTCAGGCGCAGGCTGCTCTGGTTCATGCGTGGGCCTCGCGCGCGCGCTGCGCGGTCTCGGCGGCCGCGAGCGCGGTCAGCACCTTGTCGGGAGTGATCGGCAGCTCGCGCAGACGCAGCCCGGTGGCGTGGTTCACTGCGTTGGCGATGGCCGGCACGATCGCGATCATCACCACCTCGGCGATGCCCTTGGGCGCGTCGCTCGGCGACAGCGGCGGCAGCAGCTCGCCGCTCTGCGCCCACACCGCGACGTCGTGCGCGCGCGGCAGGGCGTAGCGGTTGAAGTTCCAGGTGCCGTCGCCGGGGCCGCCTTCGTACAGCGGCAGGAATTCGTGCAGGGCGTGGCCGATGCCCATCGCCAGGCCGCCTTGCAACTGGCTCGACACCAACTCGGGAACGATCGGCGTGCCGCATTCGAGAATCGAATGGTGGTCGAGCAGTTCGACCCGGCCGGTCGCGGTATCGACCGCGACTTCGGCGATCGTGCCGATGGCGGCGTAATAGGTCACGCCGGCGTTGTTGCGCTGGGTCGGCGGGTAATGCGCGCGGCTGCGTTCGATCATGCGATAGCCGTCGGCGGTCGGCGTGCCCGCGCCGGCGCCGCGGCCGTCGCCCCAGCGCAGGGCGACGCCGTCGAGCGGCAGGCGCGCGTCGTCGCCGGACAGCGGATAGTCGGCCTCCGCCCATTGCCAGCGATTGAAACCGTGCACCGTCGCGCCGGTGGCCAGGCCGAGTTCGAAGGCCTTGGCCGCGAGTTGCTGCAGCGTCAGCGGCGCCAGCCCGGCCGCGCTGAGCCGGCCTTCGACCCAGCGCGCGTCCTCGCGCCGCACCGCCAGCGGCGCGAGTTGGCCGCCGCCGTAGCCCTGGCCCCACAGCGCCAGCGCCGCCGGCCATAAGCCCTGGGTGAACACCAGCCGCGCCGCTTCGCGGGTGGCGTGGCTGAAGAAGAACGCCGAGTTGCTGGCGCTGGACGGGCTGGCGTAGTTCGGCGTCCAGCGCGGATCGCCGACGTGCGCGTCCTGGGTCGCCTGCGACATGGTCCAGGTGTCGTCGGTGGCGTGCATCGGCAGCGCCGACCAGTCGGTTTCGCCGGTCAGCACCTCGTCGGCCGGGCGGCCCAGCCACTTCGCGCACACCGCGGCCTGGCTGGTGGCCATGCCGGTGCCCATCTCGACGCCGATGTGGCGCAGGCGGATGCGGCCCTGCGGCGTCAGCGCGACCTCGGCGAACGCGGCCTCGCCGCCGGTGCCGTAATCCTTCTGCACGCAGCCGTAGCCGACGCCGTAGCGCTTGCCGGGATGGGCGGCTTCGTACTCGCGCTTGCGCTTGTGGCGCTGGGTCCACAGCGGGTGTTCGCGCGATTTGCGCAGCACCTCGTCGGCGCGCTGGGCGCCGGCCGGGATCGCGCCCTGGGTGTTCTTCATGCCGGTGGCGAACACGTTGCGCAGGCGCAGTTCGATCGGGTCTAGCTGGAGTTCGGCGGCGATTTCGTCGATCAGCATCTCGGTCGCGCCCATGCTCTGCAAGGTGCCGTAGCCGCGCGCCGAGCCGGCGTCGAGCGCGCGCGAGGCGATCACGGTGCTGCTCAGGTCGCTGCGCGGGAAGTAGTAGATCGACTGCGCCGCGGTCGCCGCGACCAGGCACACCGACGGCGAGAAGTTCATCCGCCCGCCGCCGTCGCCGGTCATGCGGCCGTGGAATATCTCGAACTTGCCGCTGGCGCGGTCGGCCTGCAGCCGGTAGCGCATGCGGAAGCTGTGGCGCTTGAGGCTGGACTGGAACTGTTCGTAGCGGTCGTTGGCCAGCCGCACCGGCCGGCCGCCGCCGTACAGCGCGGCCATCAGCGCCACGAACGGGAACGGGTTGTGGTCCTTGGAGCCGTAGCCGACGGTGTAGCACGGATGCAGCACCAGCCGCTTCACCCCGAAGCGCGTCGCGGCGAGCATGCGCGCGCCGTCTTCGGCGATTTCGTTCGGCGACTGGGTCGCGCTGACCAAATGCACGGTGCCTGTTTCGGCATCGAACCAGCCGTTGGCGTTGTCCAGTTCCATCGCCGCGGTGTCGATGGATTGCGAGAAGTATTCGCGCTCGATCACCAGCTTGCCGGCGGCCGGTGTGGCCAGTTCGGCCTCCATCGCATCGGCGTGGGCCACGCCCTGCGCGTCGAGCTTGCCGCCGGCGTCGCCCTTGACCCACTCGGGATTTTGCTTGCGGTAGCCGGTGGGGAACAGCACGGTGTCCTTGTAGCTGGAATAGACATCGTCGGCGTAGGCGTCGCCGCCGCCGACGCGCACGTAGCGGAACGTGGCCCACGGCGCGCGTTCGAGCGGGCCGGTCTGTGCGCCCCAGCGGATCAGCTCGGGGCGGAACCTGAGCCGGTTCTTGGCCGCGCGGAAGCGGGCGAAGTCGTTCCAGATCAGCAGCGCGACGGCCTGGCCGAGATAGGCCGGGGTCTTGCCCGGCGGCAGCAGCGGGTCGTCGCCGTAGAACGCGGGGAAGGCGACGCCGTCGCGGGCGAGGTCGTCGGCGCCGACGATGCGGTCGGGCTGCAGGTCGGCCGGCAGCGAGGACAGGTCGAAGCCTTGGTAGACGCGGTCGGCCAGGGTCGCGCGCAGCAGCATCGCGTGGGCTTGCTCGCGCGGCCAGCCGGGCAGGTCGCGCGAGCGCATGTCGAAGCTGAAGACCTTTTCTCCGCTGGCCTTGGCGGCGGCGTCGGTGCGGTAGCGGATGCGGCCGGTGGCCGGATCCCACGGCATCGGCCGCAGGCGTTCGCGTTCGAACAGGGCGGCGAGCGCGGCGCTGCCGGGCGCGGCGACGTAGACGCCGATGCCGGCGATCACGCTGCACTTGAGGAAATCGCGGCGGCTGAGGCGGGCTGGCATACGCGGCTGGCTCCGGCGGACTCCGGGCCATAGTAAGCGCATGGTGCGGGGCAAAATGCGGTGAAATCCGCGTGCGTGCGGGCGGTGTGCGGCGGGTGTGGCGCAGGGGATGAAACAGCGTGAGCGAAGGTGTGCGGGGTGTGTCGCGTCGGAGCGGACAGCGTCGGGGCTGAAGCCCCTCCCACAAGGAGCGTCGGTTGCCTTGCTGTTGTGGGAGGGCCTTCAGGCCCGACGCTTTCGGCTCAGGTCGCCATGAAGCCTCCAGGCGCAGCGAATCGAGGCTGAAGCCTCTTACGAATCGCGCCGGTCGCCTTGCTGTTGTGGGAGGGTCTTCAGGCCCGACGCTTTCGGTTCAGGTCGCCAGCAGGCATCCAAGCGCGGCGCATCGAGGTTGAAGCCTCTTACGAACCACATCGGTTGTCTTGCTGTTGTAAGAGGGCCTTCAGGTCCGACGCCTTTCGCTCAGCCCACGCCGCGCGCTTCAGCAGCGATCGAGCCAGCGCCCGATCTGCGCCGCGGCCTCGTCGGCGCGCGCCTGCAGCAGGAAATGCGGTGCGTCCAGGGCGATGCATTGGGTTTGCGGCCGTGCGCGTCGGATCTCGTCCCAACTGTCGTGCGATACCAATCGGTCGGCCGTGGCGCGCAAGTACAGCGTGGGCACAATGACTTCGGCCAGCGCCGCGCGCGCGTCGGCACGCGCGATTTCGCCCAACCGTTTGCGCAGCACCGCCGGATGCAAGACCTCCAGCGCGGCGCGCAGCCGTTGCCGCCGCTGCGGCGTCGACCACCGGCCCAAGGTCATGCGCGTGACCGCTGCTAGCGGCGCGCGCTGCAACGGCAGCGCATGCGTCCACGCGGGCAGCGCCGCCAATCCCAGCGGCGACCACGGCGGCCGCGGCGCGCGCGCGAACGATGCGCACAGCACCAGCGCCTTGAGTTGTGCGGGGCACAGCGCGGCGAGCCGGATCGCGATCGGGCCGGAAAAGGACTCGCCGATCAGCGCGAAGGGTTCTTGCGCGGGCAGTTGCGGCCACACCCATTCGACCAGTTCGTCGTAGCCCAGCGCCGGATCGTTGGGATACACCAGCGCGCGCGCATCGAAGCGCGGCCGCATCGCGTCGAGGAAGTCCGCCAGCAAGGCGCCGCCGCCGTCGAGCCCGGGCAGGACCAGGCAGCGCATGCTCAGCCGCGCCGGCGGCGCGCGGCGCGGCTGAGGTCGCGCGCCTGCCCGGGTTGCGCGGCGAGCGCCGGCGCGTCGTCGTCCTCGACCAGTCGCGCTTGCAATCGCTGCAGCGCCTTGAGCACTGTCGCGCGATGCCGCGCCAGCTTCATCCACGCCGGCAGGCGCGAGATCATCGATGCGTTGCCGGCGCTGCGCAGGCGCTCGCGCTGGGTCGCGGCGACGTAGCGCTGCAGTTCGTCCAGATGCTCGGCGTTGTAGGCCCACAGCAGGCCGTGACGGGTCGGTTCGAGCAGGCGCAGCGGCAGGCCCAGGTGCGGGTCGCGCGGCTCGGCGCCGCGGTGCGGGTGCATCCGCACCTCGACCTCGCTGTCGCGTTTGCACGCGGGGCAGCGCACGTTGACCCGTTGCGGCGCGTGCGCGGGTCTGCCCGGATAAACGCGATTCACGCCCAGCCACTGGTGTCCGCAATAGCCGCAGGGCCGACGCCCGTACGCGCGCACCGGTCCGAACCAATCGCCCTGCGCCGCGTGCAGCCCGCAGCACGACATCGTCGCGGCCCGCAAGCCGCAGCCGGCGCAGGCGAAACGCACTTCGTGGCTGTCGCGCCGTGCGCGCACTTGTCCTGCGCGCGCGCAACGCGGGCAACGCACTTCGATCAGCCCGGCGTAGCGCCACAGTCCGTGGCCGTCGTCGGTGTGTCTCAGCGGGGCGTCCATGCCGTGTGCGTCCTCAGCACTCGATGACGTTGACCGCCAGGCCGCCGCGCGAGGTTTCCTTGTACTTGTCCTGCATGTCGCGGCCGGTGTCGCGCATGGTCTTGATGACCTTGTCCAGGCTGACCTTGTGCTTGCCGTCGCCGCGCATGGCCATGCGGTAGGCGTTGATCGCCTTGACCGCGCCCATCGCATTGCGCTCGATGCACGGGATCTGCACCAGCCCGCCGATCGGGTCGCAGGTCAGGCCGAGGTTGTGCTCCATGCCGATCTCGGCCGCGTTCTCGATCTGGCTGGCGCTGCCGCCGAGCGCGCCGACCAGGCCGGCGGCGGCCATCGAGCAGGCCACGCCGACTTCGCCCTGGCAGCCGACTTCGGCGCCGCTGATCGAGGCGTTTTCCTTGTACAGGATGCCGACCGCGGCCGCGGTCAGCAGGAAGTCGCGCACGCCCTGCAGGTTGGCGCCGGGGCAGAAGCGGTCGTAGTAGTGCAGCACCGCCGGGATGATGCCGGCCGCGCCGTTGGTCGGCGCGGTCACCACGCGGCCGCCGGCGGCGTTTTCTTCGTTGACGGCGAGCGCGTAGAGGTTGACCCAGTCGAGCACGGTCAGCGGATCGCGCATCGCCGCCTCGGGTTTCGCCGACAGTTCGGCGTGCAAGGTCGGCGCGCGGCGCGAGACGTGCAGGCCGCCGGGCAGGGTGCCGGTCTCGCGGATGCCACGGTTCACGCACGACTGCATCGCCGCCCAGATTTCGTCGAGGCCGGCGTTGATTTCTTCGTCGCTGCGCCACACCCGTTCGTTGGCCATCATCAGCTGGGCGATCGACAGGCCGCTGCGCGCGCACTGCGCCAGCAGCTCGTCGCCGGAATGGAACGGGTAGGGCAGGTCGGTGGTGTCGGCGACGATGCGGTCTTCGGCCGCCTCGTCCTGGTTGACCACGAAGCCGCCGCCGACGGAGTAGTAATCGCGCGTGGCGATGACGTTGCCGTCGCCGTCGAAGGCGGTGAAGCGCATGCCGTTGGTGTGGAACGGCAGCTTCTGGCGCTTGTTCATGATCAGGTCGTGCTTCTCGTCGAAGCCGATCTCGTGGCGCCCGAACAGATTGATGCGCTTGGTCTTGCGGATGCGTTCCAGCGCCGCCGGGATGATGTCCGGGTCGATCTGGTTCGGCCAATGGCCTTCCAGCCCCATCAGCACGGCTTTGTCGGTGCCGTGGCCGCGGCCGGTCAGCGCCAGCGAGCCGAACACTTCGGCGCGCACGCGCGCGGTGCGGGCGAGGTCGGCGCCGGCTTCGCCCTGGCCGCAGCCTTCCACCAGCCAGCGTTCGATGAAGCGCGCGGCGGCGCGCATCGGCCCGACGGTGTGCGAGGAACTCGGGCCGATGCCGATCTTGAACAGGTCGAAACTGCTGACTGCCACGTTTGGCTGCTCCAACTGGGGTCGGACGGTGCTGGCGACCCGCGCGAGGCGGCGCGGCGCGCCGGCGCCGCGAGGGCGTGTATACGCTTATTCTACGCGCGGCCCGCGTCGCTCCGCGCCCGAATTTGCGCGGCGCCGCACGCGATTGCGCCATACCCGGGCGCATTGAACAGCCGCCGGCCGCGCGCCGGCGACCCGACCAGGAAGCGACTGTGCTGACTTTGTTCCAACGCGACGATTGCCACCTGTGCGACCTGGCCCTGGCGGCGCTGGCGCAGGCGCGCGCGCCGGAGTTCGAGAGCGTCTTCATCGACGAGGACGCGGCGCTGGAAGCGCGCTACGGCACGCGGGTGCCGGTGCTGCGCGACGAGGCGCGCGGGGTGGAGCTGGACTGGCCGTTCGATGCGGCGAAGCTGACGGTCTGGCTGGGCGAGCCCTAAGCCCCCCCTGTAGGAGCGGCGCGAGCCGCGACCGCGACAACGCACCTACGACGCAAGTTTCGACGCAGTTGCGTTGCCGCGGTCGCGGCTCGCGCCGCTCCTACAGGGAGATCGCAAAGAAAAACGGGGCCGCGTGGGCCCCGTTTGTGCTTGCGGCGCGGGCTTACTTGGCCGGCGCGAAGGTGACCTTGGTGCTCACCGCCACTTCGTTGGGAATGATCGAGGTGTCCTTCCAGTCGCCGTCGCCGACCTTGAAGTCCAGGCGCTTGACCGTGGCCTTGCCGGTCAGCACCGGCTTGTCGCCCGGGGTCCAGGTGAAGGTCAGCACGACCGGCTGGCTGACGCCGCGCAGGGTCAGGCTGCCGTCGGCGGCGTACTTGTCGCCGCCCAGGCTGCGGAACTTGGTCGCGCTGTAGCGCGCCTGCGGGAACTTGGCGATGTCGAAGAAATCCGCGCCCTTGAGGGTGTCGTCGCGTTCGGCGTTCTTGGAGTTGGCGCCGGCCAGCGGGATCACCACGTCGAGCTTGGAGCCGTCGAGCCTGGCCGGGTCGAAGCTCATTCGTGCGGTGAAGCCGGGGAAGACGCCGGCGAAGACTTCGCCCTGGTACTTGGTGGCGAAGGTCAGGGTCGAGCCGGCCTGCTGCACGTAGTCGGCGGCGAAGGCCGGCGCGGCGGCGAGGGTCAGGGCGGCGGCCAGGGCCAGGGACTTAAGGCGCATTGCGGTTCTCCGGGGAAGCGGGGGAAGGGGAGGCGGGTTGCGGCTCGGCGGCGGCGCTGGCGAGGCGGCGCCGGCCCGGCAGCATCCGGGTCAGGGTGTCGTCGTTCTGGAACAGATGGTGGTAGAACGCGGCCGCGGCGTGCGCCAGCACCAGCGCCAGCAGCAGCCAGAAGCCGTATTCGTGCAGGTTGCGGCTCAACTGCGCGAGTTCTTCGTTGCGCGCGGCCAGCTTGGGCAGGTTGAACAGGCCGAAGTACTGCAGCGGGTAGCCGGCGGTGGAGTTGAACAGCCAGCCCGACAGCGGCAGCGCGAACATCAGCGCATACAGCGCCCAATGGGTCAGCGAGGCGATGCGTTCCTGCCAGTGCGGCGTGCCGGCGACCGGCCGGGGCGCGCCGGCGTAGACGCGCCAGGCCAGGCGCAGCGCCACCAGCGCCAGCAAGGTCAGGCCCAGCGACTTGTGCAGGGCGTAGATCTTGATCTTCGACGGCCCGTTGCTCATGTCGGTCATGGTCAGGCCGATGATGGCCAGGGCGGTGATCAGCAGCACGATCAGCCAGTGCAGCGACTGGCTGACGGGGCCCCATCGGTCGGCGGTGTTCTTCAAGGTCATCGGCTGGGCTCCGGTCGGGGCTGGGCGGGGGCGGGCGGTGCGGGGTCGGGTCGCGCGGAATCCGAAGGTGCAGGCGGATCGGCCTGGGCGTCGGCGCCGTCGTCCCCGGCTGCGGCGGGGGCCGCGCTCTTGGGCGAGTCGCCGACGTACTTGTCGCGCACCGCTTCGGCTTCGATGCGCAGCTCGACCTCGTCGCCGATCACCGACTTCCAGGCGTCGATGCCGAACGCGGCGCGGCTGAGCGTGCCGGTAGCGGAAAAACCGGCGGTGCGGTGGAACGGCGGCAACGGATGGCGCTTGAGCGCGTTGAATTTGACGTCCAGGCACAGCGGGCCGTCGACGCCGTGCAGGCTCAGGGTGCCGCAGACCTTGAAGCGCTGCGGATCGCCGGCGGCCGGTTCGACCTGCGCGGACACGAAGCGCGCGGTCGGCCAGCGCTTGCCGTCGAGCAGGTTGCGCGCCAGCGCGGCCTTGTTCCACTTGTCGTCGCCCAGGTCCAGCCGGGTCAGCGGCACCTGCACGTCGAGGCGGGCGCTGCGCCAGTCGGCCGGGTCGAAGCGCAGGCTGCCGGCGGCGCCGGAGACGGTGCCGATGGCCTGGGAGAAGCCGGCGTGGGACAGGGCGAACATCACCCGGGTGTGGACCGGGTCGAAGCCGTAGCTGGCCAGGCCCGCCGGCGCGTCCGCCGGCGCCGGGTCGGCGAGAGCGGCGCCGGGCAGCGCGGCGAGCGCGGCCAGGACGATGGCGCAAGGGCGGTTGAGAGACATGGCAGCTCCGGCAAGGTTCGGCAGGGATTCTAGGCACAGCGGCGCAAGGCCGCGTCCAGACGCGCGCAACGATCCGTTTCGGCGCGGCGGCGCATTCGGACCGGACTCGTCGCGGCGATCCTCCGGAGCGGATTCCCGGCAGGCGGCCCGGCAACAAAACGAGGCGCGCAGCGGGGCGGAAGTTCCGTGACTTGCCTCGCGGACCGGTTATCGCCGAGCCTTATGCCCGGGGAAAGTGCCGGATACGGTCACGCAAACCGTAATCCGGCGGCCATGATGCGGTCAGCCGTTCGTCAGCGAGGCGTCAGTTTCGCTGTCCTGCGCGCCGCCGATGCGCCGCCAGGACGGCTTGTTTCGAAGCGGGAGGGAACCGGATGCGGGCAATGCGGTTAGGCGCGCGAGCGCGCGCGGCGCGAGCCGGGGCGCGGGCGCTGTGGTTGTGCGCCGGCCTGGCCGCGGCGGCGCCGTG
>NZ_LXSD01000278.1:0-11004 GCF_017168095.1 Lysobacter enzymogenes | reverse complement strand
GCCGGACGCTGCTCGGCCGCGCGCTGTTCGGCGGCGCGTTGCTCGGCCGCGCGCGCCGCGGCCTGGCGTTCGGCCGCCTGCTGCGCGGCCAGTTGCTGCGCGGCCTGCTGCTGCTGTTGCTGCTGCTGGGCCTGGCGCTGCTTCTCCAGCTCGGCCTGCTTGCGCACCTGCTCCTCGGCGGTGAGCTTTTCCTGTTCGGCGCGCTTGGTCACCGCCTGCTGGGCGCTGGCGATGGCGGCCTTGAGCCGGGCCAGGGCCGGGTGCTGCGGGTCGGCGCGTTCGATCAGCGCCGACAGGCGCTGGGCTTCGCTGAAATCCTCGCGGCCGATGCTCTGCTCGGTGGCGATCACCGTCATCGGCAGCAGGTCGGTCAACGCGCTGGAGGCGACCGCATCGGCCGGCGCCTTCTCGCGCAGGGCCAGGTAGTACTCCACGGCGTTGTCTTCGGCCGGTGCGTACAGGCGGTTTTCCGCATACGCCTTGCGCGCGGCCTCGCGCAGTTGCTCCACGCTCAGGGCCGACACCTTGGCCGAGACCGCGTTGCCGGCATTCGCCGCCGGCGCGCTCGCGCTGGGCGCGGCCTGCTCCGGCGCGGCCGGCGCGGCATCTTCTTTCTTTCCGCAGGCCGCCAGCGCGCATCCGAGCGCGAACACGGCGGACACCTGCTTGACAGCGGACAGCCGGCTGCAATGCCGGTCGTTATTGGCGATCATCGATAAAAGCTCCCCTGAAGTACGCGAGTCCCCGTCCGATACGGGGCCGGGCGCACGCCGGATAGAACGCGCTAGCGAGCCGCGTTTGTCAAGCGTTCAGGTTGCGACGGGCCCCCGCGATGGGCGTCAGACCCCGAGTGTGCCATCCATCGCGGGCCGCACCGATACCGGGTGTGTCGGTTCGCAGCGGCGGCCGCGACCGCCGCCACAGTTTGCGCGCACCAGCCCCGGCCGCCGGCGACCGTCCGTGCGCAGGCGCACGGACGCGCCGACGGGCCCGCGCCGGGCCGCATCGCACCGGTGCCGAACGCGTGCCCGGCCCAGGCCGGACCTGCTCCGGGCTGGCCGAACCCGCGCCGCCCTGCACTAGAATCGCCGCACCACGGGCAGGAAGCGGGAGCGGGGACATGAGCATTCTGGGTTTCATCAAGGGCGAGCTGCTGGAAGTCATCGAGTGGACCGACGACTCGCGCGACACCCTCTCCTATCGCTTCCCCGACGACGACAAGGAGATCAAGAACGGCGCGCAGCTGATCGTGCGCGAGTCGCAGCAGGTCCAGTTCGTCGCCGCCGGCCAGTACGCCGACCTGTTCGGCCCCGGCAAGCACACGCTCAAGACCGAGAACATCCCGGTCCTGTCGACCATCCTGGGCTGGAAGTACGGCTTCCAGTCGCCGTTCAAGTGCGACGTCTACTTCCTCAACACCCGGCTGTTCACCGGCAACAAGTGGGGCACCGCCAACCCGGTGATGATGCGCGACGCCGACTTCGGCGTGGTCCGCCTGCGCGCATTCGGCACCTACGATTTCCGCATCGTCGACCCGCCCAGGTTCCTCAAGGAAGTGGCCGGCACCGATCAGAATTTCCGCCTCGACGAGTTCGCCGACACGATGCGTTCGCGCATCGTCAGCGTGTTCACCGAAGCGCTCGCCAGCGCCAAGGTGCCGGCGCTGGACGTGGCCTCGCGCTACACCGAACTGGGCGAGGCGCTGCTGCCGCTGATCAACCCGGCGATGACCTCCAAGTACGGCATCGAGATCACCGCCTTCGTGCTGGAAAACGTGTCGGTGCCGCCGGAAGTGGAGAAGGCCATCGACGCGCGTTCGAGCATGAGCGCGGTCGGCAACCTCAACGACTACGTCAAGTTCCAGATGGGCAGCGCGATGGGCCAGGGCGGCGACGCCTCGGCCGCGGTGCCGGCGCAGATGGCGGTGGGCTTCGGCATCGCCCAGGAAATGATGCGCGGCCTGCAGGGCGCGCCGCAGGCCAACGCGCCGGCGGCTGCGGCCGCGGACGCCGCACCGGCCGCCGGCGGGCTCGAAGTGCTCACGCCCGAACAGGCCGCGAGCGCGCTCGGCGTCTCGGTGGAGGACGTGATGGCGGCGATCGCCGCCGGCGACCTCAAGGCGCGCAAGATCGGCAACGCCACCCGCATCGCCAAGAGCGCGCTCGAAGAATTCCTGCGCGGCTGATGGACAACGCCACCGTCGGAAAGCATCCCTGCCCGGAATGCGGCGGGGATCTGCAGTGGAATGCGGCCAAGCAGGCGCTGGCCTGCCCGTACTGCGGCACCGTGGTGCCGTTGGCGGCGGCGCCCGCGGGCGCCGGCGACGGCAGCGCGCAGATCGTCGAGCACGACCTGGAGCAAGCGCTGGCGCGGATGCCGGCCGAACAGCCCGAGCCGCGCGCGCAGGGCGCCGCCGCCGGCACGCAGGATCCGGACCTCGCCGCGGTCCACGCCACCATCGAGCGGCTGGCGCGCGCGCCCGGCGGCGGGCCGCGCACCGCCAGCAGCTGGAGCGTGTCGGCGCGCGGCCAGGACGGCGAATTCGCGCTCGAGGGCTCGCAGAACGGCCACGCGCTCGAATTGCTGCGCAGCATGGCCGCGACCCCGTCGGCGCAACGCGGCTACGGCGCGCAGCGGCGCGAAGTGCAATGCCAGAGCTGCCACGCGATCTCGGTGTTCGTCGACGGCAAGGTCGCCGATCGCTGCGAGTTCTGCGGCTCGCCGTCGATCATCGACCACGAATCGCTGGGCGATGCGATCACCCCGGAAAGCCTGCTGCCGTTCAAGATCAGCGACGGCCAGGTCCGCGACGCGATCCGCAAGTGGTACGGCAGCCGCTGGTTCGCGCCGAACCGGCTCAAGACCGCGGCGCTGACCGACACCCTCAAGGGCGTGTACCTGCCGTACTGGACCTTCGACGCCGACGTGTCCGCGCGCTGGAGCGCCGAAGCCGGCCACTACTACTACGTCACCGAGAGCTACACCGTGAACGGCCAGCGCAAGACCCGCGAAGTGCAGAAGATCCGCTGGGAGCCGGCCTCCGGCTCGCTGCAGCTGTTCTTCAACGACGAACTGGTGCCCGGCACGGTCGGCGTGCATTCGGGCCTGCTGGCGCAGATCGGCGATTTCCCCACCGCCACCGACCTCAAGCCGTATTCGCCCGAGTTCGTGCGCGGCTGGACCGTGGAGCGCTACCAGGTGGATCTGCGCCGCGCCGCGCAGATCGGCGAGGCGCAGATGCGCGAACGCACCCGCGCGGCCTGCTCGGCGCAGGTGCCCGGCGACACCCAGCGCAACCTGCAGGTCGACGCCCGGCTCAGCCGCCGCACCTTCAAGCACGTGCTGGTGCCGGTGTGGCTGGTCAGCTACACCTACGGCTCGCGCAGCTACCAGGTGCTGGCCAACGGCTACACCGGCGCGCTGGCCGGCGAACGGCCTTACAGCTGGGTCAAGATCTTCTTCGCCGCGCTGGCGGCGGCGCTCGCGCTGCTGGTGCTGCTGGCGGTGTTCGGCGGCAACCGCTGAACTTATCCACAGACGCGGTTTATCCACAGCCTCGGCCGCAGGGCGATCGCGGCGGCGGGTCGCTCGGCGGATCTTGTGGACAACACGTTGTGGATAAGCGCGATGGCCGCTATCGCCTTGTGCAGCATGGCTTTCCGGATTTTTATCCGGCGCTTGTACCGTGCTTATCCACAGCAGGCGTTCCTCATATATTTGACTTGAAGTCAAATGTAATTCGATAGAAACCCTGTTTTTCCGCAAAGTCCGCCGGCCGACACTGCGCATCCCGAATCGCTCGATTCCCCGGATGCCCGCCATGCCTCTCGCTCTGTTGGCCCTGACTCTCGGCGCCTTCGCCATCGGCACCACCGAGTTCGTCATCGTCGGCCTGATCCCCACCCTCGCCGCCGACCTCGGCGTCGACCTGCCCTCGGCCGGCCTGCTGGTCAGCCTGTACGCGCTGGCCGTCGCCATCGGCGCGCCGCTGCTGACCGCGCTGACCGGGCGGGTGCCGCGCAAGGCGCTGCTGGTCGGCCTGATGGCCTTGTTCACCGCCGGCAACGTGGTCGCCTGGCTCGCGCCCGGCTACGCCACCTTGATCGTCGCGCGCGTGCTCACCGGCCTCGCCCACGGCGTGTTCTTCTCGGTCGGCTCGATCATCGCCACCAGCCTGGTGCCGAAGGAAAAAGCCGCCAGCGCGATCGCCACGATGTTCAGCGGCATGACCGTCGCCTTCGTCACCGGCATCCCGCTGGGCACCTTCCTCGGCCAGCACTTCGGCTGGCGCGCGACCTTCCTCGCCGTCGCCGGGTTCGGCCTGATCGCGCTGATCGGCAGCGCGCTGTTCGTGCCGCGGCGCATCGCCCACAGCGCGCCGGCGCCGCTGCGCCAACAGGCCGCGCTGCTGCTGCAGCCGCGCCTGCTGCTGGTCTACGCGATGACCGCGGTCGGCTACGGCGGCTCGCTGATCGCCTTCACCTTCCTCGCCCCGATCCTGCAGGACATCGCCGGCTTCGGCCCGAACATGGTCGGCGCGGTGTTGCTGGCTTACGGCGTGTCGGTCGCGATCGGCAACGTCTGGGGCGGCCGTCTCGCCGACCGCCACGGCCCGGTGAAGGCGCTCAAGACCATCTTCGCCCTGCTCGCCGCGGTGTTGTTGGCGCTGAGCTTCACCATGCACAGCCAGTGGCTGGTGGTGCTGACCGCACTGGCCTGGGGCGCGGTCGCGTTCGGCAACGTGCCCGGTCTGCAGGTGTACGTGGTCAAGCAGGCGCAGCGCTACGCGCCGCAGGCGGTCGATACCGCCGCCGGCTTCAACATCGCCGCGTTCAATCTCGGCGTCGCCGGCGGCGCCTGGGCCGGCGGTCAGGTCGTCGCCCGTCTCGGCCTGGCGCATACGCCGTGGATCGCCGCGCTGGTGGTGTTCGCCGCGTTCGCCTTGACCGCGCTGAGCGGCCGCCTGGATCGCCGCGACGGCGTCGCCGATCGCGCCGACGGCATCGCCGTCGTCGCGCATTGATTCGCCGCTTCCGATTCCTTCCCCCGTGCTGTCTGGAGATATCCACATGAACGTTCCCGCTTTCGGCCTCGGCACTTTCCGCCTCAAGGGCCAGACCGTCGTCGATTCGGTACGCACCGGCCTGGAGCTGGGTTACCGCGCCGTCGACACCGCGCAGATCTACGGCAACGAGGCCGAGGTCGGCCAGGCCATCGCCGACAGCGGCGTGGCCCGCGACCAGGTGTTCCTCACCACCAAGGTCTGGGTCGAAAACCTCTCGCGCGAACGCTTGATCCCGAGCCTGCGCGACAGCCTCGCCAAGCTGCGCACCGACCATGTCGATCTGACCTTGATCCATTGGCCCTCGCCGAACGACGCGGTGCCGGTGGACGAATTCATGGGCGCCTTGCTGCAGGCCAAGCGCGACGGCCTGACCCGCGCCATCGGCGTGTCCAACTTCAACATCGACCTGATGCAGCGCGCGATCGCCGCGGTCGGCGCGGACCAGATCGCGACCAATCAAGTCGAACTGCATCCGTATCTGCAGAACCGCAAGCTCGCGCAGTTCGCGCGCGAGGCGGGCATCGGGCTGACCTCGTACATGACGCTGGCCTACGGCAAGGTGTTGAGCGATCCGGTGCTGGTGGACATCGCGGCGAAGCATCGCGCGACGCCGGCGCAGGTCGCGCTGGCGTGGGCGATGCAGCTGGGTTACGCGGTGATTCCCTCGTCGACCAAGCGCGAGAATCTGGCCGGCAACCTGCTCGCGGTTTCGCTGCGCTTGGACGACGCGGACATGCAGCGCATCGCCAGGCTGGATCGCGGCGAACGGTTGACCGATCCCGACGGCTTGGCGCCGGCGTGGGATTGATGCGGCTGCACCGTAGTTGAATTTTCGCGGTCGCGACTCGCGTCGCTCCTACAGGGGCTTCGGATCGTACTGGGCTACCTGTAGGAGCGACGCGAGTCGCGACCGCCATCGCACACGCTCGCCCCGCAACCTTATCCACGCAACACAGCATCGACGCGATCCGGCCTGCGCCCCATCGCCGCCGCCCCCCACCTCGACCCCCATCCCCCGAGATATCCCCATGCTGTTCACCCCCTACCGCCTCGCCGGCCTCGGCCTGCCCAACCGCATCGTCATGCCGCCGATGACCCGCTCGCGCGCCGGCCGCGGCGAAGTCGCCACCGAACTGATGGCGCAGTACTACGCCCAGCGCGCCGGCGCCGGCCTGATCGTCAGCGAAGGCACCCAGATCAGCCGCCAGGGCCAGGGCTACGCCTGGACGCCCGGGATCCACACGCCCGAGCAGATCGCCGGCTGGCGCCGCGTCACCGACGCCGTGCACGCCGCGGGCGGACGCATCTTCGCCCAGCTGTGGCATGTCGGCCGCGTCTCCCACGTCGCCTTGCAGGACGGCGGCGCCGCGCCGGTGTCCTCGTCGGCGCTGGTGGCCGAAGGGGTGAAAGTGTTCGTCGACGTCGAAGGCCGCGGCCCCGAGGCCGGCGTCGGCGAAATGGTCCAGCACTCCGCGCCGCGCGCGCTGCACGCCGACGAGATTCCCGCGATCGTCGCCGACTACGCCCAGGCCGCGCGCAACGCGATCGCCGCCGGCTTCGACGGCATCGAACTGCACGGCGCCAACGGCTACCTGATCAACCAGTTCATCGACTCGCAGGCCAATGCGCGCGACGACGAGTACGGCGGCTCGCTGCCGAACCGCTTGCGGTTCCTGCGCGAAGTCGCCCAAGCCGTCGGCGACGCCATCGGCGCCGAGCGCGTCGGCGTGCGCCTGGCGCCGCTGACCACGCTGCAAGGCGCGGTGGACGATACGCCGCAAGCGACGTACCTGGCCGCGGCGAAATTGCTCGACGACATCGGCGTCGCCTACCTGCACATCGCCGAAGCCGACTGGGACGACGCGCCCGGCATGCCCGATGCGTTTCGCGAAGCCTTGCGCCTGATCTACCGCGGCACGCTGATCTACTCGGGCAAGTACACCAAGGCCCGCGCCGAACAAGCGCTGGCCCGCGGCTGGGCCGACCTGATCGGTTTCGGCCGTCCGTTCATCGCGAATCCCGACCTGCCGTATCGGCTGCAGCACGACCTGCCGCTCAACGAAGGCGACCGCTCGCGCTATTTCGGCGGCGGGGCCGAAGGCTATACCGACTACCCGCGTGCGGCATGATTGCGGCGGATGGCAGTAGCGCGGCATGCACAGCGATATCCACATGCCGTCGCTGCAACGCAGCGACAGTAGAAGCGTCACGGGGCGCGACCGCGGCATCGCGCTTGCGACGCAAATGAAACAACGCGGTCGCGGCTCGCGCCGCTCCTACAGGAAGATCGCGCGGCATGGCGCGACCTTGTCGCTGCACAGAGATATCCACATAGCCCTACGCCGCTACAACGCAGCGACTGTAGGAGCGGCGCAAGCCGCGACCACGACACTGCGCTTGCGACGCAACCGAATCAACGCGGCCGCGGTCCCCGCAGCACCACCGACACGACACCCGCTTGCGCACGCATCACTTGCCGATGCAGAAACTCGAAAAGATATGCCCGAGCAGATCGTCGGCACGCACCCGCCCGGTGATTTCGCCCAAGGCATCGTGCGCATGGCGCAGCGATTCGGCGGCCAGATCCAGCATCTCGTGGTCGAGCTGCGCGCGCGCTTCGATCAGTTCCTCGCGCGCGCGGCGCAAGGCCTCGACATGCCGCGCGCGCGCGGTGAACGCGCCTTCGCTCGCATCGCTGCTCTCGCCCTGCGCCAGCGCGCGCAAACGCGCATGCAGCGCATCGAGCCCGGCGCCGCTGTGGGCGGAAACGAACACCCGATTCTCGCCGCCGACATCCGCCGGCCCCGGCGAGTCGTAATCCGATTCGAGCAGGTCGATCTTGTTGTAGACGAACAACCGCGAAGGCACCGGTTCGATCGCATCGGCGACCGCCGCCAACCCGCCGTGCGGATCGCGCGCGTCGAGCACGACGATGGCGAGGTCGGCGCGGTCGAGTTCGCCGCGCGCTCGGCGCATGCCTTCGCGCTCGATCGCGTCGCCACCGTCGCGCAGGCCGGCGGTGTCGACCAGGGTCAGTTCGACGCCGTCGAGCCTGATCGTCTCGTGCAGCAGATCGCGGGTGGTGCCGGCGATGTCGGTGACGATGGCGCGTTCGCTGCCGGCCAGCGCGTTCAACAGCGAACTCTTGCCGGCGTTGGGCGGGCCGACGATGACCGCGTGCAGGCCGTCGCGCAGGCGCCGGCCGCGTTCGGCCGCGGCGAGCAGCGCGTCCAGCGATTCGGCGGCGCCGCGCAGGCGTTCGCGCAATGCGCCGCCGCCGAGGGTGTCGATGGGTTCGTCGGCGAAATCGATCGCCGCCTCCACGTGCACGCGCACCGCCAGCAGATCGCCGGCGAGCGCTTCGACGCGGCGCGAGAACTCGCCGTCGAGCGCGCGCCGCGCCGCACGCGCCGCGCGCGCGTCGGCCGCGGCAATCAAGTCGGCCACGGCCTCGGCCTGGGCCAGATCGAGCCGGCCTTCGAGAAATGCGCGTTCGCTGAACTCGCCCGGACGCGCGCGACGCGCGCCGAGCGCGCAGGCGCGCGCGAGCAGTTCCTCCAGCAAGGCGGGGCCGCCGTGCGCCTGCAACTCGGCCACGTCTTCGCCGGTGTAGCTGGCCGGCGCGGCGAAATACAGGGCGATTCCGTCGTCGAGCGTTTCGCCGTCGGCGTCGCGGAAGCGTACGTAGTGGGCGTAACGCGGCTGCAGCGTGCGCCCGGCCATCGCCTGCGCGATCGCGCGCGCCCGGGTTCCCGACAAGCGCACGATGCCGACACCACCGGCGCCGGGCGCGGTGGCGATGGCGGCGATGGTGTCGCGGGCGGGAGCGGCGGAGGTCATGGGCGGATGATAGTGGGTGCTGGGACTGTGGATAAGGTCGGGATCGAAGCAGAACGCTGAAGTCTCTGGATGCCCGCCTTCGCGGGCATGACGCTTGGCGGGTTTCGCAACGTCTCTTCCACGCCGTCATCCCCGCGAAGGCGGGGATCCAGGGCTTCATCGAGGCATGACGCTGAAGTCTCTGGATGCCCGCCTTCGCGGGCATGACGGTTGGTGGGTTTCGCAACGTCTCTTCCAGGCCGTCATCCCCGCGAAAGCGGGGATCCAGGGCTTCACCGAAGCATGACGCTGAAGTCTCTGGATCCCCGATTTCGCGGGATGACGGCCGTAGTTGTTGTGGGAGGAGCTTCAGCCCCGACGCTCTTGGCTCAGATCACGGCGTCCGGCACGACAGCGTCGGGGCTGAAGCCCCTCCCACAACAGCGACTGCCGCGTCGTGATCCTGCTATCGCGATCCCTATCCGCCGCAGCGATCCCCACAAACGCGAAGCCCGCCTTGCGGCGGGCTTCGCGAGCACCGATACGGCCTGCGCCGATCAGCTCTTGTCCTTGTCCTTGCCGCCACCGCCGCCCGCGTTCTCTTCCGCATAGCGCTTGGTGGTGATCCACTGCTGCAGCAGGCCCAGGCCGCCGTTGGCGACCTGGTACAGCACCAGGCCCGCCGGCAGGAACGCCAGGATCGCGCCGAACACCAGCGGCATGAACTGCATCATCTTCTGCTGGGTCGGATCCATGCCGGTCATCGGGGTCAGCTTCTGCGTCGCCCACATGATCGCGATGTTGCACAGCGGCAGCACGAAGAACGGATCGCGCGAGGTCAGGTCGTGGATCCACAGCGTCCACGGCGCGTGGCGCAGTTCCACCGACTCGGCCAGCATCCAGTACAGCGTCATGAAGATGATGATGCTCGGCAGCAGCGGCAGGCAGCCGCCGACCGGATTGATCTTCTCCTTCTTGTACAGCTCCATCAGCGCCATCTGGAACTTCTGCTTGTCGTCGCCGTAGCGCTCCTTGAGCTGGGCGACGCGCGGCTGGAACTTGCGCATCTTGGCCTGCGACTTGTACTGCGCCGCCGACAGCGGATACAGCGCCAGCTTCAGCAGCACCACCAGGCCGATGATCGCCCAGCCCCAGTTGCCGAACAGGCCGTGCAGCTTGTCGAGCAGCCAGAACAGGCCGTTGGCCAGGGTGGCGAAGATCGAGTAGCTGCTGAAGTCGACCGCGCGGTCCAGGCCCTGCACCTTCTGCGCTTCGATCGCCTTGACCAGCTTCGGGCCGACCCACAGGCGCGCTTCGGTGCTGGCCTTCTGGCCCGGCGCGACGTTGACGCCGGGGCCGAGGTCGCGGATCAGGTACTGCGGCGCGCCGCCGGCGTTGAGCTGTTCCAGCGAGAACTGGCCCTGGTCCTTCTCGCCCGGAATCCAGGCGGCGAAGAAGTGGTGCTGCAGCATCGCGATCCAGCCGCCGGTGACCTGCTTGTTGAGGTTGCCGTCGGCGGCGAACTTGTCGAACTTGCGCTTCTCGTACTTGTCGGTCGGGCTGTACCACGCCGCGCCCTGGAAGCTGTACTGCTCGGGGCTGAAGGGCCCCTTGCGCGCCAGTTCGCGCGGTACGCGGCTGAGCTGGCGGTAGACATAGCCCTGCCACGGCGCGGCGCCGGCGTTGCTGACCTCGTCGCGGACCTTGATGACGTAGTCGCTGCGGCCGAAGGTGTAGGTGCGGGTGATGGTGACGCCGTTCGCGCCGGTCCATACGAACGGCACCGAGATCTCGCGCGCGCCGTCGGCGAGCTTGACCTCGCGCGCGTCGCCGGCATAGCGGAAGCCGCTTTCGTGGGTCGGCGCGCTGCCGCCCTGGCTGACCCAGCCGCTCTGGGCGACGAAATACAAGGTGGCGTCGTGCGCGAGCAGGCGCATCGGCGGGCTGCCCGGCTCGGTGCCGACCGGGTAGCGCAGCAGGTCGGCCTCGCTGATTTCGCCGCCGCGCAGGATCACCTTGAGCACGTCGGTGTTGACCACGACCGGCGCATCGGTGGCCGGCGCGGCGTTGGCGACCGCCGTCGCGCCGGCGACGGCCGGTGCGGTCGGCGCGCCCGGCAC
>NZ_LXSD01000277.1:0-4844 GCF_017168095.1 Lysobacter enzymogenes | reverse complement strand
ACAATGCAACTGCGCCGCAAGTTTCGTCGTAGTCGCATTGTCGCGGTCGCGGCTCGCGCCGCTCCTACAGCGGGCGGGCCGCAATCGCGCGGCGGTCGGGCGAAAAAAAAGGCCGCCCGGAGGCGGCCTTTTTCATGGTTCGCGACGCGATGCGCTCAGAACTTCGGCTTGTCTTCCTCGGCCGCATAACGCTCGATCGCCTCGACCAGGATCTGCTTGGCCTCTTCGGCGTTGCCCCAGCCGTCGAGCTTGACCCACTTGCCCTTCTCCAGGTCCTTGTAGTGCTCGAAGAAGTGGCCGATGCGCTCGAGCCAGTGCGGGCTGACCTGGGCGATGTCGTGGATGTGCGAGTAACCGGCGAAGACCTTGTCCACCGGCACCGCCAGCAGCTTCTCGTCGCTGCCGGCTTCGTCGCTCATGCGCAGCACGCCGACCGGGCGGCAGCGGATCACCGAGCCGGGGATCAGCGGCAGCGGCAGCACCACCAGCACGTCGGCCGGATCGCCGTCGCCGCACACGGTGTGCGGCACGTAGCCGTAGTTGCAGGGATAGCGCATCGGGGTCGAGAGGATGCGGTCGACGAAGATCGCGCCGGACGCCTTGTCGACCTCGTACTTGACCGGCTCGGCATCCTTCGGGATTTCGATGATGACGTTGATCTCGTGCGGCGGGTTCTTGCCGGTGGGGACGTGGTCCAGACCCATGTGTGCTCCGACTGCTGAGGCCCGCGGGGACGGGCCGGATGGATGAAAGGGGGCCTCATTTTACGCGTCTGGCTGTTGCGATGCAGCACGCGGCCGTCCCGATCCGGGGCCGGCCCCAGGGGCGGCCGGGCGCGACGCAAATGTCGAACGGAGGCGAAGCAGCCGGCTTCGGCGTCGATCCTCGCCCCAGGCGGCCCGCGCCAGCGGCGTTGGCCGTCGCCCGCCGGACCGCGTCCAAATCCGCCAAATCACCCGTCCAACGCCTTCGGCCTGCATTTTCCACGCCCCACTTGAGACGCCGCGCCGGCCCTGGCTATATCGACGCTGGATCGATCTAAAACCGGGAAAATCGATGGACCTGGGCTCGCAGGCCGTGCACGAACTGGTGGGTTTCTTCGGCCTGGGCGCCTTGCTGGAGCTGCTGGCCAGCGAGGGCTACCGCGGCCTGCTCAGCGGGGCCGGGGTCAAGGCGCTGCTGTTCCCGGTGATCCCGGCGCTGCTGGTCTACGAGCTGCTGCGCACCATCGCCCGGCGCCGGTTCAAGCTCGAGGACTACAAGATCCCGTTCCTCACCATGCTCGCCAACCGGCTGATCGGCGCGGTGCTGAGCTTCGGCGTGGTCGCGCTGTGCATCGCGCTGCTGCAGCCGCTGGCGCTGTTCCAGGTCGAGGTGAGCGGGTGGGGGCTGGTGTACGGCTACGTGGTCTGGGAGTTCGCCCACTTCGTCTACCACTACCTCGCCCACAAGGTGCGGCTGCTGTGGTGCCTGCATTCGACCCACCACGCGCCGACCGCGATGAACCTGTCGGTCAACTACGCGCATCTGTTCCTGGAGGCGCCGTACGCGGACCTGGTGCGCACCAGCATCTGCATCCTCGCCGGGGTCAGCCCGCCGTTGCTGCTGCTGATCATGCTGATCGACGGGTTCTGGGGGCAGTTCATCCACCTGGGCGAGCACGCGCTCCAGGACGGAAGGCTGGGGCGGCTGCATCGCTGGATCCTCACGCCCGCGCACCACCGCGTGCACCATGCGCGCAATCCGCTGTACATGGACACCAACTTCTGCAACCTGCTCAATATCTGGGACCGCGCGTTCGGCACCTACCAGCCGCAGCGCGAGGACATCCGCATCGAATACGGCATCACCCGGCCGATGAAGCCCGGCAGTTTCTTCGACGCGTATCTCGGCGAATTCCGCGCATTGCTGCGCGATGTGAGCGCCGCGCCGGGCCTGCGCAACAAGCTGCTGTACTTGCTGATGCCGCCGGGTTGGAGCCACGACGGCCGCTACAAGACCGCGGTGCAGAGCAAGCGCGAATGGCTGGCGCAGCGGCAGGAGGCGGTATGAAGCGCGTGGCAATGACCTTGGCGGCGTTGCTGGTCGCGTCGAGCGCCACCGCCGCGGAAAACTTCGCCCTGCACCGGCCGGTCACCGGCTCGCCGATCTGCAAGCCCGGCGAAGAGGCGATCAAGGCCGTCGACGGCCGCCTGAGCAGCAAGACCGAACACAAGTTCTGCACGCTGGAAAAACCCGCGTGGCTGCAGATCGATCTGCAGGCGCGCCGGCGGGTGCGCGAGCTGGTGGTCAAGCACGCCGGCGCGGGCGGCGAGGCGGCGGCGATGAACACCCGTGCCTACACGCTGTCGCTGTCCGAAGACGGCCGGCAGTGGCGGCAAGCGGTGTCGGTGCGCGACAACCGCGACAGCGTGCGCCGCCACGCCATCGCGCCGACCTGGGCGCGGTATGTGCGGCTGCAGGTCAGCGAGCCGGCGCAGGATCCGGCCGATCCGGCGACGCGCATCTATGAGGTGGAAGTGCGCTGAGCGCAGCGATGCGGTTGTGGGAGGGCCTTCACACAAAGCGGTCTCCCACAAAAATTCCCTTGCACTAGAAGCCTTCCCGCAACGGCATCGCCCGGCCTGGGGCCGACCCTAGCTGGGGTACGCGCTAGCTTGGACGCCGCCATACCTGTGCGTATCTAGGAAGCCTCGTTTCCTCGACGCGCAGGTCCGCCCATGTCCGTACAGCTCGACGCCACCCGCTCCGCGCCGCCGCCGCTGGCCGATGCCTATTGGGACAACCCGGCCGCCTCCGACCCGAACCGGCAGGTGACGCCCGAGCCGATGGGCCTGCTGCAGGCCGCGGCGATCGAACCGACCGCGACCCTCGCCGCCGACGGCACGGTCGAGATCGACGGCAGCGCCACCAACCCGCAGCAGCGCACCCAGAGCAGCACGCCCGACGGCAAGCCGGTGCAGGTCGATCCGCTGCACGACGGCGCCGAAGTGTCGATCGCGCGCGAACGCACCCTGGCCGACGCCGGCGGCGGCCGCCAGTACATCAGCACCGACCAGATCGTGCTGACCACCGGCGCCAAGAACGATCAGGTCAACGTCACCCAGCGCGACGACGGCACCCTGGACGTCGGCGTCAACGGCGAGCGCTACGCCGTGCGCCTGACCGAGAACCAGGAGCTGACCATCCGCAGCGGCGACGGCAACGACGTCATCGCCGTCGCGCCCAACGTCAAGGTCAACATCGTGGTCGATGCCGGCGCCGGAGACGATACGGTGACGACCGGCGCCGGCAACGACCGCGTCGACGGCGGCGCGGGCAACGACCGCATCGCCGGCGGCGCCGGCCGCGACGACCTGTTCGGCAACAGCGGCGACGACACGCTCGATGCGGGCGCCGGCGACGACGTGGTCTACGGCGGCGACGGCGCCGACCGCCTGCTCGGCGGCGACGGCGTCGATTTCCTCGAAGGCGGCCGCGGCAACGACGAACTCGATGGCGGCGCCGGCCACGACATGCTGTCCGGCGGCCTCGACGACGACACCTTGCGCGGCGGCGACGGCGACGACGCGATCTACACCGGCGCCGGCAAGGACACGGTCGACAACCGCGCGGGCAACGACACCGTCTATGCCCAGACCGCGATGGACCTCATCAACGCCGCCGCCGGCGCGCGCAACACCGTGGTCAACGTCGAGATCGGCGCGGCCAAGGGCGTGACCGTCGAAGGTTCCGACGCGTTCAAGCAGCGCGTCGGCGCCGAGATCGACTTCCTGCGCAGCTCGCCCAACGGCCAGCGCATGCTCGCCGAGTTCGACCGGGCCGCCGCGCGCGGCAACAGCGTCACCATCAAGGAACTGGCCAACGAACAAAACGGCTACGCCCAGACCTTCAGCAACGACGCCGACCTCGTCGGCGGCCGCCCGGGCCGCGGCGGCGACGTGCAGATCAGCTACAACCCCTCGTTCCACATGGACGCGTTCCCGGCGCCGGTGGGCGTGCTCTACCACGAGATGTCGCACGCCTATAACGGCGTCAACGGCACCTTCCAGCCGGGCACCTACCGCGGCACCGGCCCGGACAACGGCGAAGTGCCCAACGCCGAGCGCCAGGCCGTGGGCCTGGAGACCAGCGCGCCGGCCTACGACTTCGACGGCGATCCGGCCACGCCCAAGACCACGGCCAACCCCGACTGGCTCACCGAGAACGGAATGCGCGCCGAACTCGGCCTGCCGGACCGGCCGAACTACACCTTGTAACCGCGACGCCGGCGACGTTCGCGGCGCGCCTGAGGCTTGGGGATCGAAGGCAGCCCGCACTCACCGCGGGCTGCCTTCGCATTGACCAGCGCGGCCCGAACCGAGTGTGGGAGGGACTTCAGTCCCGACGCCTTTCTTCCCGATCGCTTCGAAGCTCCCAAGCCGCAACGCCATCCACCGGAGACGACCGATCCGATGGAAACGAATCCGTTTTCCCCTTGTGGGAGGGACTTCAGTCCCGACGCTTTTCTTCCCGATCGCTTCGAAGCCTCCACACCGCGACACCGTCCGCCGGAGCAAACCGATCCGATGGAAACAAATCCGTCTTCCTCAATCCGCCGCAGCGCACACGGTGTTTGCCTCGCCGCCGCCCTGCTCGCAAGCCCGCTCCAGGCCATGTCCGCCGACCGCGTCGAAACCCAGGGGCAGGGCGCGACCCTGCACGCCGAATTCGCCTACGACCCGGCCCGGCGCACGCTGCGGGTGGATTACCGCGTGCGCAACACCGGCGCCGCGCCGCTGGCGGTGTTCGACCGCGGCGACCGCCACGCGGTGGCCAGCGGCCGCCAGCGCGCCGGCGCGGTC
>NZ_LXSD01000276.1:0-36580 GCF_017168095.1 Lysobacter enzymogenes | reverse complement strand
CCGGCACCGCCAGCAGCGCCGCGGCCAGCGCGGCGGCCCAGCGCGGGCGCGGGCGAACGCGCGGACAGGGGCGGAACGGAAAGATCGGGGCGGGCATCGGCGATTCGTCCTGCGCTGCGCGGCGCCGCGGCGCCGCGTTCCTGACTTCGGGGGACCCTCGCCGCCGGCTCGGACGAGCCGCGGCGACAGGGTCGCCGATGATCGCGCAACCGCGCCCCGCACTGAACCCACTTTTGGCGGAGGCGGGGCCGCACGCGGCGCGAGCCGGCAGATGCGGTAAACCGCGGTGCGCATTCAGCTAGGACGGTAATCGCTTTCTCGCCGCAAAGCCGCCGCGCCCGGGCCGGGCGCGTGGACGATCTGCGGCCGCGATCACTGACAGCGCTGTCAGCCGCAGGACAAGGTGCGGCCTGGGCGCGCCGCGCCCGCATCCGTCCACGCAGGCCCACCGGCTTCGCCGCGCACCGCTTCCGCGCGCCTGACCCGCCGTCGCGCTTGCCCAGTCCAGGAGCCGCAACGATGGTCACCCGCCGCAACTTCCTCGGCGCCGGCGCCGCCGCGCTCGCCGTCCCGCTGCTGCCGCGCCGCGCGTTCGCCGCCACCCCGGCGCGCTTCAACCTCGCCCTGCTCAACGCCTCCGGCCAGAACACCGCCTTCGCCTACGTCACCGGTTTCGACAACGGCCGGCCGGTGTTCGTGCGCGCCGACGGCAGCGCCTATTACCCGCCCTCGCCGTCGGCGCCGGTGACGCCGCTGGGCGCCGATTGCGCGATCCCGCTCGGCGCCAACGGCAGCACCGTGCGCGTGTCGGTGCCGCGCATGTACGGCGCGCGCATCTACCTGTGCATCGGCAGCCGCCTGGATTTCTACGTCAACCCGGGCCCGGCGGTGGTGCACCCGAGCTTCCTCAACACCAGCGACACCAACTTCAACAAGAACTGGACCTTCGCCGAGTTCACCTTCAACGAGTACGAGCTGTTCTCCAACATCAGCTACGTCGACTTCGTCGCCGCGCCGCTGGGGCTGTCGCTGCGTTCGTTGTCGGGGCGAGTGGAGACCATCCCGGGCCTGCCGGCGGCCTCGCTCGATCCGATCTGCTATGCGCTGCAGCAACAGGCCACGCAGGAAGGCTCGGCCTGGAATTCGCTGATCCAGCGCGGCCCCGACGGCCGCAACCTGCGCGCGATGAGCGCGCACTACCAGGCTTCGCGCTTCCAGAACTACCTGACCGGCTACATCGACGCGTGCTGGAACAAATACCGCAACACCACCCTCACCGTGGACACCCAGTCCGGCTTCGGCGTGCTGACCGCGCGCGTGGGCGGCGACAACCTGCTGCGCTTCAACAACGGCGAAGCCTTCGCCAAGCCCAGCACCGCCGACGTGCTCAGCTGCGACAGCGGCCCCTTCAGCCTCGGCGGCGCCAGCGACGTGCGCAAGGCGATCATTCCGCGCCTGGCGGCGGCGTTGAACCGCACCACCCTGCTCGACAACCCCAACCAGCCCAACGGCGAAGTCGCCAGCCGCTTCTACCGCAACGCCCAGACCAACCACTACGCGCGCCTGGTCCACGAGCGCCTGCCGGACAACCGCGGCTACGCCTTCCCCTACGACGACGTCACCGCCAGCGGCGGCCCGGATTTCAGCGGCGCGGCGCGCTCGGGCGACCCGGATACGCTGACGGTGACCTTGCGCGCGTTGCGCTGAATCAAGCCGGCCGCCGCTCAAACATCGGGGCTGAAAGCGTCTCCCACAGGAGCCCGGCGGGCCGCTGCGGTGGGAGGCGCTTCAGTCCCGATGCCCTTCACCGAACGGTGGTCGCTACAGTCCCGATGCTCGCCGCCCCGGTGTGAGAGGAACTTCAGTCCCGATGCCCGCCGCCCAATGTGGAAGGGACTTCAGGTCCGACGCTCGCTGCCCCGATGTGGGACGGACTTCAGTCCCGACGCTTTCCGCCCGGTTCGCCGCGATCTGCGCCGAGAGCGTCGGGACTGAAGTCCCTCCCACAACTCCGGCGCGAACATAGGGCTGAAGAGCTTCACAGCGCCTGCGCCGGCCCAGCGCGATCCTGGCGGCCACCTTCACCGATGCGAGCCGCCATGAACGCCGACCGCTGCTCCGACCTGGGCAAACTGATCCTGCGCCTGAGCCTGGGCGCGCTGATCCTGCTGCACGGCATCGCCAAGCTGCGCGGCGGCACCGAGGGCATCGTCGGCATGGTCGAATCGCACGGCCTGCCCGGCTTCCTCGGCTACGGCGTGCTGCTTGGCGAAGTGCTCGGCCCGGCCCTGCTGCTCCTGGGCTGGCACGCGCGCATCGGCGCAGCGCTGATCGCCGGCAACATGCTGGTGGCGATCGCCCTGGTCCACCTGGGCCAGCTCGGCCAGCTCAACGAGCAAGGCGGCTGGGCGATCGAACTGCAGGCGATGTTCCTGGCCACCGCCGCGGCGGTGCTGTTGCTGGGGCCGGGGAAATATTCGCTCAACGGCAAGTGAGGGAGTGCCGGGTAGCGCGGCGGCGGCGGCTGGATCGCGGGTTGCGCCGCAAGCGCAGTGTCGCGGTCGCAGCTTGCGCAGCTCCTACCGCCGGACATCCAGCAACGACGCTAGCCGGGGCTTGCCCTGTAGGAGCGACGCAAGTCGCGACCGCGTTGCCGCAGGTTGCGCCGCAAGCGCGATGTCGCGGTCGCAGCTTGCGCAACTCCTACAGTCGGACATCCAGCAACGACACGAGCCGGGGGCTTGCCCTGTAGGAGCGACGCAAGTCGCGACCGCATTGCCGCAAGTTGCGCCGCAAGCGCAGTGTCGCGGTCGCAGCTTGCGCAGCTCCTACAGTCGGACATCCAGCAACGACGTCAGCCGGGACTTGCCCTGTAGGAGCGACGCAAGTCGCGACCGCGTTGCCGCGGGTTGCGCCGCAAGCGCAATGTCGCGGTCGCAGCTTGCGCAGCTCCTACAGCCGGACATCCGGCAACGACGCGAACCGGGGCTTGCCCTGCAGGAGCGACGCGAGTCGCGACCGCGCCAACACAGCCGCGGCGCAAACGTCTATGCGCCGGCGACAGCGCGGCAGCCGCCCCCTACAGCCGATTGACCCGAAACTTGCGCCCCTTGATCTTCCCCTCGCGCAACCGCGCCAGCGCCGCGGCGGCCTGGCCGCGCGCGACGGCGACGTACGAGCGCGTGGCGAACACGTTGATCTTGCCCACCGATTCGGCCTTGAGCCCGGCGTCGCCGGTCAGCGCGCCGAGGATGTCGCCGGGACGCAGCTTGTCGGTCTTGCCGGCGTCGATGCGCAGGGTCGCCATCGGCGCGGCCGGGGCGTTGCGGGCCTTGCCGCCCAGCGGCTGGGCGCTGCGCCATTGCAGCGGTGCGCCCATGCGCTGGGCGATCTGCTCGGCGCGCGCGGTCTCGCGCGGGCCGCACAGGCTCAGCGCGACGCCGCCGCGGCCGGCGCGGCCGGTGCGGCCGATCCGGTGCACGTACACGTCCGGGTCGGTCGGCAGGTCGTAGTTGACCACCGCGCCGAGATCTTCCACGTCCAGCCCGCGCGCGGCGACGTCGCTGGCGACCAGCACGTTGCAGCTGCGGTTGGCGAAGCGCACCAGCACCTCGTCGCGGTCGCGCTGCTCCATCTCGCCGTGCAGGGCCAGCGCGGTGAAGCCATAGTGTTCGAGCGAACCGACCACTTCCTCGGTGTCCTTGCGCATGTTGCAGAACACCACGCACGACTCGGGCCGGTATTCCAGCAGCAGCGCGCCGAGCAGCGGGGTCTTGCGCCCGGCCTCGGCCTCGTAGAAATACTGCTCGATGCGCGGCGCCGAGGCCTCGCCCTCGACCGTGACCTCGACCGGATCGCGCAACGCGCTGCGGCCCAGCTCGCGGATCGCCTCGGGAAAGGTCGCCGAGAACAGCAGGCCCTGGCGGGTCTTGGGTGTCTTGCGCACGATCTCGCGCACGGCCTCTTCGAAGCCCATGTCGAACATCCGGTCGGCCTCGTCGAACACGAGCGTGCGCAGGCCGTCGAGCTTGAGCGCGCCGTGGCGCAGCAGTTCCTGCAGGCGCCCGGGCGTGCCGACGGCGACGTGCGGCGCGTGTTCCAGCGAAGCCAGCTGCGGCGCCACCGGCATGCCGCCGCGCAGCACCGAGACCTTGAGATTGCCGATCGCGAACGCGAGCTTGCGCAGCTGCTGGCCGACCTGATCGGCCAGCTCGCGGGTCGGGCACAGCACCAGGGCCTGGGTGCGCACCGCGGAAGGATCGAGCCGGTGCAGCAGGCCCAGCCCGAACGCCGCGGTCTTGCCGCTGCCGGTCGGCGCCTGGGCGAGCACGTCGCGGCCGTCCAGGATCGCCGGCAGCGCGCGCGCCTGCACCGGGGTCATGGCGGTGTAGCCGAGCGCGGCCACGCCTTGCAGCAGCGCCGGGCTCAGGGGAAGGGTGTCGAAAGCGGCCGCAGCAGCGTCGGCCGTGGGGATTTGCGGTTCCATGCGACATGATCGCAGGTTCGGTGCGGACGTGGCAGCGGGCCGCGTTGCCTGCAGCTTACCGATCAGACCGCCAGCTTCGGCCCGCCCTGGCCGGGCTCGTCCGCTGCGGCAATCGCCCGGGTCTGCGCTGTCTGGGTCCGCTCCGACTGCGCGACCTCGAGGGCCCGCACCTGCTCGCAGCGCTGCCTGGCCGGAACGGCCAGGGCCTCGGCCAGCGGTATATGCGTGCGGTTGGCGTACGGATCCGGGGATGCGCTCGCGCCGTGCCGGGACAGGTGCAACAACGCCCCCGCCGCAAAATCGTCGCTGCGCCGATTGAACGCCAGGCGCAGTTCGTCCTGAGCGGCGAACCCGCATCCCTTGGCCATGAGCAGGGCGCTGGCGCTGAGACGCTCGCTTTGCTCGTCCCACTCCTTGCCGGCCGAGCGATCGAGTTCGCGCACCTGCGCGCGCAGGCGATCGAGCAATGCGGCGTCCTGCGGATTCAAGCCGGCGCCGGCAGGATCGATGGACGATTGCGGTTGCAGTTTCGGCTCGACATACCGGACGTAGTCGCGCAGATAGGCATCGCGGTGGGTGATCGCCCCGTTGCCGTCCATGTCTTGCGGGGGCCGGGCCAGGGTCTACGGCGCATCGGCTACCTGCGCCGCCATCCGCTCGACCACCTCGGCCTCGCCCAGCCGCCCGGCCTTCCAGTCGCCGTACAACGAACCCAGCTCGACCTCGTTCAGGTAACCGATGGAACCGAACGGCTTACCGCCCTTGAACTCGGGCTGGTGTTCGAGTTCCTTGAAGATGGGAAAGGCGTTGAAGATCGCCTGCGCTTCCAGGCCGGCGCGGTATCGCACGTACTCGTCGGCGCTGCGGCCCTGGAACGGAACGGAGCCCGTGTTGTAGCGGTGGTGGCCGATTTCGTGGGCAAGGGTTCCAAACAGGTGGCGCTGGGGCCATGCCGGGGCGTCGCTGGCTTGCAGCGATCTCCATTGGGAGTCCTCAACCAGAATTCTCGGCGGCTCCAAGGGCGCGTAATAGGGAAGCCCAACGCCCGACTGGCCCTGGATAACGCCTTCGTCCTTGAAGAACCGCGCGAAATCGGCCGAAGCGCTTGGCGATTCCAGTATCCAGGCTCGAATACGCCCAGGCATTTCGGCGAACCGGGGATGGGACTGGAGATACCCTCCGCCCTCACCCGGGACATTCATGGCTCTTTCCTGTCCATGGGCCACACGTGGATGCTCTTTACGCATCGGTACGTCTCGTCGGTCGTGGCGAAGGAGACGTAAAAGCCGTTCTTCCCGGTGGTGTAGGTCTTGCCGTGATCGATCATATGCGCGTCCAGCTCGACCTTCCCCGTCGCCCCTCCAACCAGGCCGGCTGCGCGTTCGGGCGAATAACACGGTTCTTCTTTCACGCCGATATCGATCGCGCCGCTCAATCCGCGGATGGTGGCGAAGCTCAGGATGTAACCGTCCGCCAATTTCGCAGGCCCTGCACTGCCCAGACCTTGTACGCCGACCGGCGTCATCTCAAACGTCCGCTTGAGCCCGTTCAGGACCTTGTCGATTCCCGCCGAACCCTCGACCGACCATCGCAACAGATTCTCGACCGTGACAGCGTCCGTGGAAACTTTATCGGGACCGCCACGACCCGATCCGCTCACCCTGGCCGAGCCGCACGCCGCCACGATGCAAACAATCGACGCCAAGACGGCGAATGCAACGATCCGCGCCACAGCCGAGCTACCGCAACCTCGATTCATTGGCCTTCTCCTCCAACATCCTGTCGAACATCGCCAAGCGTCGCCCCAAGGGTAGGTACCCGCATTGCAAATGGGAAATAGCCAAAAAACGCAGGCTCACATTCAACGCAGCGAAGCTGCCTTCGTCGCCATCCAGCGACCCGAGACAGGCACGCAATGCATGCAAACCGGCAAATCCCCCTTCAGCCGATGAATCGACAACTCCGGCAAAGCGCCAACCCCATCGCACTCACCCTGAGACAACGTTAACTGTCCTAGAGTCGGGCAATGTCTGTCCTTCACGCCCCCGCATGAGCCGCGCCTTCGTCAAGGAAGGCGACGGCGAATCCGATCCCGGCGCGCTGCCCGAACTGCCGATCAGCGAGCATCCCAACTACGTCACCCCGCGCGGGATGATGTTGTTGCGCGCGCGCTTGAACGAAGCCGGGCGCGAGCTGCAGGCGCTGGACCGCGCGGTGGAGCGCGAGGCGGTCGGGGCGAAGCTCGAACGCGCCCACGTGCAGCGCGAGATGCGCTGGCTGCAGGCGCGCATCCTCGGCGCGATCACCATCGCGCCCGAGCGCCAGCCGGCCGACCGGGTCGCGTTCGGCGCGCGCGTGGAAATCGCCGACGACGAGGGCCGCGAGCACCGTTACCGCATCGTCGGCGAGGACGAGGCCGATCCCGAACGCGGCCTGATCAGCTGGGTCTCGCCGCTGGCGCGCGCGCTGCACGGCGCGCGCGTCGGCGACAGCGTGGTGTGGAAGCGGCCGGCCGGCGATCTCAACGTGGAAGTGCTGGCGATCGAGTACGGCTGAGCCGTGTGCGCGCGGCCGCGCGCCCCGCATCTGCGCGAGCCGAACCTCGGCGCATACCCTCGCCGGCGACGCGGACGCTCGCGTCCCGCTCGGATTCCCATCGACCGCTCATCGGCGCACGCTTGACGCCGCGCCGGCCCGCAACGAATCATTTAGCAAATTAGTTAATTGCTGAATGCATGCATCGCGCGCCGGCAGGGGCCGGCGCCAGGGCCGTTGCGCCCATGCAGCGCGCCAAGGATGCGGACCATGAAATCTCCCGTTCCCGATGCGATCCCGGCCAGCCTGCGCGATCACCGCGTACGCTCGCGCCCGGCCCTGGCCGATTCGGTCCGCAGCGTCAGCGCCGGCCGGGTGCGATGGGAACCGGTGCGCTCGCTGTGGTTCAGCGCGATGCTCGCCGGCGCCACCATCGGCGGCGCGCTGACGTTCAGCTGGGGCGCGTTCGCGCTGTTCGCAGTCGGCACCGCCGCGGTATTGCTGCTCGGCCATTCGCTGGGCATGCACCGCAAGCTGATCCACGACAGCTTCGCCTGCCCGAAGTGGCTGGAATACCTGCTGGTCTATTGCGGCGTGCAGGTCGGGCTGGCCGGGCCGATCGCGCTGGTGCGCACCCACGACCTGCGCGACTATGCCCAGCGCCTGCCGCATTGCCACGATTACCTCGCCCACCGCCGCGGCTTCGTCCAGGACGCGTGGTGGCAACTGCACTGCGAACTGCGCCTGGACGCGCCGCCGTGGATCGCGCTGGAGCCGCGCATCGGCGAAGACCGCGTCTACCGTTTCCTGCAACGCACCTGGATGTGGCAACACCTGCCGTGGGCGCTGGCGTTCTATGCCATCGGCGGCTGGGGCTGGGTGTTCTGGGGCGTGTGCGCGCGGGTCAGCGCCGGCGTGTTCGGCCACTGGCTGATCGGCTACTTCGCCCACAACCACGGCGGCATGCGCCACGAGGTGCGCGGCGCCGCGGTGCAGGGCCGCAACGTGCGCTTCGCCTCGCTGCTGACCATGGGCGAGTGCTGGCACAACAACCACCATGCGTTTCCGGGGTCGGCGCGGCTGGGGCTGTATCCGGGCGAGTGGGATCCGGGCTGGTGGCTGTTGCGCGCGCTCGAACGCGTGGGGCTGGTGCGCGGGTTGCGTTTGCCCGAGCACCTGCCGCCGCGCGAAGAACTGTATTGCCTCGATGCCGCCCCGCCGACCCGCGCCGACAGCGCAGGCCAACCCTTGCGAACGCTGGTGAACCGATGAACGAACACGATCCGCAGCCGCCCGCTTCCAACAACGACGCCAGCGGCGATCCGCGGCGCGGCCCCCAACCGCCCGCCGTTGCGCCCGAGCCGCCGCCGTTGCCGCCCGACACCGCGCACGACGCCGCAGCCGCCCCCGCCAGGCGCTGGTTCGACGGCCCGCTGGGCAAGGCGATGCCGTTCCTCGGCGGCGCCCTGATCGGCCTGCTCCTGCGCCTGGTGTTCAACGGCGACCCCGGCAGCGCCTGGGCGCCGATGCTGACCGTCTTCATCCTGCTCGCACCGATCGCCATCGGCGCGATCACGGTCTATCTCGCCGAGCGCCAGCAGGCCCGCCGGCTGCGCTACCACTTCTTCGCGCCGTGGCTCAGCGTCACCCTGTGCATGGCCGGGACGATGCTGTTCGTGCTCGAAGGCGCGATCTGCGTGGTGTTGATCTGGCCGCTGTTCGCCGTGCTCGGCTCGATCGGCGGCATGCTGATGGGCGCGCTGTGCCGCTGGGCCGGCTGGTCGAAGACGCCGACGGTCTACAGCCTGGCGATCCTGCCGCTGCTGCTGACCTCGCTCGGCATCGGCCACGACGAACCCCGGCGCCTGGAACGCACCGAACGCAGCGTGCTGATCCACGCCGCGCCCGATGCGGTCTGGCGGCAGTTGCTCAACGCCGACCACATCCGCGCCGAGGAAGTCGACCGCGCCTGGATGTACCGCATCGGCGTGCCGACGCCGCTGGCCGGGCTCACCCACGAAGACGCCGCCGGCCTCACCCGCGAAGTGCGCATGGGCAAGGGCATCCACTTCCGCCAACGCTCGGCCGACTGGCAGCCGGGCCGCTACGTGCAGTGGCAGTACCAGTTCGCGCCCGACTCGGTTCCGCCCGGCGCGCTCGACGACCACGTCGACATCGGCGGCCGCTACTTCGACCTCACCGGCACCCGCTACACCCTCACCCCGCGCGGCGCCGACACCGAACTGAGCATCCGCATGGACTATCGGGTCAGCACCGGGTTCAACTGGTACGCTGCGCCGCTGGCGCGCTGGCTGATCGGCGATTTCAGCGACACCATCCTGCAGTTCTATCGCCATCGCGCCGAGGCCGCCGCCGGCTGAATCCGGCCGGCCCGCCCCGTCCGTCGCCGCGGGTGTGATGATTCGCCCCGGGGCGCGAATCACCCCGGCATGGACATCCAACGGACCGAGGCGATGACGGGAGCGGGCGACGAACGCGGGCACGGCACGGCGGCGCGACAGCGCCGCTTCGAGGCCTTGCTGGGCGCGCACCGCGGCATCGTCTACAAGGTCGCCGCCGGCTACGCCCGCGGCGAGGACGAACGCGCCGACCTCGCCCAGGACATCGTCGCGCAGCTGTGGCGCGCCTTTCCCGGCTACGACCCGCAGCGCAGCTTCTCGACCTGGATGTACCGCATTGCCCTGAACGTGGCGATCTCGCACCTGCGCGAACGCAGCCGCCACCGCGACACCGTGGCCCTGGACGAAGACCTGCACGCGCTGCCCGCCGACGACGGCGACACGCCGGAAACCGCGCAGCGCCTGCGCCTGCTGCAGCGGCTGATCGCGCAGCAGCCGCCGCTGGACCGCGCCTTGCTGCTGCTCTACCTGGAAGATCGCGGCCATCGCGAGATCGCCGACGTGCTGGGCCTGAGCGAAACCAACGTCGCCACCAAGATCGGCCGGCTCAAGCAGCGCCTGCGCGCCGCGCTGGCCGACTGACGCCCTTCCCCACCGGAACCGAACCATGAGCGCATCGACGATGGAACTCGACGAACTCAAGCAGGCCTGGCAGGCGCTGGGCGACAAGCTCGACCGCCAGCACCGCACCGAACAGTTGCGCCTGCGCGAGGAGCGCGGCCGGCGCCTGCGCTCGGGATTGCGCCCGCTGGTGTGGGGACAGGCGCTGCAGATCGCCGCCGGCGTGCTGCTGACGATCTGGGGCGCGCTGTTCTGGAGCGCGCATGCGCACAGCGCGCACCTGATCGTCATCGGCCTGATCGTGCAGGGCTACGGCATCGCCCTGACCGTCTGCGGCGCACTGGTGCAATCGCGCGCCGCCGGCATCGACTACGCCGCGCCGGTGCTGACGCTGCAGCGCCGCCTGGCCGCGCTGCGCCGGGCCTACGTGCGCGGCGGCCTCGCGGTCGGGCTGGTCTGGTGGCTGCTGTGGATGCCGGTGCTGGCGGCGATCCTGATGAGCCTGTTCGGCGTCGACCTGTACCGCAACGCGCCGTCGCTGTTCGTCTACGGCGGTGCGGTCGGCGCGGCCGGGCTGCTGGCCAGCCTCTGGTTCCTGCGCTGGTCGCGCCATCCGCGCCGGCCGCGCCTGGCCAAGGCGGTGGACGAAAGCATCGTCGGCGTCAGCCTGCGCCGCGCCCAGGCGGTGGTGGACGAGATCGAGCGCTTCGAGCGCGAATGAAGCACGCGCAACTGAGGAAAGCGCGGCCGAAACGAGCGCGACCGAAGCGCGGCCGCGGCGCGGGCCTCGGCAATGCCGGCGTCAACCCGCCGACTTACCCGCCGGCTTGGCGGCAGCCTTGCGCGCCGCGCGCCGGCTTTCGCGCTTGAGCGGGCCGCCGACCGGGCAGATTTCGAACGCGAACTGGGTCAAGGTGTTGACCAGGCTGTCCGGCACCAGCTTGTAGACCACGAACTGGCCGCGCCGCTCGCCGCTGATCAGCCCGGCGTTGGCCAGCACCGACAGATGCCGCGACACCGCCGGCGCGCTCATCTCGAAGCGCGCGGCGATGTCGCCGGCGCTGAGCTCGCGCTCGGACAGGAAGGCCAGGATCTGCCGGCGCGGCGACGAGGCCAGGGCTTCGAAGATCTTGTCCTGCGACATGGCGGCGGACGGCGACGGCGCGCCGGAGCGGCGCCGCGGCAGTATAGCCTTGATTACTTAACTAAATTGCTAAATGGGGCGGAGGCGCGGACAGCCGAGTCGAGAATGAGCGAAGGCGGCTTTTTCCCGGTTCCGATTCCTCCGCACTCGCTCCCCGCCTTACCCTATCCGCATGCCCTGGTACGTCTACCTCATCGAATGCACCGACGGCAGCCTCTACACCGGCATCGCCGTGGACGTGGAGCGCCGTTACGCCCAGCACGCCGCCGGCAAGGGCGCGCGCTACACCCGCGCGCATCCGCCGGCGCGGCTGCTGGCGCGGTTCGAACACCCCGACCGCGGCGCCGCGCTGCGCGCCGAGTACGCGATCAAGCAGCTCACGCCCGCGGCCAAGCGCGCGCTGTGCGCGCAGGCGCAGGCAATCGGCTGAGGCCTTACAGCAGCGCCCACAGCAGTTGCAGGATCGCCCACAGCGCCACCGCCCACACCGCCGAGCGCAGGTACGGGATGCCGGCGGCGTAGATCGGCACATAGACCAGCCGCGCCCAGAAATACAGCTGCGCGGCCAATGCGGTGTGGTCGCTGCCGCGGCCGGCCACGACCACCGCCAACGCCAGCGCGGCGAACAGCGGGAAGGTTTCCAGGTAATTGCGCCAGGCGCGCTCCAGCCGCGCGGCCACGCCGGTCAGCGGCGCCGGGGTGCCGTCGCGCGCGCCGGCGTTCCAGCGCACGCCGCGCTGCGCGGTCATGAAGCCGGCGGCGACCAGCAGGTGGACGATGCCCAGTGCGACCGACCAGGCCAGCATCTGCAATTCGACGTTCATGCGCGGCTCCCCGGTTGCGCGAGCGGATCATCGATGCTCGCACGCGCGGCGCCGGGCCGTGCGTGCCGCCGCCGTGCGCGGCTCACACCGCGCCGTTGGGCAGGATCAGGATCTTGCCGTCGCGCTCGCCCGCGGCCGCCGCGGCGACCGCGTCCTTGATCCGCTCCAGCGGATAGGTCGCCTGCACCCGCGCGTGCAGCTCGCCCGCGGCCACGCGCCGGGCGATTTCGCCGAACACTTCCGCGCGCCGCGTCGGCGCGGCCTGCTGGAACCAGCGCGACAGCCAGAACCCGCGCAACGACACGTCGCGGAACACGAACGAGGCCGGCGAAATCTGGCAGGCCTCGCCGCTCATCGCGCCGTAGTTCACCACCACCCCGCCCTCGCCCAGGGCCTGGGCGATGTGCTGGGTCGCCAGTCCGCCGACCGCGTCGATGCCGAGCTTGATCGGCACCTTCTGCGCCGCCTCGCGCGCGCGCTTGCCCAGGTCCTCGCCGTCGACCAGGACCACGTCCGCGCCGGCCGCGCGCACCGCCTCCACCGCCGACTCGCGCCGCACCACGTTGATCGTGCGCAGCCCGCGCGCCTTGGCCAACTGGATCAGATACGTGCCCACGGCCGAATTGGCCGCGTTCTGGATCACCCAGTCGCCCGGCTCCAGCGCGACGATGTCGCTGAGCATCAGCAGCGCGGTCGGCGGGTTGATGGTGATCATCGCCAGCTGCTTGGGATCGGCGCCGTCGGGCAGCGCGATCAGGTGCCGGGCGGTGCCGACCATATGCGTGGCCCAGCTGCCGCCCTGGATCGGCAGCAGCACGGTCTGGCCAAGCTTGAGCTGGGTCACCTCCGGCCCGAGCTCGACCACCCGGCCCACGCCCTCGTTGCCGCCCACCGCCGGCAGCGGCGGCAGCAGGCCGTAGTCGCCGGTCAGGGTCAGCACGTCGGACGGGTTGATCGGCGCCGCCAGCACTTCGATCAACACCTGTCCGGCCGCCAACGGCGGCGTCTGGAACTCGACCGCCTCGATCACGTCCTGCGGCACCGGGCCGCGCTGCTGGTACTGGGCTCGCTTCATCGTCGACCTCGAAAGATGGGCTGGACGGCGCCCGCGCGGGCGCCGCTGGCCCGAGAGTACGCCGCCGGACGCGCAAACGTCTTGCGCCCAGGTCTCAGCGCTGCGACCCTGCCTGCCCGCCAACGCGTTCCCGCCTTATCGCCATGCAACCGATCCGCTTCGCCCTCGACGCCGGCCACGACTTCGTCGAACTCAATCAACTGCTCAAGCTGGTCGGCCTCGCCCACAGCGGCGGCACCGGCAAGGCCATCGTCGCCAGCGGCGCGGTGCGGGTGGACGGACAGGTGGAACTGCGCAAGACCTGCAAGATCCGCGCGGGGCAGGTGGTGGAGTGCGAGGGGATGAGGGTCGAGGTGGTGGCGGGCTGAGGCCCGCATCGCCGTCAAAGCAACCATCGCAAGGACGCAGTCCGATGAAATCGTATCCGCCCGCCGAACCGCGGCACTTGCCAGCCGGATGGAATCATTATCTCGCCTCGGCCCTGCAGGTGATGCGCCGACAGCGCGGCCTGGAGTTCGGAGCCGCCGAGTTGGAAAGCGCGCCGGCGGAGCTGATCGGCCTCACACCCGGCAAGCTGCTGCGGGTAGGCACCGAGTTCCGCTCCAGCCTGTTCCGTTACCGGCTGTCGGACTGGGCGAAGTCGCGCGCAGACCGTGCCACCAGCGCCGATGTCGCGGCACTGAACGGCGGCATCGAAATCGAGTCGCTGTCGGATCGGCCCGAACACGCACAAGCCTGCCTGTTCGTCGCCACCTGCGACCCAAACGGGTACGTGCGCGAACTCGCGCTGCGCCAGTTCGCCCGCTGGCCCGGCCGTCTGGCGATGGCGGCGGCCCTGATCCGCAACAGCGATTGGGTCGCGCCTGTGCGCAAGGCCGCCGAAGTCCTGCTACAACGATGCGTCGAACACGAACCGCAAGCGCTGTTCGAACTGTTGGAACTGGCCTTGCCGATGCGCGAACGCCAACGTTTCGCGCCGGCTTGGAGCTCACTGATCGAGCCGGTGCTGCATGCGCCGCAACACGCCGAGTCGCTATGGCGCGCAACCCGATCCGACTCGGCTGCCGTGCGCGAGTACGCCTACGCCGCCGCGGTCGCGACCGGCGCGCGCAGCGCCGAGCAGGCCTGCATCGTGGCCTTGGACGATCCGCATCCGCGCATCGCCCGGGCCGCGCTGGCGCAGGCGGAAACCGTGCTGACGCCCGATCAGTTCGATCATCAGTTGCGCCAGGCTCATGCTCGTCGCGTCCCGGCCCTGCGCCGCGATGCGCTGCGAGCAGCCGTACGTATCGGCCTGCCTTCGCTGCGCACGTGCCTGAGCGAGGCGCTGTTCGATCGTTCCACCGGCCCGCGTCGGCTGGCGGCGCACCTGCTGCGCGAACGATTCGGCGAAGAACCGCGGCATTACTGGCGCGAAGCGCTGGACGCCGGTGATTCGGCGAAGGCGCGCATCGCGCTGGATGCGTTGAGCGAATGCGCGCAGGCCGAAGATGCGATGCGGCTGACGCCGTGACTGTCGTGCGCGCAGGCGCGGCTGCGGTTGCTGGCGCTGCGCGGCTTGGCCCGCAGCGGCGCCGCCAGCCTGGCTACGGTGTTGGCGCGGGCGCTGCACGACCCCGATTACCGGGTCTCGGCCGAAGCGCAGGAGACCTATAAGCGCGGCACTGCGGCGCTATCGGTCGCCGCTCTGCAGCAAGCCTGGGATCTGCGCCCGACCTTCCGCGCGCGCTTGCTCGTCGCCACCCAATGGCTGGACAAGTGGCAGGCGCTGGACTTCCTGCTACAGGCGCTGGCCGAGCCGCAGCAAGCGCAGATCGCAGCGGCCATCGTCGACGAATTGCAGACCTGGGTCGACCGCGGACGCTACCGCTTCGGCTCGATAGCCGATGCCGACCCGCGCGTTCTGCGCGAACGCCTCATCCGCGCCGGCGCTCGCCTGCCGAGCGCGTTGCACCGCGAATTGGCCGAATCGATCTGAGTTGAGCGTCGCCGCTCACGCCATCGGCAAATTGCGCTCAGCCCGGCACAGATCGTCGTGCAGACGCTGCACCGCATAAGTCGCCGACACGTAATCGTTGCTGCCCAGCCGCTCGACGAAGCGGCACGCCGCGAAACCTTCAGCCGTGCGCTCGTACTCGGCCACCCAGCGCTCGCGCTCGGGCCGGCGTTCTTCGGCGATCGGCCAGGCGCGGCGCCACGCCGGCATGTGCTCGCGCAGGCCCATCCGCCACGGCTTGCCGCTGACGCGGGCGCGGAAGCAGTGCTGGTGCCTGCACGACAGCGCGTAATAGGCGTCCGCGCCGATCGCTTCGAAGAATGCGTGCACCTGCGGGTCGAGCGGATCGAAGGTGCGGTGCATCGCCAGCAGGCGGAAGCCGTTCGGGGTGCGGTAGACGCGCAGGTGCCAGTCCGGGTTCGCGGCCAGGAACGCCTTGACCGGCGCCAGCGCGCGCGCTTCCGGTCCGCCGCCCTCGCTGCGGTGACGGCGCTGCGCGGACTTCGCGCGGACCATGCCGACGATCAGCATCGTCGCGATCGCGGCGACGATGCCGGCGACCGGATGGATCAACACGCCGCAGGCCACGCCGGCGGCGAGCGACAACGCGGCCATCGCCCCGCCCAGCCGCACCGGCGGCAGCGGCTTGAAATCGACGTCGGCGAACAGGACGTCCGGCGAATTGAGGCAGCGCGCGCCGTAGCTGTTGCGGGTGATCACCACCTCGCCGTGGCGCGCGACGATCTCCTCGCGGATCGGCAGGCCTTCGGCGTCGTAAGGCACGCGCGGCTCGTGGCGAGGCAGCTTTTCGCCGGCGAGGATGCGTTCGAACGCATCGCGGGCGCGCGCGTCGGCCATGGTCTGGGCGTCGGCCTGGCTGGCGTCGGACCAACCGAAGCGACGCACCGTAAGCGAAACCCGCCCGGAGACATGCCCCTTCCCAAACCGCTCCTGCACCCGAGCCTCAGCCCAATACTGCGGAACCTGCATCGCCATCGCCGCCCTCCTTTGCTTGTCCCGATTGTATCGGCGCAGGCCCGGCGCGCGAGCGGGTGCGTCGACTGTCGTTGCGGGGGCGCGGTTTCGCGTTTGCCGAAAGGCGTATGGCCGGCCGAGGCGGGAGAGGTTCTGGGGGCTGGTTGCGGCCGGGTCGTTGTTTTTTCCCGGCTTCGGCTGTCGCGGCTCGCGCCGCTCCTACAGGGGATCGATGCGGCGAGTACGCAGGCACTTGACGGCGCTTGGGTTCGGCGTAGCATCTTGCATACGCCAGCGGACAGACCGCCGGCCACTTCAACTCCGTGAGGGATTCTCATGGCAACGCAGCAGTACGATTACCTCGTCTTCATCGGCCGTTTCGAGCCTTTCCACAACGGCCACGCCGCCGTCGCCCGCCACGCGCTGGGCAAGGCCGCCAAGATCATCTTCCTGGTCGGTTCCGCCGACACCCCCCGCACCGTCAAGAACCCCTTCACCGTCGCCGAGCGCGCGGTGATGATCCAGGCCGCGCTCGCCGACAGCGCCGAACGCCTGATCGTGCGCCCGCTGCGCGACCATCTCTACAACGAGAGCCAGTGGATCGCCAATGTGCAGCGCAGCGTCGCCGAGGCGGTGCGCGCCGACGGCGGCGACACGCAGGCCCGCATCGGCCTGATCGGCATGGACAAGGACGCCTCCAGCTATTACTTGCGCGAATTCCCGCAGTGGCCGCTGGTCGACGTCAACCACACCGCCACCCTGTCGGCCACCGAGCTGCGCAAGTACCTGTTCGAGGCCAACCAGATCGACAGCCACGGCGGGCTGATGCTGATCCGCGCCAACGTGCCGGCGCCGGTGTTCGACATGCTCGAAGCATTCCGCAAGAGTTCGCCGGCGTTCAAGCAACTGGTCGCCGAGTACCAGTTCATCGAGCAATACCGCGCCGCCTGGGCCGATGCGCCGTACGCGCCGACCTTCGTCACCACCGACGCGGTGGTGGTGCATTCCGGCCACGTGCTGCTGGTGCGCCGCCGCGCCGAACCGGGCCGCGGCCTGTGGGCGCTGCCGGGCGGCTTCGTCGGCCAGCACGAGACCCTGCTCGACGCCTGCCTGCGCGAGCTGCGCGAGGAAACCCGGCTGAAAGTGCCGCTGGCCGTGCTCAAGGGTTCGATCAAGGGCGAGCGCGTGTTCGACCATCCCGACCGCAGCGCGCGCGGCCGCACCATCACCCACGCCTTCCACTTCGATTTCCCGGCCGGCGAACTGCCGCAGGTGCGCGGCGGCGACGACGCCGACAAGGCGCGCTGGATTCCGGTCAGCGAGGCGCTGGAGATGAGCCCGCAGCTGTTCGAAGACCACCTGCACATCCTCGAATACTTCCTGGGCCGCGGCTGAGCGCACTGCGCACCGCCCGGCCCTCCCGCCGGCGGACAGACCGCCGGCCACTCCCGACGCGAAGGAGCTTCCCGTCATGCAATGCCTCGACAACCTGCTGCTCAACACCGACAGCTACAAGGCCAGCCACTGGCTGCAATATCCGCCCGGCACCGATGCGACGTTCTTCTACGTCGAATCGCGCGGCGGCGTGTACGACCGCACGGTGTTCTTCGGCCTGCAGGCGATCCTCAAGGAATACCTGGCCAAGCCGGTCACCCACGCCGACATCGACGAGGCGCGCGACCTGTTCGCCGCGCACGGCGAACCGTTCAACGAGGCCGGCTGGCGCTATATCGTCGACCATCACGGCGGGCTGATGCCGATCCGGATCCGCGCCGTGCCCGAAGGCACGGTGGTGCCGACCCATCAGGCGCTGGTGACGATCGAATCGACCGACCCGCAGGCCTATTGGGTGCCGTCCTATCTGGAAACCCTGCTGCTGCGCCTGTGGTATCCGGTGACGGTGGCCACGATCAGCTGGCACGCCAAGCAGACCATCCGCCAGTTCCTGGAGCGTACCAGCGACGATCCGGAAGGCCAGCTGCCGTTCAAGCTGCACGACTTCGGCGCGCGCGGCGTGTCCAGCACCGAATCGGCCGCGCTCGGCGGCGCCGCGCATCTGGTCAACTTCCTCGGCACCGATACGGTTTCCGGCCTGCTGCTGGCCAAGCGCTATTACCACGAGCCGATGGCGGGCTACTCGATCCCCGCCGCCGAGCACAGCACCATCACCAGCTGGGGCCGCGAGCGCGAGGTCGACGCCTACCGCAACATGCTGACCCAGTTCGCCAAGCCCGGCGCGATCGTCGCGGTGGTGTCGGACAGCTACGACATCTTCCACGCGATTCGCGAGCATTGGGGCAAGACCTTGCGCGAGCAGGTGATCGCCTCCGGCGCGACCCTGGTGGTACGGCCGGACTCCGGCGACCCGGTCGATGTCGTGCACCAGTGCCTGACCCTGCTCGACGAGGCCTTCGGCCACACCGTCAACGGCAAGGGCTACAAGGTGCTCAACCACGTGCGGGTGATCCAGGGCGACGGCATCAACCCGACCAGCATCCGCGCGATCCTCGAGCGCGCGACCAGCTACGGCTACGCCACCGACAACCTCGCCTTCGGCATGGGCGGCGCGCTGCTGCAGCGGCTGGATCGCGACACCCAGAAGTTCGCGCTCAAGTGCTCGGCCGCGCGCGTGGACGGCGAGTGGATCGACGTCTACAAGGATCCGGTCACCGACAAGGGCAAGTCGAGCAAGCGCGGGCGCATGACCTTGCTGCGCCATCGCGAGTACGGCCACTTCAAGACCGTGCCGGTGCCGGCGGATGCGCCGTCGCTGGAGGAAGCGGCCAAGCCGATGGGCTATGAGGATGCGATGGTGACGATTTGGGAAGACGGCAAGCTGGTGAGCGATTGGACCTTCGCCGAAGTCAGGGAACGGGCTGACGCGGCTCGGCTTTGAGCGGCCCTCACCCCAACCCCTCTCCCGCAAGCGGGAGAGGGGCTCTGAAGCCGCGATGCTTCCAAGCCACCGCGAACCGTCCCCTCTCCCGCTTGCGGGAGAGGGCTAGGGTGAGGGCAATCGTCACCCCTAGGCTCAACCCCGCCAGAAGATTCAAAGGACGAATCCCATGCCAGCCCCCCTCGAAGGGCTAGCGACCGCCGATCCGGGCACGCTCCCGCTCAGCGCGGCCTCTTCCCTGTTCCAGCGCCTGCGCGCGACCACCCCGCAGCTGGCGCGACGCGCGCCCGGGGAACACGATGCCGCGCGCTGGCGCGAACACCGCATCGGCGAGCGCCGCTACCGCATCGCCCAGCCGGTCACCTTCACCCCGTACGCCGCCGCGCGGCCGTGCTCGGCGCGCTGCCTGTTCTGCTCGGAAAACCTGCGCACGCTCGACGGCGGCGCGCTGGCGCAGAGCCTGCGCCCCGCGCCGGACCACTTCGAACGCCTCAGCGCGGCGCTGGCGCAACTGCGCGGGCTGCCGCTGTCGTGGTCGCTGTCGGGGCTGGAATCCAGCGACGACGAAGACTGGTTCCTGCGGCTGCTGGCGACGCTCGGCGCGGCCGAGCGCGACGGCGTGGCGGTGGAGGAGCGCGTGCTCTACAGCAACGGCGCCGGCTTCGCCCGCGGCCGCGGCGCGGAGCTGATCGCCGCGCTGCGCGGGTTCGGCCTGTCGTGGCTGGAGCTGTCGCGCCACCACTTCGACCCCGCGCGCAACCAGCGCATCATGCGCTTCCGCGACGGCGAGCCGATCGCCGGCGGCGCCGCGTTCGAGGCCGTCGCGCGCGAGCTGGCGGCGCAGTTGCCGCTGCGCCAGGTCTGCATCCTGCAACGCGGCGGCATCGACGATGCCGACGGCGTGCGCGCCTATCTCGACTGGGCCCGCGCCTGCGGTGCGGACACCGTGATCTTCCGCGAGTTCTCGCGCCTGGGCGCGGGCTATCGCGACAACGCCACCCGCCGCTACGTCGAGGCCGAACGGGTGGCGATCGAAGACGTGCTGGCCGCGTGCATGGACGCGCCGTGGTGGTCGCGGCTGAGGCCGCTGCGCATCACCGAGGGCTATTACTTCTGGAACCTGCGTCTGCGCGAGCAGGCCAGCGGCATGCAGATCGTGTTCGAATCCTCCGACTACGCCGCGATGCACCGCCGCCACGCCTCGGGCGATATCTACAAGCTGGTGTTCCACGGCAACGGCCGCCTGTGCGCCGGCTGGCAACCCGACCGCGACGTGCTGTGGCCCGCATCGGAGCGCGCCGATGGATAGCCGCAGTTGGCTGTTGCTCGAGCCCGACCCGCCGCAACTGCAGTTGCCCGAGGATTTGCGCGCGCGCGACGCGTTCGGCGGCCGCGACTGCGGCTGGGTCGCGCAGATGCGGCCGTTCGTGCGCCACTTCGCCGCGCCCGGCGCGCGCGTGTTCGACCCGTTCTGCGGCTTCGGCACCACCTTGCTCGCCGCCGCGCTGGAAGGACGCGAAGGGTGCGGCCTGGAGATCGACCCGGCGCGCGCGCAACTGGCGCGCGAGCGCCTGCGCCGCCACGGCGTCGATGCGCCGGTCGCCGTCGGCAGCCTGCCCGACACGCCCGCGCCGGCGCCGTTCGAGCTGTGCCTGACCAACGTGCCCTACTTCGGCTGCCGCTGGCCGGAGCCGGCCGCAGCGGCCGATGCGGCCGACGCGCACACCGGCCAGCTCTACCTGGAGCGCGACTACGACGCGTATCTGCAGCGCCTGCGCGACATCTTCCACGGCGTGCGCGCGGCCTTGCCGGAAGGCGGCTACTGCATCGCCATGGCCGAGAACCTCGAGCTCGGCGGCCGCACGCTGCCGCTGGCCTGGGATCTGGCGCGCGTGCTCGGCGCGCTGTTCGTGGCGCGCGCAGAGCGGCTGCTGTGCTATGCGCGCGAACCGCGGCGGCTGGCCGCGGGCGACGCGCGCACCGACCGCAGCCACGAGTACGCGCTGGTGTTCCAGAAACAGCGCGAGCGCATCTGCCTGGACAGCACCCGCGACGAGCTGCAGGCGCTGCGCGAGGCCGGCTTCGGCTTCGAACTGCACGGCGGTTTCGCGCGCTGGCTCGCCGATCCCGGCGCGCGCGAACCGGCCGACGCCGACCTGCTGCTGGCCGACGATCAGGCCGAGTTCGACCGCTTGCTGTGGTGGCTGCACGAGCGCCATTACGCGCTGAGCCTGTGGGGCGAACCGCTGCATCCGCCGCTGCGTCTGCCGCGGCTGCGCGAGCATTGGTATGTGCGCGCGCAGCGGCGCGATCGGTTGGGGCGGTTGGTGCGGCTGGATCTGTCGTTGGCCGATCAGGTGGGGCCGGCGGCGGCGGAGTGAGGTTTGACCCGGTCGAAGCGCCGCAGCCCACGAGTTGGCCACAACGCAGGGCACCGTAAGCGGCGTCGTAGATGTAGCTGCGCGGTCGCGGCTTGCGCCGCTCCTACAGGGGGCGGTCGATGGCGAATGTAGGAGCGGCGCAAGCCGCGACCGCGATGCCGCAGATCGCGCCGTCCCTACAATCGCCCGCTCATTCCTCTCCCGCCACCGACGCCGCCAGCGGCGCCAGCCCCGCCACCCCGCCGAACGCGCGCAGCAACTGCTGGCAACGCGCGCGGATCACCGCCGCCTGCAGCGGCCACGCCGGTTCGCGCCGCGAGCCGGGAAACACTACGCACAGCAGCGGCCCCGTCGGCGCGCCGCGGCCGCTGCGCGCTTCGGCGCGGTGCCCGGACAGATCGCTGGCCATGCGCTCGGACACCTCGCCCATCGCCCGGTCGCGGCCGCTGTCGCCGATCAGGCCGAAGCTGTGGCGGCCGCTGCCGCGATCGTGCACGACCACGAAATCGCCCGGCGCGCCGGCGCCGTCCTCGGCCAGCCAGCCTTGCGGCAAGGCCAGATACGCGACCCGTCCGGCATCGAGGTAGGCCGCGGTGCTGGTGCGCGGAAAGCGCGGATCGTGCAGCGCGGTGGTGGAGACGAAATAGCCCGGATAGCCGCCCGCGTCCTGGCGCAAGGGCCGCTGCGGCTGATGCGGATCGGCCACCAGCCGCTGGCGCCAGTCCTGGCCGGGCCAGCCGGCGTCGCGCAGGCAGCCGCTGCCGGTGTCCTCGGGATGGTAAGCATCGGGCGCGCCCTGCGCGGTCACCCGCGGCCGCGGATTGACGAAGGCGTAGGCAGGTTGCGCGCCATCGCCGTCGCCGGCATCGATGCGGCGCACGGCCAGGCCGGCGAACTGCGTCCATTGTTCGATCACCAGCACGCCCATGACGATCCATCCCTGCGCGGACGACGCGAGCGCTTCGCGCCTGCCTCCTGTCGGCAGCGATTGCGCCCGGGCGGATGTCAATGCGTCGTGATCTTCGCGGCGGAATGCATCCGGCACTCATTGCGGCCACGAGGCTTCACGCGATCGGTCACGTTGAATGCGCAAAGCCTATTCAACAAGGCACCGAAAATCATCCTCTCAAGCGGCCAGTACGTAAAAAATCAGAATCGGTGATACCAGAACAACGCGGTTTCCTGCGCCAGATCCGGCTCGTTGGCGTAATGGAAGCGGTCGCAGCCGCCGAGCACGAAACCGTGGCGCAGGTACATCCGGCAGGCCGCGACATTGGTGTCCTGGGTCTCCAGCATGATCCCCGGATAGCCGTGCTCGCGCGCCCAGGCCAGCGCCTGCCGCATCAGCGCCGAGCCGGCGCCGCGACGGCGGACGTTGCGGTCGATGGCGATGTCGTCGATGCAGGCGTAGCCGTTCCAGGTGCGCGACATCATCAGCCGGCCGGCGACGCGCCCGTCGACGCGGACCACGAACGCGGCCGCGTCGGGCGCGGTGTTGCCGCGCGCGCGTTGCAGATAGTCGCGCAGGCCGTCGGCGTCGGCGTCGTCGCCGTAGTTCTTGCGGTAGGGCTCGTCGAGCCGCTGCGTATCGAACGATTCGAGATCGCAGTGCAGCGCGCCGTCGCGCAGTTCCAGGCGCAGGCGCTGGAAGGCGATGTAGCTGCCGTCGAAGGCCACCGCCGCGTCGATGTCGTCCTCGCGCAGCGCGTGCACCGTCGGCGCGCGCGCGTCGTCGTGCGCGCCCGCGTCGTCGCCGCCGGCGCTCATGCCGTCAGGTCCAGGGCCAGGATCGCGTCTTCGTAGGTGTTGGCGCCGACCTGGAAGCGCCGCTCGCCGACCTGCGCATAACCGCAGCGCGCGTAGAACGCCAGCGCGCGTTCGTTGCCGGCGTACACGCCCAGCAACAGGCGGCCGGCGCCGCGCGCGCGGGCTTCGTCGACCGCGTGCTGCATCAGCCGGCGGCCGGTGCCGCCGCCGTGGAAGCGCGACAGCAGGTAGATGCGCTTGAGCTCCAGGTCGTCGGCGCGCAAGTCGGCCAGCGGCAGGTACGGCGCGGTCAGCATGGCGAACCCGACCGGCGCGGCGCCGACCGCGGTTTCCGCCAGCCACAGCGCCGCCGCGGGATCGGCCAGGCTCTGCGCGTACAGCTCGGCCGCGTGCTGCTTGCGGCAGTGGGCGACGATGTCGGCGCCGGCGAGGATGCCGGCGAAGGTCTCCAGGAACGTCGCCGCGCCGGCCAGGGCCAGCGCGTCGGCGTCGCCGGCGTGGGCGCGGCGGATCAGGGGAAGGTCGGCGGCGGCATCGGTCATGGCGGCATCGTGGGGAGCCCGGAGGCGATGGCGCCAAGATCGCATGCGCGGGCCGGGTTCGGCATCGGCGGATGGTCGCAGTCGCGGCGATGATGGGTTGCGGCCCGTGCAGGGGATTGCGGCGCGATCTGTCGCTGCGCGGTCGCGGCTCGCGCCGCTCCTACATGGGCTCCCTGCAGCAGCGGCGCGAGCCGCGACCGCGGATCCTCAACTACGGCGCAACCGCATCACGCCGCCGCTCCCCTCACTGCGCAACCCGGATCGTCACCTTGCCGAAGTGCGAGCCGCTTTCCAGATAACGGTAAGCCTCGCGCGCCTGCTCGAACGCGAAGCTGCGGTCGACCACCGGCACGATCCGGTTGACCTCGACGAAGCGCGCCAGGTCTTCGCCCATGCTGCGGCTGCCGACGAAGATGCCCGACAGCCGCTTGGCGCCCATGATCAGCGCGATCGCGTCGAGCTCGCCGCCGAAGCCGCTGACTCCGCCGATGATCGCGACGGTGCCGTTCATCGCCGCGGCCCGCACCGAGCGCGCCAGGGTGCCGCTGCCGCCGACTTCCAGCACCGCATCGACGCCGGCGCCGCCGGTCAGGCGCCGCACTTCGTCCTGCCATTCCGGTTGGGTGCGGTAGTTGATGGTCGCATCGGCGCCGAGCGCGCGGGCGCGGTCGAGCTTGTCGTCGCTGGAGGACGTGACGATCGCGCGCAGCCCCGCCGCCTTGGCCAGTTGCAGGCCCCAGATCGACACGCCGCCGGTGCCGAGCAGCAGCACGCTCTGGCCCGGGCGCAGGCCGGCTTCGACGAACAGCGCGTTCCAGGCGGTGACGCCGGCGCAGGTCAGGGTCGCGGCCTGGAGGTCGTCCAGATGCGCGGGCACGGCGAACACCGAGTCCTGCGACGCCACGATCTCTTCGGCCAGCACGCCGTCGGCGTCGGCGCCGAGCGGGTCGCGGGTGGTGCGCGCGCTGGCCGCGCCGGCGTGCCAGTGCGGGAAGAAGCTGGTGGCGACGCGGTCGCCGAGCGCCCAGCGGCCGGCGTCGGGGCCGAGTTCGATCACCTCGGCGACCGCGTCGGAAGCGGGAATCACCGGGCGCTCGGCGCCGGCCAGGTAGCTGCCGTTGGCGATCATCAGGTCGCGGAAGTTCAGCGACACGGCGCGCACGCGCAGGCGGATCTGGCCGGCGCGCAGCGGCGCGCGGGCTTCCTTGGCCAAGGCGAGCGAGTCGATGCCGCCGCCGGCGCGGATGCGGTAAGCCTTCATGGGAACACTCCTGGAACGCTGGGGGATGGGGGCCGCGACGCTGCCGCGGCGAAGTGGCGCTACGATATCGTCGCCGCCAACGCTCTGGTGGCTAGATTTGCGCCACTCTGCGTCGCCCATCAGGAACCAATCGCATGGCCGTCAACGACCGTCTGCTCGGCATCGTCGCCTTCGTCCAATCGGCCGAGGCCGGCAGCTTCGCGGTCGCCGCCGACCGCCTCGGGGTCACCCGCTCGGCCATCGGCAAGCGCATCGCCCGGCTCGAACAGCAGCTCGGCGTGCGCCTGTTCCACCGCAGCACCCGCCGCCAGAGCCTGAGCGAGGACGGCCAGGCCTATTACGAGCGTTGCGTCAAAGCCCTGGCCGAACTCGACGCCGCCGAGGCCGCGCTCGACAGCGGCCGGCGCGAGCCCAGCGGGCGGCTGCGGATCAGCGCGCCGGTGATGTTCGGCCGCCATTGCGTGGCGCCGGTGGCGCTGGAGCTGTCGCGGCGCTATCCGAAGCTGGAGATCGACCTGTCGTTCAACGACCGCGTGGTCGACCTGGTCGAGGAAGGCTACGACCTCGGCATCCGCGTCGGCCGCCTGCGCGACAGCGCCACTCTCGCCGCGCGCCTGCTGACCCAGGAGCACTTAGGTATCTGCGCCGCGCCGGCGTACCTGGCCCAGCGCGGGCTGCCGCGCGAGATCGACGACTTCGCCGGCCACGACGCGGTGATCTACGGCCGCCACGGCCAGACCGTGCCGTGGCGCCTGCGCGACCGCGCCGGCGAAGTGCGCGAGCCGCAGGTCGAGGCGCGCCTGCGCTTCGACGACCTGCAGGCCATCGCCGACGCTGCGGTGGCCGGCGCCGGCCTGGCGCAACTGCCGTGCTGGCTGCTGAGCCGCTACCTGCGCAGCGGCGAACTGCAGATGGTGATGCACGCCGACCGCGTGGTCGGCAGCCGGATCAGCGCGGTGTGGCCGCACACCCACTACCTGCCGCTGCGCACGCGGGTGGCGATCGACCTGCTGGTCGAGCGGATCCCGGCGATGGTGGGGACCGGGTTCGGCCAGCCGCTGGCGGCGGTGGCTTGAGGTTGCGCGGGGTTGCGGTAGGTTGCGTCGTTGCTGCGATGTCGCGGTCGCGACTCGCGTCGCTCCTACAGTCGGACTTCCCGCCACGTCGCGACCTCGGGCTCGCCCTGTAGGAGCGACGCAAGTCGCGACCGCGACGCCTCAGCCACGACGCAACCGCCGACGCCCCTCACCGCTCCGGCCAATACCACGCCGGCGCATCCAGCAAGCCCTGCCCTTCCATTTCGGTCTGCCCGAACGGTTTGTGCAGACGGATCGCGTTGCAGCCGTCCTCGTCCTCCAGCGCCGCGACCAGGCGCGAGGCGTGCGAGACCACCCACACCTGGCTGCGCCGGGACGCGCGCGCGATCAACCGGCCCAGCGCCGGCAGCAGGTCCGGGTGCAGGCTGGTCTCGGGTTCGTTGAGCACCATCAGCGGCGGCGGCCGCGGGGTGTGCAGGGCGGCGATCCACAGCAGGTAGCGCAAGGTGCCGTCGGACAGTTCCGCCGCCGTCAGCGGCCGCAGCAGGCCGGGCTGTTCCAGTTCCAGCACGAAGCGCCCGCCCTCGCCGGTCACGCGCACGCGCGCGCCGGGGAAGGCGTCGTCGACCGCCGCGGCCAGCGCGCGCGCGTCGCCGATCTCGACGATGGTCTGCCAGGCCGCAGCGAGGTCGCGCCCGTCGTGGCTCAGCACCGGCGTCAGCGTGCCCAGTTGCGGCTGCCGCGCCGGCGCCTGCGCGTCGCTGCGGAAATGGTCGTAGAAGCGCCAGCCGCGGATGGTTTCGCGCAGGCTCAGCACCTCCGGCGCCGCGCGCGGGTCCGACAGCTGCGCGAACAGGCTGTCGAACGGGCTCAGATGCTCGGCGGCGACGCGCCAGCCGCGGCCCTCGCGCACCCGCGCCAGTCCGCCGCGACGGTCGACCAGCAGGTTGGAGCTGCGCAGGAACGGGCCGCTCCAGATCGCCTCGCGCTTGATCTGCGGGTCCATGCCGAACAGCGTGTTCGACGGGATCGGCAGGCCCAGGTCGATGGCGTAGCCGTAGTCCTCGCCGGCGAAGCCCAGCCGCAGCGCCACCGGCGCCTGGCGCTGGGTGCCCTGCACCGGCACCTCGCCGCGCTTCATCCGCGCCGACAGGGTTTCCGGGCCGGCCCACAGGGTCGAGGGCAGCCCGCCCTCGCGCGCCAGCGCCGGCACCACCCCGCCCTGCGCGGTTTCCGCCAGCAGCCGCAGGGCGCGGTAGAGGTTGGACTTGCCGCAGCCGTTGGCGCCGGTCACCACGTTGAGCCGGCCCAGGGCCAGCTCGAGTTTGTGCAGCGAGCGGTAGTTGGCGATCGCCAGGGTATGCAGCATCGGCCGGCTCCGGAGCAAGCGAAACGCCGGCCAGCCTGCCGCGAGCGCGTCTCAGCGGCTGCGAGGCCGCCGGGCGACCGTCCGTCCCAGGCAAAGCACGGGCGTCCTTTTTTAGCAATGGATCACGTTATCATGCGGGCGTGAGTCGTCGTGCAGGCCGGGGTGCGCCCGGCCTGTCTGCGTCTGGGGATCCTTCGGCCGACCTCCCGCTGCCCCTGCAGCGTGGCCGAAGGAGGACGCTCGGGCTCCGTCGGGAGCCGCGGCCGCACGCGCCGCGGCAGGATGCTGTTCAAGAGAGTTTTAAGGAACGAAACGATGAAGACCGCTAATCGGGGAATCCAGGCCGTGGCCTGCGTGGTGGGCCTGGGCGTGGCGCTGACCGCCGCGCCGGGCTGGGCGCAGCGCAAGAGCGCGCAGGAGCTGCGCGCGGAAAAGACCGCGGAAATTCCCACCTGCTCCAAGAACCTCGGCTCGATCTCGGTGATCGAACCCGAAGACGGCACCAACTGGTGGAGCGGCCAGCAGCTGCCCGCGCCGAGCAAGCTGATCAAGGTGTTCGTGCAGAAGTCGCGCTGCTTCACCCTGGTCGACCGCGGCGCCGGCATGGACATGGCCATGCGCGAACGCGAACTGGCCTCCAGCGGCCAGTTGCGCAACAAGTCCAACATCGGCAAGGGCCAGATCCGCGCCGCCGACTACGTGCTGGTGCCGGACCTGATCGCGAAGAACTCCAACGCCGGCGGCAACGCCATCGGCGGCATGCTCGGCGGGCTGATCGGCGGCAACGCCGGGCGCGTGGCCAGCAACCTCAACTTCAACAAGAAGACCGCCGACGTGGTGCTGACCGTCACCGACGTGCGCTCCTCCGAGCAGGTCGCGATGGCCGAAGGCAGCGCCAAGAAGACCGACATCGGCTTCGGCGCCAGCGGCGCGCTGTGGGGCAGCAGCGGCCTGGGCGGCGCCGGCGTGTCGGGCTACGCCAACACCGAGATCGGCCAGGTCATCACCATGGCCTACCTGCAGGCCTACACCAACCTCGTGTCCGAACTCGGCGGGCTGTCCGGCAACGCTTCGGCCTCGAACGCGCAGCAGGCGGTCACCGTGGTCAAGGCCGCGCGCCTGTTCGCCAACGCCAACGGCAGCGGCAAGGTGGTGCGTCCGCTCGAGGCGGGGATGATGCTCTACCCCACCGGCAACAAGCAGGGCGCGATGTGGGAAGTGGAGGACGAACTCGGCAACAAGGGCTGGGTGACCTCGCTGGCGCTGGAACTGTCGAAGTAAGCATTCCCGCGGGCGCCGCCCCGCATGCGTTTGCGCGAAGGGCCGCCGGGCGACCGGCGGCCTTTTTCGTCGCGGGTTCCGTCGGCGACGGCAGTCGGCGGCGGTCGCGCATGCGGCGAGATCGGCCGGCGTCGATCCGCGAACAGCGCTTATGATCGAAGCCCGTTGCTGCCGGCATCGCTGCAGCCGGCGGCGACGACCGCCGTGAAGTCGCCGCCGGCCGCGGCTTCGCGCCGCGCGAAGTGCGGCCTCGGCGGGCCTCGTCGTCCGAGACCGGCCGCCGCGGTCGATCTGCCAACACGCCCTCGCCTCTCACCGGACCCCGCCATGCCCCACCCCGACCGCAACCTGCGCCTGGACTACCTCGAATTCAACGTCGCCGACATCGCCGCCGCCAAGGCCTTCTACGGCGCCGCCTTCGGCTGGCGCTTCACCGATTACGGCCCGGATTACTGCGAATTCGACGACGGCCGCATGAAGGGCGGGTTCAGCGCCCACGCCGCGCCGCGACCCGGCGGCATGTTGGTGGTGATCTACGCCGACGACCTCGCCGACGCGCGCCGCCGGGTCGAAGCCGCCGGCGGCCGGATCGTCGCCGAACACGAATTCCCCGGCGGCCGCCGCTTCCACTTCACCGACCCGGACGGCTACGAGCTGGCGGTGTGGACCGAGGTCTGAGCCTCGCGGCGGCACGGCGCCAGAGCGAGCCCGGACTTGCCCTGCAGGAGCGGCGCGAGCCGCGACCGCGTTGCGGCAGATCGCGTCGCAGGCGCGGTGCCGCGGTCGCAGCTTGCGCAGCTCCTACCGTCGGACTTCCAGCCGCGGCGCGACCTTGGCCCGCGCTTGCTGGTAATTTGAACGCATCCCGCTCGACACCGCCCCGCATGGCCTACGAACCGATCCACATGACCTGGGACTACTGGGACGGCCCGCGCGCCGGCATCGCCGATTGCGAAGGCCGTCCGCACTATTTCGCCTGCCAGTTCGATCCGCAGCAGGAGGAATACCGCGATCTGTTCGCGCTGACCCCGCTCGACGCGGAAACCTGGGCCTGGGCGCAGGAGCACTGGGCGATCTGGCAACGCTGGGAGGCCGAGGTCAACGCCGGCCGGCTGCCCCCGCACAGCCATCCCAAGCACGGCCAGTTCGACCCGCGCTACAACGAACTCGAAGCGCTGATCGACGGCGGCATCGACCGGCTGCGGGCGCAGGCCACGCGCCGGCGCGGCGCGCTGCGGCGGCGCGCGGTCGAGGGCGAATTGTTTCCCGGGCAGTGGAATCGCTACGAGATCGAATGGTCGGCGCCGCTGGGCGAAGACGCGGCCGGCTGAGCACGGCAGCCGCCAGCCGGCGTAGCGCCCCGCGGACCGAATCCGGGAACGCGATTGAACGTCGAGCAAGGACGCGAGCGATCGAATCCCGCCTCGCGCGCTGCACCCGCTGCGGCGGCGACAGCGGCTACACGTTCGCGTTCTTCCAGCGCCCGCGGGTGAACAGCCACAGGGTGAACGCGCCGACCGAGGTCTCGGACACGAACACGGCCCAGAACACGCCCAGTTCCTGCCAGCCCAGGTGGATCGCCAGCCAGTACGACAGCGGGATCTGGATCAGCCAGAAGAACACCACGTTGATCTTGGTCGGGGTGACGGTGTCGCCGGCGCCGTTGAAGGCCTGCACCGTCACCATCCACCAGCCGTAGATGAAGAACGAATACGACAGGATCCGCAGCCACTCGGCGCCGACCTTGACCACTTCCGGATCGGCGCTGAAGAACCCGACCAGCTGCTGCGGGAAGGCGAAGAACAGCACCGAGACCACGACCAGATAGCCCATGTTGTACCAGCCGATATGCCACACCGAGGCCTCGGCGCGGTCGGCGTGGCCGGCGCCGAGGTTCTGCCCGACCAGGGTCGCGGCGGCGTTGGACATGCCCCAGGCCGGCATCATCGTGAACATCATGATGCGGATGGCGATGGTCGCGCCGGCCACCGCCTCGCTGCCGATCGCGGCGAGGATGCGCATCAGGAAGATCCACGCGGTCATCGCCACGATCATCTGGCCGATGCCGCCGAGCGAGGTGCGCACGATGTTCCACAGCATCGCCCCGCGCCAGGCCAGCTGCGCCAGCGTCACCCGGATGTGCTTGCCGCCGCGGAACAGCGCCCACAGCTGGTACAGCACGCCGGTGCCGCGGCCGATGCAGGTGGCGATCGCCGCGCCTTCGATGCCCAGCGCCGGAAACGGCCCCGGGCCGAAGATCAGCAGCGGGCACAGCACGATGTTGAGGCCGTTGGACAGCCACAGCACGCGCATGGAGATGGCCGCGTCGCCGGCGCCGCGGAAGATCGCGTTGATCACGAACAGCAGCATGATCACCGCGTTGCCACCGAGCATCCACTGGGTGTAGCGGTAGCCGTGTTCGATGCTCCAGGCGTCGGCGCCCATCAGCCGCAGCAGGTCCTGGGCGTAGAAGATGCCGGCCAATGCCGGCACGATCGACACCAGCAAGGCGATCGCGATGGCCTGCACCGCGGTGAACGCGGCCTCCTCGCGCTTGCCCTCGCCGATGCGCCGCGCGATCACCGCGGTGACCGCCATCGCCAGGCCCATCGCCACCGCGTAGAGCAGGAACAGATAGCTCTCGGTCAGCCCGACCGTGGCCACCGCCGAGGGGCCGAGCTTGGAGACGAAGAAGATGTCGACCACGGCGAAGGTCGATTCCAGCACCAGCTCGAGCACCATCGGCACGGCCAGCAGGAACACCGCGCGGCGCAGCGGGATCTTGGTGTAGTCGGCGTCGGTGCCGCGGACGGCGTCGCGCAGTTCGCGCCACAGCGACTGCGGGGCGGTGGAGTCTGCAGCGTCGGCGGCCTGGGCCGCCGGAGAGTCGTGGGTCATCGCGTGGTCCCTGCGTTCGATCGCACCGACGCATGTTAGGGCCCCATGCCCGGCTCGCCAGTGACAACAGTACGACGTTGCGCAGGATCGCGGATCGACATCTCAATCGGCGAGATCGCGCAACCGCGACACGCGCCGCCGCATCTGTTGCAGTGCAACCTGAACCGCGTTGCACGCTTGCCAGGTTTTTCGCTGGTCGCCGTCGCGGGCCTGTCGATCCGGCGCCCACCCGTTCGTCGCCCCAGTGAGGACCACGCCTCGCCACCCATCTGGAGAACCACCACCATGTCCGGTACCGTCCGCCTGCTCCGCGTCTTCACCTGCCCGCCCGAACGCGTCTACCGCGCCTTCCTCGACCCCGCCGCGCTGAGCAAGTGGCTGCCGCCGGACGGCTTCACCTGCACCGTGCACGAACTCGACGCCCGCGTCGGCGGCCGCTACCGCATGAGCTTCACCAATTTCAGCACCGGCAACGGCCACAGCTTCGGCGGCACCTACCTGGAACTGGTGCCGAACGAGCGCATCGTCCACGACGACCGCTTCGACGATCCAAACCTGCCCGGCACCATGGTCACCACCATCACCTTCCGCGCCGTGTCCTGCGGCACCGAGGTGCAGGTGGTGCAGGAGGGGATTCCCGAAGTGATCCCGGTCGAGCAATGCCATCTCGGCTGGCAGGAGTCGCTGACCTTGCTGGAGCGGCTGGTGGAGCCGACGATTCCGGAGTGAGCTGAGATCGCGGCAGACCGAAGCGAAGCGGCGGCCTCCTGACGAGGCCGCCGTCGCGTTTCAACCTGTAGGAGCGGCGCGAGCCGCGACCGCGACAAAGCAACTATGACGAAAGATCCACCGCGAGCGGACACCCCGCGGTCGCGACTCGCGTCGCTCCTACAGGGAGCCGACGCGGCATCGCGGCGAGCGGAAACGAAAACGGCGGCCCCATGACGAGGCCGCCGTCGCGTTCCAGACTGTAGGAGCGGCGCGAGCCGCGACCGCGACAACGCAACTACGACGAAAGATCCGCCGCGAGCGGACACCCCGCGGTCGCGACTTGCGTCGCTCCTACAGGGAGCCGGCGCGGCATCGCGGCGAGCGGAAACGAAAACGGCGGCCTCATGACGAGGCCGCCGTCGCGTTTCAGGCTGTAGGAGCGGCGCGAGCCGCGACCGCGCCAACTCAACTACGACGTAAAGTCCGCCGCGAGCGGACACCCCGCGGTCGCGACTCGCGTCGCTCCTGCAGGGAGCGGCCGCCGCATCGCGGCCACTCGGGAGACCGATGCGTCACAGCATCGGCAGCTTCAATCCCTGCTCCTTCGCGCACTGCCGGGCGATCTCGTAGCCCGCATCGGCGTGCCGCATCACGCCGGTGCCGGGGTCGTTCCACAGCACCCGGGCGATGCGGCGGTCGGCCGCTTCGCTGCCGTCGCAGACGATCACCACGCCCGAATGCTGCGAATAGCCCATGCCGACGCCGCCGCCGTGGTGCAGCGACACCCAGGTCGCGCCGCCGGCGACGTTGAGCATGGCGTTGAGCAGCGGCCAGTCGCTGACCGCGTCGCTGCCGTCCTTCATCGCCTCGGTTTCGCGGTTGGGCGAGGCCACCGAGCCGCTGTCGAGGTGGTCGCGGCCGATCACCACCGGCGCCTTGAGTTCGCCGTTGCGCACCATCTCGTTGAACGCCAGGCCGAGCTTGTGGCGCAGGCCCAGGCCGACCCAGCAGATGCGCGCCGGCAAACCCTGGAAGCTGATGCGCTCCTTGGCCATGTCCAGCCAGCGATGCAGGTGCGCGTCGTCGGCGATGATCTCCTTGACCTTGGCGTCGGTCTTGTAGATGTCCTGCGGATCGCCGCTGAGCGCGACCCAGCGGAACGGGCCGACGCCGCGGCAGAACAGCGGCCGCACGTAGGCCGGCACGAAACCGGGGAAATCGAACGCGTTCTTCAGGCCTTCGTCGAACGCCATCTGGCGGATGTTGTTGCCGTAATCCACGGTCGGGATGCCCTGCGCATGGAACGCCAGCATCGCCTCCACGTGCACGCGCATCGACTTCTTGGCCGCGTCGCGCACGCCTTCGGGATCGCTCTTCTGCTCGGCCAGCCAGCGCTCGACGCTCCAGCCGATCGGCAGATAGCCGTGCACCGGATCGTGCGCGGAGGTCTGGTCGGTCACGCAGTCCGGACGCACGCCGCGCTTGACCAGCTCGGGCAGGATTTCCGCCGCGTTGCCGAGCACCGCGATCGACTTGGCCTCGCCCGCGGCGGTGTACCTGGCGATGCGCGCCAGCGCGTCGTCGAGGTCCGTCGCCTGTTCGTCGACGTAGCGCGTGCGCAGGCGCATGTCGATGCGGCTCTGCTGGCATTCGATGTTGAGCGAGCAGGCGCCGGCCAGCGACGCGGCCAGCGGCTGCGCGCCGCCCATGCCGCCCAGGCCCGCGGTCAGGATCCACTTGCCCTTGAGCTCGCCGCCGTAATGCTGGCGGCCCATCTCGACGAAGGTTTCGTAGGTGCCCTGGACGATGCCCTGCGAGCCGATGTAGATCCAGCTGCCCGCGGTCATCTGCCCGTACATCATCAAGCCCTTCTTGTCGAGCTCGTTGAAGTGTTCCCAGGTGGCCCAGTGCGGCACCAGGTTGGAATTGGCCAGCAGCACGCGCGGCGCGTCGGCGTGGCTGGGAAACACGCCGACCGGCTTGCCCGACTGGATCAGCAGGGTTTCGTCGTCTTCGAGTTCGCGCAGCGACTTCAGGATCGCGTCATAGCAGTCCCAGTCGCGCGCGGCGCGGCCGATGCCGCCGTAGACCACCAGTTCGGCCGGGTTCTCGGCCACGTCCGGGTCGAGGTTGTTCTGGATCATCCGGTAGGCGGCTTCGCTGAGCCAGGACTTGCAGGTCTTGTCGCTGCCGCGCGGGGCGCGGATCGTGCGGGACGGGTCTTTGCGGCTGTTCGCTGCGGACATGGCGGTCTCCGTGATGCGAGTGAGGCGGAAATTATCGCGCCGCGCTCGCGCCGCCCACCAGCGGCGCAGGCCCGCGCCGGCCGCCGGCGGGGCGCCGCGGCGCACGAAACTGTCGCGCCGGGGCCGAAATGTTTACGCTGTACACATGAACCCGGCCGCCACACCCGAGCGCATCGTCCAGGCCGCGCGCGCCCTGCTCGCGCGCGGCGGCGCGCAGGCGGTCAGCATGCGCCGGGTCGGCGAAGCGGTCGGGCTGACGCCGATGGCGATCTATCGCCATTTCCCCAACCGCGAAGCGCTGCTGCAGCGCGTGGCCGACGACAGCTTCGACGAGATCGCCCGCCACTGGACCGCGCGCAAGCACGGCGGCGACGTGGTCGCGCGGCTGCGCGCCACCCAGCGCATCTACCTGGATTACGCGCTGGCCTGGCCGCATTTGTTCGATCACGCCTTCTCGCTGCGGCGCGAGCGCGCGCGGCGCTATCCCGAAGACTTCCGCGCGCGCCGTTCGCCGACCTTGAACGTGGTCGCCGACGTGGTGGCCGAAGCGCAACAGGCCGGCCGCCTGCGCGGCGGCGATGCCTGGGACATCGCGATGACGCTGTGGGCGCACACCCACGGCCTGATCGCGCTGTACCGCGCCGGCCGCTTCAGCTTCGACGAACGGCAGTTCCGCGAGTTCTACGAGGCCTCGCTGGGGCGCTTGCTCGACGGCTTGCTGGCCTGAGCCGACGACGCCGCATCGCGGCCGTCCCACAGCCAAGCGCGCGGCGGCGAAACCCGCCGAAACCCGGCAAAAAAGCGCCCGGCCGAAGCCGGGCGCGAGGACGGCGCGGACGCGAATCCGTGCCGGAAGGGATACGGTGGGACGCTCAGCGCAGACGCGGATCGAGCTTGCGCAGGGCCTGGCCGACATCGGTCTCGCCGGTGCGCTCCAGATCCTTGCGGTCGTAGCTGCGGCCATAGCCCGCGCAGTCCGGCTTGCCGCGCGAGGCGGCCTGGATGCGCGAACCGGTCTGGGTGAGGCAACGCGGGTCGTTGCGCGCCGCCTGCGCGGCGGCGGGGTCGGCCTGGACGCCGGCTTGCGCATCGGCTTGCACGTGCGCGCGCGCGGGTTCGGCGCGCGCGTCGGCCTGCGCCTGCACGGCCTGCGCCGAAGCGGCGCCGGCGCCGAGTGCCGCGGCCAACGCGGCGATGCGAACGATGTTACGCATGGGACACCTCCCGAAAAGCTGCGATGGCGAACGGTCCGATCTGCGGGGCCTGCGATTTCCGCAGTGCTGCGGCGTTGCGATAGCTGGACTGCGGGCGGCGCGGTCGCGAACGGTTCGGCGGCCGATCGCCCGACTTCCAGGCGATCCGGCCTGCCAACGGCCCACCGCGCGAACCCTGCGCCCGGCTTCAGCGGACCCGGCCACCATACGCCCGCCCCGCCCCCGCGGCGGCGAGGCCGCGCAGGCCGTTTAAGCCATCGTCAGCGTCGCGGGCAGTCCTCGCGGCGGCCGCGTTCGAACGCCATCGCCTCGGCCTCGGTGGCCGGGCGCGGCGCGATGCCGTCGTCGAACACGATCCGCCAGACGCCGTCGCCGTCGCGATGCCAGACCGATTGGTACTGGCCGATCAGATAACGCGGCTGCGCGCCCGGCTCCAGCCGCTGGTACAGCGCCGGCCCGGTCGACCAGGCGACGTCGCCGACCCCGCCAATGGTGACGCGCTGCGGATACCAGCGCAGGCGCAGGCCCTTGCCGGCGATCAGCCCGGCCCATTCGGCGGCGATCGCCTCGCGCCCGCGCGTGGGCTGCGGCCGGCCGGCGCCGAACGCGGCCTGCGGATGCAGGAACGCGGCGAACCCGGCGGCGTCGTGTTCGGCCAGCGCGCGGGCGAAACCCAGCTCGCGCGCCCACACCGCGCATTCGTCGGCGCTCAGTTGCGGCGGCGCGGCGGCGCCGGCCGTGGGTTTGGCGGCCTCTTCGGCGAATGCGAATCCGGGCAAGCCCGCCAGGCAGGCGGCGACGACAACGGCGACACGGCGCATGGCGGACCTCGCGGCAGAAACCCCGCCGCCACTATCGGCCCGCACCGCTGCGCGCGCCAGCGACTGAAGTCATGCCGCGCCCGGCCGGCGCGGCGCCGGCGCAGCTTCGTGCCGACCTTGGCGGCCCGCCCGCCGCGCGG
>NZ_LXSD01000275.1:0-22389 GCF_017168095.1 Lysobacter enzymogenes | reverse complement strand
GCCGGCTGCGCCAGCGCGCCGCCGAGCAGCGCGACGACCGCCCCCGCCGGCGTACCGCCGAAGCCGGTCGCCAGGGCCAGCGCCAGGCCGGCGGCCAGGGCGATGGCGAAGCCCTTGGACAGGGCGCGCGAGGTGGGGGCGTCAGGCATCGGGTTGCGCGGCCTCCGCGACGGGCGCGCCGGGCAGCGGCGGGAACTGCAGGTGGAAGCCGCGCGCGGCGAGATTCTCGCGCACCGTCGCGGCGTCGGCGCGGGCCAGCTTGCGCTCCGGGCCCAGCTCGACTTCGAGCACGAACTGCAGCGAACCCAGCTGCCGGAGAACGGGCTCGGGCACGCGCGCGAAATCGTCGCGCGCGCTCAGGAATACATAGGTGTCTGCCTTGCGGAGACTTTTGTAAACGTAGGCTTGCATGGGGCGGGCGGTACAGCCGGGGGAGACTGTTTTTATGCATCTGCAGATGCGATGCACAGCATACCCGCCCGTTCGGGCCGCGCGTACTTTCGCGTTCAGCGCGGGGCCCGTCCTGGGGTGGTAGGTCCGCAGGCCGCCGGCGCGTCCGGGCTCGGCGGCTGAACGAGCCGGCCTGCGCCTTGCGCCGTCCCCGGCCGAAGCCGGGGCGGCGATGGAGAGGTCGGGCCCGGCGGCGACGCGCGCCGCCGGGCGCCGAATCGGTTCGCCGGTCCGATCAGTTCGCCGAGGTGGCGGTCAGCCGGTCCAGGGCCTCGAACGCGCGGACCATGCCGAAGCCGTACTCGTTGTCGCGGCCCGGCGCGCCCAGATCCAGCGCGGTGGCGGTCAGCGCATCGCGCACCTGCGCCGGCGTCGCCGAGGGCTTGGCCGCGAACAGCAGCGCGGCCACGCCGGCGACGTGCGGCGAGGCCATCGAGGTGCCGCTCAGCACGGCATAGCTGTGGGTGTCGAAGACCGTGGCCGGATTGAGCGTCGCGACCTGCCCGGCCAGGCCGCGCAACGCCGCGCCGCTGCCTTGGCTGACCGCGACGCCGCTGATCCCGGCCGAACCGCTGACGCCGGTGCTGTAGGGGAACGGATCGGCGACGTTGTTGTACAGCACGATGCCCACGCCGCCGCCGGCCTTGACCGCGTCGATCTTCTGCTGGGTGGTGTTGTCGCCGCGCTCGCACAGCACGATCCGGCCGCTCCAGGCGCCGCCGGCGAGGCAGCGGCCGCCGTCGGCCAGCGCGCCGCTGACCGTGGTCGTCGCGGTACCCGCCATCGGCAGGTTCTCGAAGCGCGCCGTACCGACCTGCAACGCAGTGCCGGTCTTCGGATAGGTGCTGGACACGTCCACGCCCGGCGCGGCGATGTCGACCGCGTCGTTGAACTGCGAGAACGAAGCGCGCGCGCGGTTGCGGTCGACCGCCGCCACCGACAGCACGTTGGTATACGACGCCGGATAGCTCTTGCTGCTGTTGCCGGAGTTGCCGGCCGCCGCCACCGACAGCACGCCTTGGTTGAACAACTGGGTGAACGCGGTGTTCTCGGTCGTGCTCGACAGCGGACCGCCGAGGCTCATGTTGATGACCTTGGCGCCGGCCTGCTGGCAGCGCCGGGCCGCGTCGACCAGGCCCGAGCTGTAGGCGACGCCGCAGCTGGCGCCGTCGAAATACTTGACGATGTGCAGCGAGACCTTGCCCGGGCTGACCCCGATCACGCCCTTGCCGTTGTCGCCGACCGCGGCGATGGTGCCGGCGACGTGAGTGCCGTGGCCGCAGGTGTCGGTGTTCCAGGTGCGGCCGCTGGCGGCGGTGCCGCTCAGGGCGATGCCGGCGAAATCCTCGTGCGCCGCGCGCAGGCCCGAATCGATCACGCAGACCTTGACCCCGGTGCCGTCGGCGCCGGCGGCGACCGTGTCGGGCGCCTGCACCTGCGGCACGCCGTAGGGCACGAACTCGGCCAGCGGATAGCGCGGCACGTCCTGTTCGACGATCAGGTTCTTGTTCTTGCGCAACTGGGCCAGCACTTCGCTGGGCAGGGTCATGACCACGGCGTTGAGATCGTCGAACTGGTAATGCGTGGTGGCGCCGATCGCGCGCGCCGCGCGCGCGCCCTGGCCCGCCGCGACGGCGGCGTGCAGCGCGCCGACCTGTTGCTGGATCAAGGCGCTGATGCCGGCTTTCTGGCCCGCCGGATAGCGGATCCAGACGCGATTGGGATCGGCCTGCGGCGGCGCGGAAAACGACGCTTCCGCCGGCTCGGCGGCGATGGCCGCGCCGGCGCAGCCGAGCGAAAGCGCGGCGGCGAGTGCGGCGGCGAGCGAGTGGGGCGCGAACACGGTGGAAGCAGCCATTGCGTCGATTCCTTGTCGAATAGGTGAAGTGCGGCCGCGCGCGGGCGCAACGCAGCCACTCCAGCTAACGACGCCGGAAACCGGCGGACAAGGCGGAAAACCTCCACATCGGCGCCGATGCGGGCGATGCCAATCACAGTTCGATGCCTTCGTCGCGGCGTCCGAACGGCCGTGCGCGAACGATGCGAAGGCCGCCGATGCGGCCCTCGTGTTTACACAAAAAAACGTATTACGCCTGTCGCATGCACCGGGTGCGCAGCGCTGCGATAACGGCAGCGTGCATGCGCGATCGGGCCGACGCCGCGACGTTCGAACGCGCCGACGCTCAGTGATACCCGGCGTCGGCCGCGACCTTGCCGCGGAACACGCGATACGACCAATACGTGTAGCCCAGGATCGCCGGCAGCAGGATCACCATGCCGCCGAGCACGAACATCTGCGAGGAGCGCGCGGCGGACGCTTCCCACAAGGTCAGCCCGGGCACGATGTTCGGCCAGATGCCGAGCACCAGGCCGACGAAGCCGAGCACGAAGAAGCCCAGCGAATACAGGAACGGCGCGCCGTCGCGGTCCTCGCGCCGGACCGCGCGCCACAGCGCCCAGGCGTTGGCGATCACCAGCAGCGGCACCGGGAACAGCCAGTAGAAATTCCCGTCCTCGAACCAGCGCGCCATGATCCGCGAATCCAGGAACGGCAGCCACGCGCTGACCAGGCCGATGAACACGCTCACCACCAGCACCAGCGGCCTGGCCAGCGTCCGCGCGATGTATTGCAAGCGCCCGTCGGTCTTGAGCACCAGCCAGGTCGAGCCGAGCAGCGCGTAGCCGAACACCACCGCCGCGCCGGTCAGCATCGAGAACGGGCTGAACCAGTCGAACACGCCGCCGACGTACTTGCCTTCCTGCATCGGCATGCCCTCGACGATCGCGCCGAGGATCACGCCCTGGGCGAACGCGCAGAACAGCGAGCCCAGCGAGAACGCTGCGCCCCACGCGGCCTTGGCGCGCCGCGCCTTGAAGCGGAACTCGAACGCGACGCCGCGGAACACCAGCGCGATCAGCATCAGCAGCACCGGCAGGTACAGCGCCGACAGCACCAGCGAATACGCCTTCGGAAACGCGGTCAGCAGGCCGACGCCGCCGAGCACCAGCCAGGTTTCGTTGCCGTCCCAGATCGGCGCGGCGGTGTTCATCATGTGGTCGAGCTGTTTCTCGTCCTCGGCGAACGGCGCGAGGATGCCCAGGCCGAGCACGAAGCCGTCCAGCAGCACGTACATCAGCACGCCGAAGCCGATCACGCCGAACCAGATCACCGGCAGCCAGTAGTCCATCATCGCTCTCCGCCTCGCGGGTCGGCGGCGCTCACGCGCCGGCCTCGGTGGAATCGTCCGGCACCGACAGCGGCCGCGCCGGGGTCTTGTCGCCGTGCGCGCTGCGCGGCGGCGGTTCGTGCGGGTGCGGGCCCTTGCGGATCAGCTGGACCAGGTAGCGGAAGCCGGCGCCGAACACAGTGAGGTAGACGACCGCGAACACGATCAGCGAAGTCATCACGCTGGCCGCCTCGACCGGGCTGACCGCGTCGGCGGTGCGCAGCAGGCCGTAGATCACATACGGCTGGCGGCCGATCTCGACCACGTACCAGCCGGCCAGGATCGCGACGAAACCGCTCATGATCATCACCCGCCAGCCCCACAGCACCGCGCGCGACTGGTACAGGCGCTTGCGCCACAGCAGCCACAGCGAACACGCCACCAGCGCCAGCATCGCCACGCCCAGGCCGACCATGACCCGGAACGCGTAGAACACCGGCTTCACCGGCGGCCGTTCGCTCGCCGGCACCGACTTGAGCGGCTGGATGTCGCCGTCCAGGGTGTGGGTGAGGATCAGGCTGCCGAGCTTGGGAATCGCCACTTCCAGGTCGTTGCGCTCGGCCTTTTCGTCGGGCACCGCGAACAGGATCAGCGGCACGCCCTCGCCGGGCGGATTGGATTCCCAGTGCGCCTCCATCGCCGCGACCTTGATCGGCTGATGCTCGCGCGCGTTGAGCCCGTGCAGATCGCCGACGAACACCTGCGCCGGCACCGTGATCGCGGCGAACAGCACCGCCGCCTTGAGCATGCGCTTGCCGGCTTCGACATGGATGCCGCGCAGCAGGTACGACGCGCCGGTGCCGCCGATCACGAAGCAGGTGGTGATGAACGCGGCCAGCACCATGTGCGCGAGGCGGTACGGGAACGACGGGTTGAACACGATCGCCCACCAGTCCTCGGGCACGAACACGCCGTCGACGATGCGGTGGCCGGTCGGCGTCTGCATCCAGCTGTTGGCCGAGATGATCCAGAACGTCGAGATCAGCGTACCCAGCGCGACCATGCACGTCGCCAGGAAATGCATGCGCTCGCCGACCCGGTTCCAGCCGAACAGCATCACCCCGAGGAAAGTCGCTTCCAGGAAGAACGCGGTCAGCACCTCGTAGGACAGCAGCGGCCCGAGGATGCTGCCGGCCTGCTCGCTGAGCACCGCCCAGTTGGTGCCGAACTGAAAGCTCATGACGATGCCGGAGACCACGCCCATGCCGAAGGACACGGCGAAGACCTTGGTCCAGAAGAAGAACAGGTCGCGCCAGAGCGTGTCGCGGGTGCGCAGCCAGCGCCATTCGACGAAGGCCAGCCAACTGGCCAGGCCGATGGTGAAGGCCGGGAACAGGATGTGGAAGGAGATGACGAAGCCGAACTGGATCCGCGACAGCAGCAGGGCGTCCACGCGTGTTTGCCTCCACGGCGCGGTGTGCGCCGTCGGGTTCATTTTTGCGCCGCAGCATGCGCCGCGCGCGGCGGGTTCGTGGGAGCACTTAAACCGCAAAGGCGGTGAGCGCGGCGTGGTCGGCGTCCGAAACTGCGACATTCGGCGACTGGCGCCGACGCGGCGGCACGGCCGGCCGGGCGTTCGCCGGGCCGTCGACGAGTGCGCAGGCGGGCCCGGCGACCTCGACGCTGCGAAACGCGCGCGTGGCGCTGCGACAAACGGCGGCATGGGCCGTGTGTGTAGGAAACGGCGGATCGACGCAGATTGCCGTCTGTTTGCGCGAGGCCTGTTCCGCTGGTGCTGGTGCTGGCGCCGACTGTGGCGCCGGCACTGGCACCGTCGCCACCGCCAGGACGTCATGCCCGCGAAGGCGGGCATGACGGTGCAGGCAGGTTTCGCGGCGCCTCTTCCAGCTCGTCATCCCCATGCAAACGGGGAGCCGGAGACTTCAGCGCCATGCCAGGGCGAAGCCCGGACGCCGCCTTCGCGAGGACCGTCCTGACTGTGGGAGGGGCTTCAGCCCCGATGCTCTCGTTTCCGCTCGCGCCGAAGCATCGGATCGGAAAGCATCGGGACTGAAGTCCCTCCTACAAACCTCCGGTGCGGGGCGTTCCCGCCCCCCGGCGAGTCCGATCCCGACGCCCCGACCCGGCTCGCAACGCCCGAAACCACCGATCGCGCAAACCCTGCTTCGGCGTATCCATGCTTCACCTGCAAACCGGCGCAGAAAGCGGCGCTCATCGGCCCGAACCCGCCGCGCGCCCATGACCAACGACCGGCCCGCCGGCCCGCCGCGGGCTGCTACCCTGCCCCGTCTTTGTCCCAAGAGCCCGCTCGATGCGCCCCGCCTACGCCCGACTCGCCGCCCTGCCGCTGACCCTGCTCGCCAGCGCCGCCTTCGCCCAAAGCGCCGCGCCGCTGACCCTCGCCGACACCATGGCCGACCCGGACTGGATCGGTCCCCCGGTCGAACGCGCCTGGTGGTCGTGGGACGGCCAGCGCGTGCAGTACCAGCTCAAGCGCGACGGCGCGATCATCCGCGACACCTGGCAGACCAGCGCCGCCGGCGGCGCGCCGCAGCGCCTGGACGGCGCCGCGCGCAACGACATCGACGCGGTCAATCCGGTCTACGACGCCGCGCGCTCGCGCATGGCCTTCATCCGCAACGGCGACGTGTTCGTGCGCGACCTGCGCAGCGGCGCGCTGACCCAGGTCACCCGCAGCAACGAAACCGAATCGCGCCCGCAGTTCTCGCGCGACGGCAACCTGGTGTTCCGGGTCGACAACCAGTGGTTCCAGTGGCGCGCAGGCCAGGGCGTCAGCCAGGCCGCGCAGGTGCTGGCGCAGAACGACCCGGCCAAGGCGCCCAAGGCCGACGCGCTGCGCGATTACCAGCTCGCCACCATCGACACCTTGCGCAACGACCGCGCCCAGCGCGAAGCCTCGCGCGAGCAGGACGAAGCCTGGCGCAAGAGCGACCCGAGCCGCGCGCCGCGCGCGGTGTACCTGGGCAGCGACGTCGAGATCGTCGACACCGCGCTGTCGCCCGACGGCCGCTACCTGCTCGCCGTCACCCAGGACAAGAAGGGCGACGCCGGCACCGGCGGCAAGATGCCCAAGTACGTGACCGAATCGGGTTACGAGGAATTCGAGGAAGTGCGCACCCGCGTCGGCCGCAACGAACCGCTGCCGCAGAAGCTGTGGCTGGTCGAGGTGGCCACGGGCAAGTCCAGCGAACTCAAGTTCGACAAGCTGCCCGGCATTTCCGAAGACCCGCTGGCGGCGATGCGCAAGGCGGCGAAGAAGGACGCGCTCAAGGGCGATCGCCCGGTGCGCATCGAGACCGACGGCGACGGCCGCAACGCCGCGGTGCGCTGGAGCGACGACGGCCGCCACGCCGGCGTGCTGATCCGCGCCACCGACAACAAGGATCGCTGGATCGCCTCGGTCGATCTCGCCGGCGCCGCGCTGCAGGCCCGCCACCGCCTCAACGACAAGGCCTGGATCGGCTGGGACTACAACGACTTCGGCTGGCTGCCGGACGGCGGCCTGTGGCTGCTGTCGGAACAAAGCGGCTATTCGCACCTCTACGTCAGCGACGGCGGCGCGCCCAGGCCGATCACCTCGGGCAAGTGGGAAGTCTCCGACCCGCAGCTCGGCGCCGACGGCAAGACCTTCTTCTTCCTGTGCAACCGCAAGTGGCCGGGCGACTACGAAGTCTGCGCGGTCGACCGCAACGGCGGCGCCGTGCGCGAGGTCACCGCGCTCGACGGCGTGGAGAACTTCGCGCTCTCGCCCGACGGCCGCAAGCTGCTGGTGCGCTACTCCGAAAGCTACGTGCCGCCGCAGCTGGCGGTGGTCGATGCGACGGGCGAAGGCGCCGGCGAAGGGCGAGCCGTCAAGCTCACCGACACCCGCAAGGACGGCTTCAAGCAGCGCGAGTGGATCCAGCCCGAATACGTGCAGGTGCCGTCCAAGCACGGCGCCGGTACGGTCTGGGGCAAGTTCTACGGCCCGAAGAATTACGAGCCCGGCAAGAAGTACCCGATCGTGATGTTCGTGCACGGCGCCGGCTTCCTGCAGAACGTCAGCGAGCGCTACCCGAACTACTTCCGCGAGCAGATGTTCCACAACCTGCTGGTGCAGCAGGGCTACCTCGTGCTCGATCTCGACTACCGCGCCTCGCAAGGCTACGGCCGCGACTGGCGCACCGCGATCTACCGGCAGATGGGCCATCCCGAGCTCGAGGATTACCTGGACGGCCTGGACTGGCTGGTCGCCCACAAGCAGGGCGACGCCGACCGCGCCGGCATCTACGGCGGCTCCTACGGCGGCTTCATGACCTTCATGGCGCTGTACCGCGCGCCGGGCAAGTTCAAGGCCGGCGCCGCGCTGCGCCCGGTCTCGGACTGGTCGCAGTACAACCACGAATACACGTCCAACATCCTCAACACGCCCGAACTCGACCCCGAGGCCTACAAGAAGTCCTCGCCGATCGAATACGCCGCCGGCCTGCAGGACAACCTGCTGATCGCCCACGGCATGATCGACGACAACGTGTTCTTCAAGGACTCGGTGATGATGACCCAGAAGCTGATCGAACTGCGCAAGGACAAGTGGGAGATCGCCCCGTATCCGCTGGAGCGCCACGGCTTCGTCCATCCGGATGCGTGGTACGACGAGTACCGGCGCATTTACGAGCTGTTCGAGCGCACCTTGAAGAAGTGAGCCTGGGCCGCGGCGTCCCGAGCGGGCGCCGCGGCTGCCGCCGCTCCGGCGCGGCGCTATGATCGACGCCGTCCCGCCGCCGTGCAGCGGGCGCCATCGCGGCCGCGGGCCGCGCCGCCGGAGGAGCGTCGTGGCTTGGAAACGCAGTGCGTGTCTTGCGCGGCCGTTCTGCGGCGCGCGCGCCCGGCTTTTGCTCGCGCTGATGGCGGCCCTCGCCAGCCCGGCTGCGTTCGCCGCCGAGCCGCCGGCCAGCCGCACCGCGCTGATCGCCGGCTACCAGCCCGACGCCAAGCCGATGGAAGCCGCCTCGGTCGCCGCGATCTTCGACCTGCTGCGCCGCCGCAGCGGCCATGTGCTGGGTTATCGCTACGACAGCGCAAGCCAACACACCACGACGGTGGGCTTCGGCAACCGCCCGGAGCGCTGGACCTTCTTCCTGGCCGGCCACTGGGCCTCTCCCAGCGTCGTGCGCCGCCGCTACGAGCGCAGCGGAGAGGTCGACCGCGAATTGATCGCTTACCGCTGCGAGGCCGCCGCCACGGCCTGCGCGCGGCTGGCGAAGTCGCTGGCGCAGTTGCCGCCGCAGCACGTCTACGTGCCGCGCGCCGCGCGCTTGCGGCCGGGCGAGGAAATCGCCGTCTCCGCAGCGGTCCGCCGCAACGCCCAGCCGCCGCCCGACAAGCCTGTGCTGTCGGCGGCCGACTCGCCGCCGCGCCGGCCGGAACTGGTGGAAAGCGACTGCCTGTCCGACTTGCGTCCGCTCGCGCCGCCGGACTGCCCGCGCCAGCGCCTGCTCGCGCCGCAGCCGAAGTACCCGCAGCGCGAGCTGGTCGACCGGATCGCCGGCACCTCGACGGTGGTGTTCAAGGTCGACAGCCGCGGCATGGTGACCTGCGCCATGATCGAACGCAGCGGCGGCCAGCCCGCATTCGACGCGGCGGCGCTGCGGCTGGCGCAGGCGATGCTGTTCCGGCGCGAGGCCTGCCGCTCGGGCGAGCGGATCGTGCGCATGCGCATGCCGGTCGCGTTCGATCCCTCACAGCGCGAAGACGACGACACCGTCTTCCGGCGCCTGACGCCGGGCTCGACCCTGCCGCTGTGAGCATCGCCGCGCGAGCGACCGGGTCGGGTCGTCCGCGCCGCCTGGCTTGACCCGGATCAAATCCTACCCGCGACCGCCACCGCTAGAATGCGCGCCATGAACGACTTCGACCGCGTCCGCGACTACCTCTCCGGCCTGCAGGACCGCCTCTGCGCCGCCATCGAAACCGCCGACGGCGGCGCCGGCTTCAACGAAGACCCGTGGCAGCGCGCCGAGGGCGGCGGCGGCCGCACCCGCATCCTGCGCGGCGGCCGGGTGTTCGAGCAGGCCGGCATCGGCTTCTCCGACGTGTCCGGCAGCACGCTGCCGCCGTCGGCAAGCGCGGCGCGGCCGGAGCTGGCCGGCGCGTCCTGGCGCGCGGTCGGGGTGTCGCTGGTGTTCCACCCGCACAATCCCTACCTGCCCACCACCCACGCCAACGTGCGCCACTTCCGCGCCATGCGCGACGGCGAGACCGTGGCCTGGTGGTTCGGCGGCGGTTTCGACCTGACCCCGTTCTATCCCTTCGCCGAAGACGTGCGCCACTGGCACCGCACCGCGCGCGCGCTGTGCGAACCCTACGGCGGCGAGGAGCGCTACCAGGCGCACAAGCGCTGGTGCGACGAATACTTCTTCCTCAAGCACCGCGGCGAGACCCGCGGCGTCGGCGGCCTGTTCTTCGACGACCTGCACGGCGACTTCGAGCGCGACTTCGGCTATATGCGCGCGGTCGGCGACGGTTTCCTAGATGCCTACCTGCCGCTGGTGGCCAAGCGCCGCGACACGCCCTATGGCGAGCGCGAGCGCCAGTTCCAGTTGTACCGGCGCGGGCGCTACGTCGAATTCAATCTGGTGTTCGACCGCGGCACCTTGTTCGGCCTGCAATCGGGCGGGCGCACCGAATCGATCCTGATGAGCCTGCCGCCGCTGGTGCGCTGGGAGTACGGGTTCCAGCCGGAAGCGGACAGCGACGAGGCGAAGCTGGCGCAGTTCCTGGTGCCGCGCGATTGGCTGGGGGAAGACGCGGGCTGATTCGGGGCGGCGGCGGGGCTTCAGGCTCGCGTCGCATCTGCGTGTCGCGGTCGCGGCTCGCGCCGCTCCTACAGGGGCAGCCTTGGCCTCGATTCCGACTGTAGGAGCGACGCGAGTCGCGACCGCGGGGTATCGAGATCGCGCCGCAACCGCATAGTCCCGCCGCGACCCTGCCGCTCCCACCGCGCCGGATTGGAATTTCTAAATTTTTCCAAGCCCCACGCAAAACCTATCGCATTTGCTTTGTGAGCGCTTTCGTTTAATCGCGTTGTTATCTGCGACTGCGAATATTCACTCGGCGGCGCGGGCAAAACCGCTCGCGCGGCAAAACAAAAGCCGCTGCGCGAACGCAGCGGCTTTTGGCCGGAAAATAAAAAGCCCCGCGGGCAGGGGGGGCCGGCGGGGCTGGTGGAGCGAGACCTGGGGAGGGGTCGTTCGCTCCGGGGGATCACTCCAGGGGAGGGAGAGATCGGCGACAGACGTTGCATCTGTCGCGACCTATATGACCATCCGGCACATGGATAGTTCGTGAAGATCCGAGTTAATAAATTGTTGGATTCAGGACCGATTCATTAAACCAAGCCCAGCAAAATCAAGGGCTTCCAGATAATCAATGCGCTTCGTCCCAATTAATACCGACGCCGCTGTCGACGACCAGCGGCACGCGCAGCGTGGCGGCCGCCGACATCCGGCGTGAGGCCTGCGCCAGCAGTTCCGGCACGAAGCTCTCCTCGGCCTCGAACACCAGTTCGTCGTGCACCTGCAGGATCATCAGCGCGCGTTCGCGATGGTCGGCCAGCCAGCCGTCGATGTCGATCATCGCGCGCTTGATGATGTCGGCCGCGGTGCCCTGCATCGGCGCGTTGATCGCCGCGCGTTCGGCGCCGGCGCGCAGGCCCTGGTTGGAGGCCTTGATGTTCTCCAGGTACAGGCGGCGGCCGAACACGGTCTCGACGTAGCCGTTCTCGCGCGCGTCCTGGCGGGTGCGCTCCATGAAGTCGCGCACGCCGGGATAGCGGCTGAAGTACAGCGCGATGTAGTCCTGCGCCTCGCCGCGGCCGATGCCGAGCTGGCGCGCCAGCCCGAACGCGCTCATGCCGTACATCAGGCCGAAGTTGATCGCCTTGGCGGCGCGGCGCTCGTTGCTGCTGACTTCGTCCAGCGATTTCTTGCCGAAGACTTCCGCGGCGGTGGCGCGGTGCACGTCGGCGCCGGATTCGAACGCGCGCACCAGGCCTTCGTCCTGCGACAGGTGGGCCATGATGCGCAGTTCGATCTGCGAGTAGTCGCAGGCCACCAGCTTGCGGCCGGCGGGGGCGACGAAAGCGCGGCGGATGCGGCGGCCGTCCTCGGTGCGGATCGGGATGTTCTGCAGGTTCGGGTCGCTCGACGCCAGCCGCCCGGTCGCCGCGCCGGCCTGGTGATAGCTGGTGTGCACGCGGCCGGTGTGCGGGTTGACCATCTCCGGCAGCTTGTCGGTATAGGTGCTGCGCAGCTTGGCCAGGCCGCGGTACTCCAGGATCACCCGCGGCAGTTCGTGCTGGTCGGCGATCGCCTCCAGCGCTTCTTCGTTCGTGCTCGGCTGGCCGGTCGGGGTCTTCACCAGCACCGGCAGCTTGAGTTCGTCGAACAGCAGCGCCTGCAATTGCTTGGGCGAATCCAGGTTGAAGCTGCGCCCGGCCAGCTCGGTCGCCTTCATCTGCGCCTCGAGCATGCGCTTGCCCAGGTTCTGCGATTGCCGGCGCAGCTCGTCGCCGTCGATCATCACCCCGTTGGCCTCGACCCGCGCCAGCACCGGCACCAGCGGCATTTCGATCTCGCGGTAGACCTTCTCCAGCGCCGGCTCGGCCGCCAGCCGCGCGCCGAGCACGCGGTGCAGGCGCAGGGTCACGTCGGCGTCCTCGGCGGCGTAATTGGTCGCATCGTCGATGGCGACCTGCGAGAACGGGATCTGCTTGGCGCCCTTGCCGGCCACGTCGCTGTACTTGATCGTGTCGTAGCCCAGGTAACGCTTGGCCAGCGAATCCATGTCGTGGCGGCTGGCGGTGGCGTTGTAGACGAAGCTTTCGAGCATGGTGTCGTCGGCGTAGCCGGCCACCTCGACGCCGTGGCGGCGCAGCACGTGCAGGTCGTACTTGCCGTGCTGCCCGAGCTTGCGCCGGGCCGGGTCGGCGAACACCGGGCGCAGCGCCGCCAGCACCGCCTCGCGGTCGAGCTGGGCCGGCGCGCCGGGATAATCGTGGCCGAGCGGAATGTACGCCGCGCGGCCGGTTTCGCTGGCGAAGCTCAGGCCGACCAGGTTGGCCTGCATCGGGTCGAGCGAATCGGTTTCGCTGTCGAAGGCGAACTCCTCGATCGCCTGCAGCGAAGCGACCAGCGCGTCGAGCTGCGCCTGCTCGGTCACGGCTTGGTACTCGCCCTTGACCGCCAGGGCCGCATCCGGCGTCTCGGCCGCGCCGCCGCCGCGGGCGTGGCCGGCGGCGGTGGCGCGCAGGCCGGCGCGGTCGCTGGCGATATCGTTGGCGGTGCCCGCGCCTTCCAGCTCGCGCAGCGCCTGCTTGAAGCCGTAGCGCGCGTACAGGCCGCGCAGCGCGTCGGCGTCGCGCTCGCGCAGGGCCAGCTGGTCCGGGCCGCGTTCGAGCTCGACGTCGGTCTTGATCGTCGCCAGCTGGCGGTTCAGCGGCAGCCGTGCCAGCGCGGCGCGCAGGTTGTCGCCGATCTTGCCCTTGATCTGGCCGGCGTGTTCGATCACCCCGTCGAGGCTGCCGTACTCGCCCAGCCACTTGGCCGCGGTCTTGGGCCCGCACTTCTCCACGCCGGGGATGTTGTCGACGCTGTCGCCCATCAGCGACAGCAGGTCGACGATCTGGTCCGGGCGCACGCCGAACTTGTCGATCACCGCCGCATCCGAATCCATGCGGCTGCCGCTCATGGTGTTGACCAGGATCACCCCCGGACGCACCAGCTGGGCGAAGTCCTTGTCGCCGGTGGAGATGGTGACGTCGATCCCGTCCTGGCTCGCGCGCAGGGCCAGGGTGCCGATCACGTCGTCGGCCTCGACCCCGTCGATGCGCAGGATCGGGATGCCCAGCGCCTCGACGATCTCGCACATCGGCAGCACCTGCGCGCGCAGGTCGTCGGGCATCGGCGGGCGGTTGGCCTTGTAGTTCGGGTCGAGATCGTCGCGGAAGGTCTTGCCGGGCGCGTCGACCACGAAGGCCACATAGTCCGGCCGTTCGTTCAAGGTCGCGCGCAGCATGTTGACCACGCCGAACAGCGCGCCGGTGGGTTCGCCGGCGTCGTTGCTCAGCGGCGGCAGCGCGTGGAAGGCGCGGTAGAGGTAGCTGGAACCATCGATAAGGACGAGTCGTTTCATGGCGGGGATTCTACGCCCTGGCGTCTCAGCGGCGCGGACGCCGCGGCACGAGCCGGCGGGAGCCGCGCCGATGCGCACGCTTAACGGCCGCGCGGCGTATCCTGTGGCCCTGGACCACGGAGAACCACCATGCGCGCCCCCCTCGCCCCTCATGCCGCCCTGGCCGTCGCCGCGCTGCTGGCGCTGGCCGGCTGCGCCTCCGCCGGCGGCGCCGCCCGGGCCGCCGATCCCACCGCCGGGCTCAGCAACGCCGAAGTGCGCACGCACACGGTCGAGAACGGCGACACCATCGAGGAATACCGCGTCGCCGGCCAGCTGCGCGTGGTCAAGGTGGTGCCGGCGCGCGGCCCGATCTATTACCTGGTCGACGAGAACGGCGATGGCCGGCTGGATAGCAGCAAGGGCGAAGGCACGGTGTCGCCGGTGTATTTCAAGTTGTTCAGTTGGTGACGCGGTTGCAGCAGGAGGTGGCGGATGGGAGATGGGAGATGGGAGATAGGAGATAGGAGATAGCGAGGGGCGGTTTGCGCTGCTTTCGCTATCTCCTATCTCCCATCCGCTAACTTCCAGCCCCATGATCACCATCCGCACCCTCAGCGGCGATGCCGACCTGCGCGCCGTCTGGCCGCTGGTTTCGCAGCTGCGCCCGGAATTCGACGAGGATCGCTTCGTCGCCCAGATGCATCGCCAGATCGCCCAGGGCTGCCGCGCCACGGTCGCCTTCGACGAGGACGGCGCGCCGCGCGCGTTCGCCTGCTGGCGGGTGATGGAGATGCTGGCGGTGGGCCTGCACGTGTACGTGGACGATCTGATCGTCGACCAGACCGTGCGCAGCCGCGGCTACGGCAAGGCGATGCTCGACTGGCTCAAGGCCGAGGCCAAGCGGCTGGGCTGCGCGCGGCTGCAGTTGGACTCGGGCACGCAGCGGCAGGATGCGCATGCGTTCTATCTGCGCGAACGGCTGCGGATCGAGGCGTTTCACTTCGGGGTGCCGTTGGACTGACGTGGCGGCATTGCGCTGAAGCCTCTGGATCCCCGCCTTCGCGGGGATGACGGCTTCAAGCGGCGCGGAAAAACCGGTTTGCCGCGTAACCCACCTCTCGTCATGCCCGCGAAGGCGGGCATCCAGGGCTTCATCGCGGCATGACTCTGAAGTCTCTGGATCCCCGCATTCGCGGGGATGACGGCATACAGCGGCACGGCGAAACCCGCCTGCCGCGCAACCCACCTATCTTCATTCCCGCGAAGGCGGGCATCCAGGGCTTCATCGAGGCATGACTCTGAAGTCTCTGGATCCCCGCATTCGCGGGGATGACGGCTTCAAGCGACGCGGAAAACCGATTTGCCGCGCAACCCACCTATCGTCATGCCCGCGAAGGCGGGCATCCAGGGCTTCGTCGAGGCATGGCCCTGAAGTCTCTGGATCCCCGCCTGCGCGGGGATGACGGTCAGGAAGAAACGTCGCGAAAGCGGATCGCCGCCTCAGGCAACGACGGAACTGCGCGCATCCCGCCTTCGATCGCCTGCGCCGCTTTGCCGACCCAGGCCGCCCGGCACGCGCGTTCCGGCGGCGGGCCTGCTAGGGTGGCGCGTGCCCACAGGGGGCGACTACTGCAGGGATGGAGTCGATGACACGCATGCCCGGTTTGCGCGCTGTCTGCGTTGGCGGTTTGTCCCTGGCGCTCGCCGCGCTGCTCGCCGCCTGCGGCGAACCGGCGGCCAATGTCGCCGAGCCCAAGGCCTACGACCGCCTCGGCGTGCAGGTGCAGATTCCCGGCAACTGGAAGCTCGCCGACGACCAGCGCCTGGGCGGCGTGCACTACCTCACCGTGGAAAGCCCGGGCACGGCGGTGTTCATCGCCATGGTCCAGTCCGACCGCAACCGCGAGCTGGAAGAATTCGCCCGCAGCTTCTCGGCCGAAGCCGACAAGCAGTTGCCCAACGCGCTGGAGCATCAAGCCCGCTTCGATCTGTCGGCGTTCGACCAGGGCACCATCCGCGAGCACTACACCGTCAGCCTCGGCGGGGTGAAAGTGCCGCACCTGCGCGAATACCACAAGATCACCGGCGCGCGCCGCACCGCGTTCCTGATCACCCAAAGCGCCGACGAGGATCAGGCCCAGGCCAGGCCGGGCTTCGACCTGATGCTGAAGTCGTTCAAGCTCAACGAAGCCTCGGGTGGCTGAAGGCTGGGAGATAGCGGATAGGAGTTAGGAGGTAGGAAACGCTCCGACGCGCCTTCGCTATCTCCTAACTCCTATGCGCTATCTCCTAAGATCAGGCTTCGCAGCGGCTGCGCAGCCCCAGCGCGCGCGCGACGTCGCGCCAATCGAACGCGCCCACCGCCCGATCGTCGTGGACGGCGTAGAACACGCCGTCGGGGAAACGCACCGAGCCGGCCTGCTGCAGCCACACGCCGTCGGTGTTGCCGACGCTGCGGCCGGCGAACGCGCCCAGGTGCTGCAAGGTGGCGCGGTCGAACACGTGGAACAGGCTGCGGTCCTTGTACTGGTCGGTGGCGATCCAGTAGCCGCTGCCGTCCGCGCACTGCCACAGCGCGATGCCTTCGGCCTGGGCCTTGAACAGCTCGCGGCCGAGGGTGCGGCCGCGGTAGCGGCCGTCCAGGCCGTATTCGCGCAGCGCGGTGCCGGTGGCGAGGTCTTCCTCGGCGATCAGCAGGCGATCGTGGGCGGGATCGCCCCACACCGACTCGGGCACGCGGATCGCGCCATCGGCGCTGGTGTCGCCGAACGCGCCGAGGCTGCGTACTTGCGGCGCGCCGTCGCCGACGCGCAGTTCGTAGCGCTGCAGGCGCCGGCCCAGCCGCTCCGGCGGCGGCACGATCGCCTCGCCGGCGGCATCTTCGCCGGCCATGTAGGCATCGGTGACGATGGCCTCGAGCGTGCCCGGCCCGCTCTGGCGCACCCACAGGCCGTAGGGCTGCTGCAGTTCGGCCTGGCCGAACGCGGCCAGCGGGCGCAGTTGCGGCGTGCGCCGGTCGGCCACGCCGGTTTTCGCGCTGCGCGCCGGCGGCAGCGACAGTTGCAGCACCTGCACGCGGCGATTGTCGCGTTCGACCACGAAGGCCAGGTCGCCGAGCACGGCGATGCCGTTGGGGCGGCGGAACTGGCCCAGCGCGGATCCGCTGCGGCCGTAGCGGCCGGCGCGCTCGCCGTCGTCGCCGTCGTAGATCGCCAGCGCATCGCCCTGCTTGGCCGTCGCCAGCAGCCACAGGCGACCGTTGGGCGCGCGCCAGATCGCCGGCGAATCGAGGTTGTCCTGCGGCGTGGCCGCGGTCAGGAACGCTTCGGCCACGGTCTCATGGGCGATGCCGGCCTGCGCCGGGCGTTGGTCGCGCTCGCCCTGCCCGGCATCGGCTGCGATGGCCGGCGCCGGCGCGCCGGCGTCGCTGCGCGCGGCTTGCGGCGTGGCGCAGCTGACCAGGGCGGCCACGGCCGCGGCCGTCGCGAGGCCGGCGGCGAGAACGGAACATTTCGGCATGCGCGATACCCGGATTGCGTAGACGACGAAGGCCTTCCCCTGCCGCCGTTATAGAACCCGCGCGTGCCGCTTTGATGACAGGCGCACCGTTCGTCGCTTGCGCCCCCGTCCGGTCATCGTGCTGCCATCGCCCGCACTTACAACGCTCGCCAACTTTCGCCCGGCGAGTGTTCGATGCGCAGCCTGCAGTCCATCCCGTTCCGCCGCCGCCACGCGCTGTGCGCCGCGCTGCTCGCCGCCTGCGGTTCGCCCGCGCTCGCCGCCGAAGCCGAACTCGAGAACGAGCGCCGCGCCACCGAACTCGACCGCGTCACCGTAACCGGCGACATCGCCTACCGCGACCGCAGCTACGCCACCGCGCCGACGCTGAGCTACGGCCTGGATTATTTCCAGCGCTTCGAACCGCTGACCGTCGGCGACATGCTCAAGCGCGTGCCCAGCGTCGGCTTCGTCTCCGACGTGCTCGAATACGACGGCGCGCGCCTGCGCGGCCTGGATCCGGGCTACACCCAGATCCTGATCAACGGCAAGAAGGTGCCCGGCGCCGGCGGCGACCGTTCGTTCTATGTCGACCGCATTCCGGCCGAACTGGTCGAACGCATCGAGATCGTGCGCAGTCCCAGCGCCAACCGCTCCGGCGATGCGGTCGCCGGCGCGCTCAACATCGTGCTGCGCGACGCCTACGAATTCGACGGCGGCTACCTGCGCGCCGGCGCGATGCATTTCGACGATGGCAAGACCAAACCGGTGCTCGGCGCGGTCGGCAGCGGCGAATTCGCCGGCGGCCGCCTGCTCGGCGGGGTCAACGTGCAGGGCCGGCACAATCCCAAGCGCAAGCGCAGCGACCGCTTTGAAGCGCCGGGCGGCGACTTCGTCGATCGCGAAGACCAGAGCGACGTGCGCGACGGCACCGACACCTCCGGCAACCTCTCCTACACCCGCGACCTCGGCGCCGGCCGGCTGCGCCTGGACGGTTTCTACGTGCGCACCGACCGCACCGAGACCGAGCATTCGCGCGAATACGACCACGCCTCCAGCCGCGCGCGCGAGCGTTTGCTGTCGGTCAACGACCAGAACGTCGACATCGACCAGAAGAACCTGGTGCTGGGCGCGTCGTACGACTTCGCGATGGCCGGCGGCCGCAGCGAGATCGACCTGGGCTACGCCCGCTTCGACGACGCCCGCTTCGACACCGAGCAGGAAACCGGCTACGACAACGAGGATTCGCCGCCGTCGTTCGACGGTTTCGAAGGCACTCGCGTCCTCACCGATGCGCGCGACCGCGAGTTCAGTCTCAAGCTCGCGCACAAGCGCGAGTTCGGCGCGACCCGGTTCGAATTCGGCATCGACGGCGTGGACAAGCGCCGCGACAACTCGCTGCGCACCAGCGAGGTCGAGGCCAGGAAGGAAGGCCAGCCGCTGCCGCCGTACGTCGAATTCGACCGTCAGCGCAGCCGCATCCAGGAGCGCCGCGCCGATCCCTACGCGATGCTGTCGGGCAAGAACGGGCGCATGGATTGGGAAACCGGCCTGCGCTACGAAACCACCCGCGCCAGGATCGATCTGCGCAGCGAAGACGACGCGCCTGCGCTGCGCCAGGACAAGGACTACGAGCTGCTGCTGCCTTCGGCGCACCTGCGCTTCAACCTCACCGAGCACGACCGTTTCAGCGCCTCGCTGGCGCGCAGCGTGCGCCGGCCGGACTTCGACAAGCTGCTGCCGCTGACTCTGCAAGGCGAGTACGGCGACAACGATTTCGTCGGCAACCCGCTGCTGCGCCCGGAAACCGCGTGGGGCCTGGACCTGGGCTACGAGCGCCGGCTCGGCCGGCGCGGCGTGGTCGGGCTGAACCTGTTCTACCGCAAGGTGCGCGATCTGATCGAGATCGCCGGCACCGGCCGGCCGAGCGCGAAGTCGCTGGAAGACCATTCCGAGGCGGTCGAGGAATTCCTCGACGAACACCCCGGCGCCGGCCCGGCCACGCCGGGCTATCCCGCGTTCGATCCGGACAGCTTCGTGTTCACCGCCGCCAACGTCGGCGACGGCGCGGCCTGGGGCGCCGAGTTCGACCTGTCCACGCCGCTGACCGCGCTGGGCCTGGAGCACACCGGCGTGTTCCTCAATTACTCGTGGCTGGACAGCGAGGTCGAAGACGAATTCGGCAAGCGCCGCTTCAACAACCAGCCGCGCTTCGTGCTCAACCTCGGTTTCATCCAGGATCTGCCGGAGTGGGGCGTGTCGTTCGGGGCGAGCTACCGGCGCCAGGGCGGCGCGTACTCGCGCGTGCTCGGCGAAGAAGTGAGCACCGATTACGGCGCCGACCTGGAAGCGTTCGTGGAGAAGCGCTTCGGCTCGCGGATCGCGGTGCGGCTGACCGGGTCGAACCTGCTCGACGCCTCGAAGGATGAGGCGTTCCACAAGTTCGACACTTTCGGCGATCAGGTCGGGCGCGATTACGACGAGTACGAGCGCGAAACGGAGACGGCGGGGCCGGTGTATCAGTTGACGGTGCGGTACGCGTTCTGAGGCGGCCCGGCGTGCGGGTGCGCGCGCGCAATCGGTTTCGCGGCGGTTGGGGGATGGCGGTCGCGGCTTGCGCCGCTCCTACAGGGGCTTCGGATCGATCCGGGCTACCTGTAGGAGCGGCGCAAGCCGCGACCGCGAAACCACAGCTACCGCGTCAGCCAGCCACGCTCAAGCCGGCTGCAGATTCGCATAAGCCAGCACCAGCCACTTGCTGCCGACATCGTCGAAGTTCACCTGCACCCGCGCATGCGCGCCGTCGCCTTCGTAGTCGGTCACCGTGCCGATGCCGAAGGTGCCGTGGCGGACCTGCGCGCCGAGCTTGATCGGCGACTCGTCGATGCGCGCATGGCCCATGTCGCGGCGCGGCGCGGCGCGGTACATCGGCCGCGACACCTGCACCTTCGGCCGCACTTCGTTGAGCAGCGGCGAGGGGATCTCGCGCAGGAAACGCGAGGGCACCCCGTACATGTCCATGCCGTGGATGCGGCGGGTCTCGGCGTAGCTCAGCACCAGCTTCTCGCGCGCGCGGGTGATGCCGACGTAGGCCAGCCGGCGCTCCTCTTCCAGGCGCCCGGATTCCTCGGTCGAACGCCCGCTCGGGAACAGCCCCTCTTCCAGCCCGCCGAGGAACACCAGCGGGAATTCCAGGCCCTTGGCGCTGTGCAGGGTCATCAGCTGCACGCCGTCCTCGTCGGCCTGGGCCTGGCCTTCGCCGGCCTCGAGCGCGGCGTAGCTTAGGAACGCGATCAGCTCGGGCATGTCCGCGGCCTCGTCCTCGTCGCTGCGGCTGAAGCGCGAGGCCACCGAGACCAGTTCGTCGAGGTTGTCGGTGCGCGAGTCGAGCTGGCCGCGCGACTCGTTGGCGTAGTGATCGCGCAGGCCCGAGCGCTGCAGCACGTGGTCGATCTTCTCCTGCAGCGGCATCTCGGCCACATCGGCCTGCATGGTGTCGATCATCAGCGCGAAGCCGGCCAGGGCGTTGCGCGCGCGCGCGGCCAGCGCGGTCTCGGCGGCGACCCGGCGCGCGCCTTCCCACAGCGGCACCGCATCGGCGCGGGCGCGCTTGCGCACCTCGTCCAGGGTGCGCTCGCCGATGCCGCGGGTGGGCGTGTTGACCGCGCGCTCGAACGCGGCATCGTCGGCGCGGTTGGCGATCAGGCGCAGGTAGGCCAGGGTGTCCTTGATTTCGGCGCGCTCGAAGAAGCGCTGGCCGCCGTAGACGCGGTAAGGCACCTGCTCGGACAGCAGCGCCTCTTCGAACGCGCGCGACTGGGCGTTGCTGCGGTAGAGCACGGCCACATCGCCGTAGCTGCCGCCGTCGCGCACCCACTGGCGCAGGCGCTCGACCACGAAGCGCGCCTCGTCCATCTCGTTGTAGGCCGCGTACAGGTCGATCGATTCGCCGTGGCCGGTATCGGTCCACAGCTTCTTGCCCAGGCGGTCGGGGTTGTGGGCGATGACCGCGTTGGCGGCTTCCAGGATGTTGCCGCTGGAGCGGTAGTTCTGCTCCAGGCGGATGGTCTGGGCATCGGGGAAATCGCGCAGGAAGCGCTGCACGTTCTCGACCTTGGCGCCGCGCCAGCCGTAGATGGCCTGGTCGTCGTCGCCGACCACGAACACGTGGCCGCTGTCGCCGGCGAGCACGCGCACGAACGCGTACTGGATCGCGTTGGTGTCCTGGAACTCGTCGACCAGGATCTCGCGGAAGCGGTTGCGGTAATGCGCCAGCAAGGCCGCGTTGTCGCGCAGCAGTTCGTGCGCGCGCAGCAGCAGTTCGGCGAAATCGACCAGGCCGGCGCGCTCGCAGCGCTCCTGGTAGGCCTCGTAGCAGCGCAGCATCGCGTCCTGCCAGTCGTCGCCGCCGGGCTGGATGTTGCGCGGGCGCCGGCCCTCGTCCTTCTGCGCGTTGATCCACCAGGCGATCTGGCGCGGCGGGAAGCGGGTTTCGTCGAGCTCCAGCGCCTGCACCACGCGCTTGACCAGGCGCAGCTGGTCGTCGCTGTCGAGCACCTGGAAGCCTTCGGGCAGCTTGGCCTCCTGCCAGTGCAGGCGCAGCAGGCGGTGGGCCAGGCCGTGGAAGGTGCCGATCCACATGCCGCGGGCGCCGCGCGCGAGCTGCGCGTCGACGCGCGCGCGCATCTCGCCCGCCGCTTTGTTCGTAAAGGTCACCGCGAGGATGCCGTGGGTCGGCACGCCGATCACTTCGTTGAGCCAGGCGATGCGATGGGTCAGCACGCGGGTCTTGCCGCTGCCGGCGCCGGCGAGGACCAGATAATGCCCCGGCGGCGCCGAAACGGCTTCGCGCTGGGCCGGATTTAGAGCGTCGAGCAAATGCGATACGTCCATGCGGCTATTGTAGCGGCGAAGGCGCGGGAACCCGGCCGCGCGGCGAGGTGGCGATGACCCGGATGCATCCGCCGAACCGGCTCAACGGGCCGATCCGGCAAGCCTGCGCCTGTCTGGCCGCGCTCGCGCTGGCCTGGGCGGCGCCCGTCGCCGCGCAGGCGCCCGCGGCGGCGAGCGCGGCGGCTGC